>NZ_CP157484.1:4430000-4798750 GCF_045348435.1 Alsobacter sp. KACC 23698 | reverse complement strand
GAAGGTGTTCCAGCCCGGCCTGCTGGCCCGGGCCAATCGCGGCTTCCTGTATGTGGACGAGGTCAACCTGCTGGACGACCATCTGGTCGACCTGCTGATCGACGTCGCCGCCTCGGGCGAGAACCTCGTCGAGCGCGAGGGTCTGAGCGTCCGGCATCCGGCGCGGTTCGTGCTCGTGGGCAGCGGCAATCCGGAGGAGGGGGACCTTCGGCCCCAGCTCCTCGACCGCTTCGGGCTCGCCGTGGAGGTCCGCACCCCGACCGGGCTGGCCGAGCGCGTCGAGGTGGTGCGCCGCCGCGACGCCTTCGACCGCGATCCGCACGGCTTCGCGCAGGCCTGGAGCCGGCGGGACGCCGCGGTGCGTCGGCGGGTGGTGCGCGCCCGCGCGGCGCTCGGGGAGGTCGAGACGCCGCTGGCCGCCCTGGAGCAGGCGGCGCGGCTGTGCCTGCGCGTCGGTACGGACGGACTGCGCGGCGAGCTGACGCTGATCCGGGCGGCCCGCGCCCTGGCGAGCCTCGATGGCGAGGCTCGGATCATGGACGCGCATCTGCGGCGCGTCGCCCCCTTGGCGCTGGCGCACCGGCTGCGCCGCAATCCCCTGGACGACGCCCGCTCCGCCGTGCGGGTGGAGCAGGCGGTCCTCGAGGTCCTGGGCCCGCCATGACAGCCCTCCCGCCCGAGGATCCGGCCGCCATGGCCCCCGCCGGGGACGCTCAAGCCGCGGACGCGGCGCTGGCGGCGGCCCTGATCGCGGTCGATCCCCGGGGCGTCGGCGGCGCGGTGCTGCGCTCCGGCCACGGACCCCATCGCGACGCCTGGGTGGCGGGATTGCGTGCGCTCCTGCCGGAGGACGCCCCTTTCGTGCGCGTCCCGGGATCAGCCTCCGACGACCGCCTGTTCGGCGGGCTCGACGTCGCCGCCACGCTGGCGGCCGGTCGCCCCGTCGCGCAGGCCGGGCTGCTTCGCGCCGCGGCCGGCGGCGTGCTGGCCCTGGCGATGGCCGAGCGGCTGGCCGGGGGGCGCGCCGCCCGTCTCGGCGCGGCGCTGGAGCAGGACCGCGGCGCGCCGGCGCCGGTCGCCCTGCTGGCCTTCGACGAGGGCGTCGGGCCGGACGAAGCCGCGCCCGAGGCGCTGCGCGAGAGGCTCGGCGTCGTGCTGGCCCTCGACGAGGCCGGCGGCGCCGACATGGGCTGGAGCCGGAACGACGTCGCCGACGCCAAAGCGCGGCTGTGCGGGGTGCAGATGGAGACCGCGGCGGCCGAGACGCTGTGCGCGGCCGCAGACGCCCTCGGCGTCGCGTCGCTGCGGGCGACCCTGCTGGCCGTCGCGGCCGCGCGGGCTTGCGCCGCGCTTCGGGGAAGCGTGGCCGTCGAGGAGCCCGATCTCGCCGCCGCCATCCGGCTCGTGCTCGCGCCCCGCGCCACCCGCTGGCCGGCGACGCCCGACGATCCGGGCGAGCCGGAGGCCGCCCCTGATCCGGCTGAAACCGCCGAAACGCCCGAAACCGCCGAAGCGTCGGCCGCCGACCCGGGCGCCGGCGCGCCCGACGACGATGCTCGCGACGACGACGCTCCCGGACCGCAGGCGCAGGCGGAGCGGCTGGTCGCCGCCGCCAAGGCGCGCCTGCCGGATCGGCTGCTGGCCGAGCTCGGCGGCGCCATGCTGCGCCGGGACGCGCAGGCCGGTCGGGCCGGCGCCCCGGTGACGATGCGCGGGCGAGGCCGCCCGGCGGGATCGCGGCCGGGCGCGCCGCAGGGCGGCGACCGCCTGGACCTGATCGCCACCGTGCGGGCGGCGCTGGGCTGGCAGAGGCTGCGGCGCGAGGCGCTGCCGGCCGGTCGCGCCGCCTCCGCGCCGCGCGTGCTGATCCGCCGCGACGACCTCAGGGTGGTGAGGACCGAGGCGAAATCGGCCAGCCTCATCGTCTTCGCGGTGGACGCGTCGGGATCCCAGGCGCTGCATCGGCTGGGCGAGGCGAAGGGGGCCATCGAGCTTCTGCTGGGCGACTGCTACGCCCGCCGCGACGAGGTCGCGCTGGTCGCCTTCCGGGGCCGGGAGGCCGAAATCGTGCTGCCGGCGACGCGCTCGCTGGCGCGGGCGCGGCGCGGCCTCGCCGGCCTTCCGGGCGGGGGCGGCACGCCGCTGGCCGCCGGCATCGACGCCGCCGCTGCGGTCGCGGACGCGGCCCGCCGCAAGGGCCGCTCGCCGATCGTCGTGATGCTGACCGACGGGCGCGCCAATGTGGCCCGCGACGGGACCGGGGGTCGCCCGCAGGCCGCCGCCGACGCGCTCGACGCCGCCCTCCGGCTGCGGGCGGCGCGGCTCTCGGCGCTGCTGATCGACACCTCGCCGCAGCCGCAAAGGGAAGCGCGCGCCCTGGCCGCCGCCATGGCGGCGCGGTATCTCCCCCTGCCCCACGCCGACGCCGCGACTTTGTCGCGCGCCGTCCGTGCGGCCGCCCCGCCAAACTGATGGGGTACGCCGTGGCCATCGACCCCGACAGACCCGATTGGGAGAGGGACGGACGCGACTGGCCGAACCGCGAGGCGAGCCGCTTCGTGCGGGCCGGCGGCCTGCGCTGGCACGTCCAGGTGATGGGCGAGGGCCCGCCGCTGCTGCTGCTGCACGGCACCGGCGCGGCGACGCATTCCTGGCGCAGCCTTGCGCCCCTGCTGGCGGAGCGGTTCACCGTGGTGGCGCCGGACCTGCCGGGCCATGGCTTCACCAGCCCGTTTCCGCGCGGCCGCCCCTCCCTGACCGGGATGGCGCGCGCGGTCGCCGACCTCCTGGCGGAGCTGGAGCTGGCGCCCCAGGTGGCGGTCGGCCACTCGGCCGGGGCGGCCATCGAGATCCGGATGACGCTCGACGGGGCGATCGCGCCCGCGCTCCTGGTCGGGCTCAACGGCGCGCTGCTGCCCTTCGGGGGCATCGCCGGGCAGCTCTTCCCGCCCATGGCGAAGGTGCTGTTCCTCAACCCGCTCGCGCCGCGGCTGTTCTCCTGGGCGGCCGACCGCGGCCAGGTCGAGCGCCTGCTGCGCAACACCGGCTCGAAGATCGACGAGCGCGGGCTGGAGCTCTATGGCCGCCTCTTCCGCACGCCCGGGCATGTCGCCGGCGCGCTCGGCATGATGGCGAACTGGGACCTGGAGTCCTTCGAGCGGGATCTCGGGAGGCTCGCCACCCCGACGCTGCTGCTGGTGGGAGGGAACGACCAGGCCGTGCTGCCGGACGTCTCGTTCCAGGTGCGCGACCGGCTGGCGGACTCGACCGTGAAGGTGCTGCGCGGGCTCGGCCATCTGGCCCATGAGGAGGACCCGGCCCAGGTCGCCGCCCTCATCCTGGAGCGCGCGGCGGGCCTGGCGCCGCCGACCCTGGACGACGACCATGCAGCATGAGGCGCCGCCGCGGTCCTTCGCCCGCCAGCCGCATGCGGTGGTGATCGGCAGCGGCTTCGGCGGCCTCGCGGCGGCCGTGCGGCTCGGCGCGAGGGGCTACCGGGTCACCGTGCTGGAGCAGCTGGACGTCCCCGGCGGCCGGGCCCGGGTGCATCGCCAGGACGGGTTCGTGTTCGACGCGGGCCCCACCATCATCACCGCGCCGTTCCTGCTGGAGGAGCTTTGGGCGCTGTGCGGCCGCCGGCTCGCCGACGACGTCGCCCTCGTGCCGATGGACCCGTTCTACCGCATCCGGTTCCAGGACGGCTCGGAGTTCACCTATAACGGCGACGCCGAGGCCATGCGCCGGGAGGTGGCGCGCTTCTCCCCCGGCGACGTCGAGGGCTACGAGCGCTTCATGCGCGACAGCGAGGCGATCTACCGCGTCGGCTTCGAGCAGCTCGGCGACGCGGCCTTCGACAGCCCGATGGACATGCTGCGCGTCGCCCCGGACCTGCTGCGGCTGGGCGGGCTGAGGACCGTCCACGCGGCGGTCTCGCGGCGGATCAAGGACGAGCGCCTGCGCGCCGTGTTCGGCTACCACCCGCTGCTGATCGGCGGCAGCCCGTTCCGGGCCAGCGCGATCTATTGCCTGATCGCCTATCTGGAGCGGCGCTGGGGCGTGCATTTCGCCATGGGCGGCACGGGCCGGCTGGTGGACGGCCTCGTGGGGCTCATCCAGGGCCAGGGCGGAACGGTGCGCTGCGGCGCGCGGGCGGTAAAGATCGACGTGGTCGATGGCGCCGCCGCCGGCGTGCGGCTGGAGGACGGCGAGAGGCTGGCGGCCGACATCGTGGTGTCCAACGCCGATTCGGCCTGGACCTACTCCAAATTGCTGCCGCCCGAGGCGCGCCGCCGCTGGACGGACCGCCGCATCGAGAAGGCGGCCTACTCGATGGGCCTCTTCGTCTGGTATTTCGGCGTGCGCCGCCGCTACGAGGACGTCGCGCACCACACCATCCTGATGGGGCCGCGCTATCGCGGGCTGCTGGACGACGTCTTCCGGTCGAAGACCCTGGCGGAGGATTTCAGCCTCTATCTGCACCGGCCGACGGCCACCGACCCGAGCCTCGCGCCGCCCGGCTGCGACGCCTTCTACGTGCTCTCGCCGGTCCCCAACCTGAAGGGCGGGCAGGACTGGCCGCGCTGCGCCGAGGCCTACAGGCAGGCGATCGCGCGCTCCCTCTCCGAGACGCTGCTGCCCGGCCTGGAGGCCGAGATCGTCACCTCCCGGGTGACCACCCCGGCCGATTTCGCGGCCGACTTCTCCTCCCTGCACGGGGCGGGCTTCGGCCTGGAGCCGATCCTCAGCCAGAGCGCGTGGTTTCGCCCGCACAACCGCAGCGAGGACGTCCGCAACCTGTTCCTGGTCGGCGCCGGCACCCATCCGGGCGCCGGCCTGCCCGGCGTCCTCTCGTCCGCACGCGTCCTCGACAAGGTGGCCCCCGATGCGTCCGTCTTCGCCTGAACGGCCCGCCGGCTTCGATCCCGCCGGCTTCGATCCTGAGGATCTGGCGGCCTGCCGGGAGGCGATCCGCGTCGGCTCGCGCAGCTTCTATGCGGCGTCCCTGCTGCTGCCGGAGCGGGTGCGGGCCTCGGCCTACGGGCTCTACGCCTTCTGCCGCCTCTCCGACGACGCGGTCGACCTCGACCGGGGCGGCGCGGAGGCCATCGCGCGGCTCGGCCGCCGGCTCGACCTCGTCTATGCGGGGCGGCCGCAGGATGCGCCGGCCGACCGCATGCTGGCCGAGGTCGTCGCCCGCCATCGGGTCCCGCGCGAGCTGCCGGAGGCCCTCGTGGAGGGGCTCGCGTGGGACGCCGAGGGTCGCCGCTTCGACGAGGCCTCCGAGCTCAGGGCCTATGCGGTTCGGGTGGCGGGGTCGGTCGGGGCCATGATGGCGCTGCTGATGGGCGTGCGCACGACCGACGCGCTGGCGCGGGCCTGCGACCTCGGGGTGGCGATGCAGTTCACCAACATCGTCCGCGACGTCGGCGAGGACGCGCGCAACGGACGGCTCTACCTGCCCGGGGCCTGGATGCGGGAGGAAGGGCTCGACCCGGCCGCGTGGCTCGCCAACCCGGTCCTGGACGAGCGGCTGCGGCGCGTGCTGCGGCGCATGCTGGGCGCCGCCGACCTGCTCTACGCCCGGGCGGAGGCCGGGATCGGGCTGCTGCCGCTCGATTGCCGGCCGGCCATCCACGCCGCCGCCCGGATCTACGCCGCCATCGGTCGGGACGCCGAAGCGGCGGATCTCGACGTGCTCGGCCGCCGCGCCAGGGTGTCGGGGCGCCGCAAGGGCGTCCTGCTTGGGCGATCCCTGCTGGAGACGGCGCGCGGGGCGGGCCGCTGGAGCCCGCCGCCGGCCTGCGCCGTGCCGCCGCTGGAGGAGGCCGCCTTCCTGATCCGCGCCGTGGACGCCATGGGGCCCGACCCGTCGCGCAGCCCGGCCGAGCATGGCCGGCCCGTCTGGTACGATCTTGCGGGGCGGACCGCGCGGGTGATCGAGACCTTCGAGCGCCTGGGCCGCCAGGAGCAGTTCGGCGGCTGAGGCGGCCGCCCCGGAGCGTGGTCATGGATGGAGGGATGCTGGGGCTGATCGAGATGGCGCTGGTGCTGGGCCTGACGCTCGGGCTCGGCGTCTGGCAGCTCGTCTCCGTGCGCCGGGCCATGCGCGATCCGCCGAAGCGCGACCGGGACGACCCGGGCGCCTAGGGAATGCTGGGCGTCGCATGCTTCGGCGCGAAGAGCCGGATGCCGCCTGTTTTCGCAGCACGCTTTAGATTTCGGCGAAGGACGGGCCGCGCCCCAGGGCGCGCGGCATCCGGAAGGGGAGCATCGCCTTCACGACGGGGCTCCTGAAGCGGTCGAGGCTGAGCGTCTCGTGCATCATGATGGCCTCTTCGCCCAGCAGCGAGGCGGCGACCTGCGACCTTGCGTAGAAGGGCGCGTCCTCGCAGCGGCGCGTCACCCGGGCCGCGCCGTCGGAGCGCGTCTCCTGCGGCATGAGCCAGCGCGTCGTGGGCAGCCGGCGCACCGGCGGCGGCTCGACGGGGTCGATCGAGCCGTCCGGGCGGAAGCGCAGCGCCAACCCGTGGCGCCCGCCGTCGCGCTCGACCACGTCGTAGAGCACGGCCGCGTCGCGGCGCAGGGCGGCGCGGGCCCAGGTCCAGCGGGTGAAGCCCTCCTCGAGCGGCTCGCGGCCGGCGTTGCAGTCCAGATAGGCCGAGCCGCTCCAGGACAGGGCCGGGCTGTCCAGCCGGACCTCGACCGCGGCGCGCGGCGCGATGGGCCGCCAGACATGGCGGCCGCGCCGATCCAGCACGAAACCGCGCGTGTTGACGGCTTCGGGCCGGATCACGACCTGGCCGCGGATGCGCGAGGGCAGGGGCGCGGCGACCTCCTCGATCCGGAAGGTGAGGGCGCCGCCGCTCCAGGCGAGCGAACTCGGCCCGATGACGAAGACGTCGCGGCTGCGCCGCACCGCCTCGCGCCGCCGCTCGGTCATGGCCCAGCGCCCTCCCGGGCCGTAGAGGGCGACGTTGAGGGCGCAGTGGTCGAGCGGATCGCGCCGCCCGGACCAGGCGTAATAGGGCGAGAAGACGCTGCCCACGAAGGCGATCAGGGTCAGCGCGTGCCGGCCGTCATGGCTGACGCCGTCGACGTACCACCAGGCGTAGCCGCCCGGCTCCACAGGCGCATCGAAGCCCGGTCCGCCATCAGGGCCTGGGCGGCGAGCCTCCCGGACATCGCCGCCATCGGCAGCCCCGGGCCAGGATGGACGCTGCCCCCGGCCAGGTAGAGCCCGGGAATCGGGCTGCGCGAGGCCGGCCGGCGGAAAGACGCCATCCAGCCGTGCGAGGCCTCCCCGTACAGGGCTCCGCCCGCCCCCGGGTAGCGGGCCGCGAAATCGCTCGGCGTCGTCGCCAGCGACGCGCCCGCGCTGCGGCGGATCGTGAGGCCAGAAGCCGCCAGCCGCGTCAAAACCCGTTCCTCGCATGCGTCGACCTCCCAGGATGCGGCGTCGCGGACGTCGCCCGCCGGGGGCGCGTTGACGAGGCAGAGCAGGCGCTCGGGACCGCGCGGCGCGCCGTCGTCGACGGCTCCGCGGTCCTGAGCGCAGACATAGACGGTGGGATCCGCGGGGGTGCGGCCCCCGGCCAGGTCCCGGAATTCGCGCGGCGAGTCGCCGGAGAAGAAGACCGTGTGGCGCGACAGCGGGAAGCCGGCGGTCTCCGCCGCCATCAGCCAGGTGACGGCCGACAGCGAGCGCCGGGCGGGCCGGGCGGGCCCCGCGCCGCGCCGCGCCGCGAGGCCCAGCAGGCCGGCCCCGAGCGCGGCGGCGTCGCCGTTGAAGACCACGGCGTCCGCCTCGATCCGCTCGCCCGAGGCGAGCCGGACGCCGCCGGCCGCGCCGCGCGCGACCAGGATCTCGTCGACATGCTCGCCATAGCGGAACCGCGCGCCGGAGCTCGCCGCCAGCGTCGCGAGCGCGTGGGCGATGCGCTCCATCCCGCCCTCCACCGTGTAGACGCCGGCCTGTTCGACATGCGCGACCAGCATCAGGGTGGCGGGGGCGCTGAACGGAGAGGAGCCGCAATAGGTGGCGTAGCGCCCGAAGAGCTGGCGCAGGCGCGGATCCCTGAAATGATCCCCCAGCGCGCTCCAGAGCGAGCGGAACGGGGTGATGCGCCACAGATCGCCCAGCCGGGTCGGGCCGACGCGGCGCACGAGTTCGGGCAGCGATGGCCGCTGCGCCGCAATGAAGGCGGGCGCCAGCGTCTCGTAGACGCTGCGGGCCCGGGCGCAGAAGCGGCGATAGCCGTCCGCCTCGGCGGGGCCGGCGAAGGCCGCGATGGCCCCGGCGGCGGCGTCGGGGTTCGCCAGAAGGTCCAGCCGCTCGCCCGGCCCCCAGGCGTGGCGGGCCAGGACGGCGGCGGGCTTGAGCGTCAGCCAGTCCGCCAGCGTCGCGCCGGCCTCGGCGAAAATGGCCTCGAACACCCACGGCATGGTGAATACGGTGGGACCGGCGTCGACCGCGAGGCCGGCCACGGCTCCGGCGCGAAGCTTGCCGCCCGGGCCGGCGGCCCGCTCCACGACCGTGACGTCGAAGCCGCCATGCGCGAGCAGGAGCGCGGAGGCGAGACCGCCCACCCCCGCTCCCACCACCACCACGCGTTGCTGCGTCCGCATCAGGCGAGACTCCGACGAAAGCCGATCGTCGGCCCTGAATTCGGAGTTGTCAATTTGAGATGACAGTTTACTCTGACAATTCAGATGGACACAGGAGCGCCGCCATGGACGCCGCACGCCGCATCGAAGACGCCCTCCAGGCCGCTCTCGCCACGGCCGGCGGGCCGGGCGGCCCGCCCCGGCTCGCCGCCGCCATGCGGGACGCCGTGTTTCCGGGCGGCGCGCGGGTGCGGTCTCGCCTCACGCTGGCGGTGGCCCAGGCGTGCGGCGACGACGCGCCGGAGGTGTCGGACGCGGCCGCGGCGGCGATCGAGATCCTGCATTGCGCCTCGCTGGTGCATGACGACCTGCCCTGCTTCGACGACGCGCCCATCCGGCGCGGCAAGCCCTCGGTGCACGCCGCCTTCGGCCAGCCGCTGGCGGTGCTGGCCGGCGACGCCCTGATCGTGCTCGCCTTCGAGACCATCGCGTGCGGGGCGTCGCGGCGGCCCGGCCGCATCGGGCGGCTGGTTTCGACGATCGGCGCCGCGGTGGGCGCGCCGCACGGCATTTGCGCCGGGCAGGCCTGGGAGTGCGAGCCCAGCGTCCCGCTGGCGCTCTACCAGCAGGCCAAGACGGGGGCGCTCTTCGCCGCCGCGACGGCCGCCGGGGCGGCGGCGTGCGGGCGCAGCGGCGACGCCTGGCGGCCGCTCGGCCTGCAGCTCGGCGAGGCCTTCCAGGTCGCCGACGACATCCGCGACGTCTATTGCACGGCCGAGGACCTCGGCAAGCCGATCAACCGCGACGCCGCGCTGGGCCGGCCCAACGCCGCCGCCGCGATGGGGCTGCCTGAGGCGATCCTGCACCTCAAGCGTCTGCTCGCCTCCGCGGTCGACTCCATTCCGCCCTGCCCCGGGGCGGACGACCTTCGCCGCCTCATCGTGGCGCAGACGGCGACGTTCCTGCCCAAGGAACTCGCCCTGAAAGCCGCATGACCGCCGCCGAGCCTCCGGGACGCGCGCTCGCCGGTCCCGCTCCGGCGGGCCCTGCGGCGCGGTCGTCGCTGGCGGAGGCCGCCGCGGCGTGTCGCCTCGGCTGGCTGGGGCTGCGCAACCGCCTGCTGATGCGGCCCGGCTTCCAGCGCTGGGCGTCCTCTTTCCCGCTGACGCGGCGCGTGGCGCGCCGCAAGGCCCGCGAGACCTTCGACCTCGTGGCCGGCTTCGTCTACTCGCAGGTGCTCGCCGCGACGGTGCGGCTCGGCCTGCTGCCGATGTTGGCGGACGGCCCGCAGGACGCGCCCGCGCTGGCCCGACGCCTGGGCCTTCCGGTCGAGGCGGCGTCCCGGCTGCTCCATGCGGCCGCCTCGCTCAAGCTGGCGCAGGCTGTCGGGGACGGGCGCTTCGTGCTGGGCGAGCGCGGCGCGGCGCTGCTCGGCAACCCGGGCGCGCTCGCCATGGTGGAGCACCACGCCATCGTGTACGACGACCTGCGCGACCCGGTCGCGCTGCTGCGCGGCGAGGTCCGCGCCACCCGGCTCTCGGCGTTCTGGACCTATGCGGGAGAGCGGCGCGACGCCGCCCCCGAGGCCGCCGCGGCCTACAGCGCCCTGATGGCGGCGTCCATGCCGCTGCTGGCTGACGACATCCTGGAGGCCTACCGGTTCGCGCGCCACCGGCGCCTGCTCGACGTCGGCGGCGGCGAGGGCGCCTTCGCGGCGGCCGTCGCGGCGCGGACGCAGGATATTCGAATCACGGTGTTCGATCTGCCGGAGGTGGCGGCCCGCGCCGAGCGGCGGCTGTCCGGGCCAGCCTTCTCCGGGCGCATCGACGTCGCGGCGGGCGATTTCTTCGCCGGGCTGCCCGCGGGGGCGGACGCGGCGAGCCTGGTGCGCATCCTTCACGACCACGACGACGACGCGGCGTTGCGGCTGCTGCGGGCCATCCATGCGGCGCTGCCGCCCGGGGGCGCGCTGCTGGTGGCCGAGCCCTTCGCCGGAGAGGCGGGAGCCGAGCCGATCGGCGACGCCTATTTCGGCTTCTACCTCCTGGCCATGGGGCAAGGCCGCGCCCGCCGCCCCGCCGAGGTCCTGGCCTTGCTGGGGCAGGCCGGTTTCGCGAGCGCGCGTCTGGTGAGGACGCGCCGCCCGATGCTGACCGGCTTGATCGTCGCCACGCGTTGACGTGAGCGGCGTAAAAAAAGATTGACGCTTTTCTGTGTCAAGTTAGTCTGACAGTGAGACGGGAGCGCCGGCGTCCACGCCGTGAGCGCCGCCCGCCCAATCGGGGAAGAATCATGCAGGCCCTCGCGGTCGTCCTGGAGAAGCCCGGCGCGCTCACGCTCCGCCCGCTCGAGCTGTCGAGCCCCGGCGCCGAGGACGTGGTCGTCGCGGTGGACTGGACGGGCATCAGCACCGGCACCGAGCGGCTGCTCTGGTCCGGCCGGATGCCGCCCTTCCCGGGCATGGGCTATCCGCTGGTGCCGGGCTACGAGACCGTCGGGCGCGTGATCGCCGCCGGCGACCGGTCCGGCCGGTCGGAGGGGGACGCGGTCTTCGTGCCGGGCGCGCGCTGCTTCGGCGACGTGCGCGGGCTCTTCGGCGGCGCGGCTTCGCGACTGGTCACGGCCGGCGCCCGCACCACGCTCGCCCCCACCGGGCTCGGCGAGCAGGCCGTGCTCCTCGCGCTGGCGGCGACCGCCCAGCATGCGCGGGCCGCTTCGAAGCCGGGACGCGAGCTGATCGTCGGCCACGGCGTGCTGGGCCGCCTGCTGGCGCGCCTCTCGGTCGCGGCGGGCGGCGAGCCGGTGGTGTGGGAGACCAACTCCTCCCGGCGCGACGGCGCGCTTGGCTATGCGGCGGTCGATCCGGCCGACGACGCGCGCTGCGACTATGAGGTCGTCTACGACGTCAGCGGCGACAGCACGATCCTGGACCGGCTGATCCCGCGCCTGGCCCCCGGCGGCGAGATCGTGCTCGCCGGCTTCTACGACCAGAGCCTCGCCTTCGCGTTCCCGGCCGCCTTCATGCGCGAGGCGCGCATCCGCGTCGCCGCGGAATGGCGCCCCGCCGACCTGGACGCCGTCACTGCGCTGCTCGCCGCCGGCGCGCTGTCGCTCGACGGACTGATCACCCACCGCCGCGGGGCCCTGGACGCCGGATCCGCCTACCGGACCGCGTTCGAAGACCCGTCCTGCATCAAGATGGTCCTCGACTGGAGAGACTGCGCATGAGCATCGCCCCGAGTCTCGACTTCAGAAGCTCCGCCCCGGCGGCGGCGCGCGTCGCCGCCCTGCGCGAGGAGGCCGCCGCGCCGCTGGACCCTGTGCCGACGCAGAGCGTCAAGCAGACGCAGATCATCGCGATCTACGGCAAGGGCGGGATCGGCAAGAGCTTCACGCTGGCCAATCTCAGCTACATGATGGCCCAGCAGGGCAAGAAGGTGCTGCTCATCGGCTGCGATCCGAAGAGCGACACGACATCGCTGCTGTTCGGCGGGCGGGCCTGCCCCACCATCATCGAGACCTCCACGCGCAAGAAGCTCGCCGGCGAGCAGGTCGCCATCGGCGACGTCTGCTTCAAGCGCGACGGCGTCTACGCCATGGAGCTCGGCGGGCCGGAAGTGGGCCGCGGCTGCGGCGGACGCGGCATCATCCACGGCTTCGAGCTCCTGGAGAAGCTCGGCTTCCACGACTGGGGCTTCGACTACGTGCTCCTCGACTTCCTGGGCGACGTGGTGTGCGGCGGGTTCGGCCTGCCGATCGCCCGCGACATGTGCCAGAAGGTCATCATCGTCGGCTCGAACGACCTTCAGTCGCTCTATGTCGCCAACAATGTCTGCTCGGCGGTGGAGTATTTCCGCAAGCTCGGCGGCAATGTCGGCGTCGGCGGCATCGTCATCAACAAGGACGACGGCACGGGCGAGGCGCAGGCCTTCGCCGAGGCGGTCGGCATCCCGATCCTGGCCTCGATCCCGGCCGACGAGGACATCCGCCGCAAGAGCGCGAGCTACCAGATCATCGGCCAGCCCGGCGGCCCATGGGGCTCGCTGTTCGAGACGCTGGCGGCCAATGTGGCGGACGCCGCCCCGCACCAGCCCCGCACGCTGACCCAGGACACGCTGCTCGGCCTGTTCAAGAGCGACGCGGTGGGCCGCAACGTCGTGCTCGAGCCCGCCACCATGGAGGACATGTGCGGCGTCTCGGCGGTGACCAGGCCGTCCCTCGAAGTCGTCTACGACGAAGCGGTCTGACAGGGGCGCCCGCCATGACCGTGCTCACATCGCCCCCTCCCGCGCCGGCCGCCCCTGCGGGCGTGAACCTGGCCGCGGCGCAGGCCGACGGCCTCGGCTGCCACGCCGGCAAGGACGAGATGCGCCAGGCCGCCATCGCGGCGGGCGACGCCGCCGGCGCGCGGGAGACGCTGGAGCGCTATGCGCAGGACTATCCGACCGGTCCCCACGACCAGCCCCAGAGCATGTGCCCGGCCTTCGGGTCGCTTCGGGTCGGCCTGCGCATGCGGCGCACCGCCGTGGTGCTGTCCGGCTCGGCCTGCTGCGTCTATGGGCTGACCTTCACGTCGCATTTCTACGGCGCCAAGCGCAGCGTCGGCTATGTGCCGTTCAATTCCGAGACGCTGGTCACCGGCAAGCTGTTCGAGGACATCCGCGAGGCGGTGTTCAAGCTGGCCGACCCGGACGCCTATGACGCGGTCGTGGTGATCAATCTGTGCGTGCCGACCGCCTCCGGCGTGCCGCTGCGCCTGCTGCCGAAGGAGATCAACGGCGTCCGGATCATCGGCATCGACGTGCCGGGCTTCGGCGTCCCGACCCATGCGGAGGCGAAGGACGTGCTCGCCGGCGCTATGCTGGCCTATGCGCGCCGCGAGGCGGAGCAGGGCCCCGTGCAGGCGCCGCGGACCGGCAAGGACGACCGCCCCTCCGTCACCCTGCTGGGCGAGCTCTTCCCGGCCGACCCGGTGCAGATCGGCGGCATGCTGAACCTGCTCGGCCTATCGGCCGGCCCTGTGGTCCCCACGCGCGAATGGCGCGAGCTCTACCAGTCGCTGGACTGCGCGGCCGTGGCGGCGCTGCATCCGTTCTACACGGCGTCGATCCGCGAGTTCCAGGGCGCGGGACGCAAGGTCGTGGGCTCGGCCCCGGTCGGCCTCGACGGCACGGCCGCGTGGCTCGACGGGATCGGGGACGCCTGCGGGATCGCCCAGGGCGTCGTCGACGCCGCCAAGAACAAGCTCCTGCCGGCCATCCGGGCGGCGCTGGCGAATGCGCCGGTGCGCGGCCGCATCACGCTGTCGGGCTATGAGGGATCCGAGCTGCTGGTGGCCCGGCTGCTGGTCGAGAGCGGGGCGGACCTGCGCTATGTCGGCACGGCCTGCCCGCGCACGCCCTGGTCCGAGCAGGACCGCGACTGGCTGCAGGCGCATGGCGTGGCCGTGCAGTTCCGCGCCTCGCTGGAGCAGGACCTCGCCGCCATGCGGGAGTTCCGGCCCGACGTCGCTATCGGGACGACCCCGGTCGTGCAGAAGGCCAAGGAGCTCGCCATCCCGGCGCTCTACTTCACCAACCTGATCTCGGCCCGACCCCTCATGGGCGTCGCCGGAGCGGGGTCGCTCGCCAAGGTGATCGGCGGCGCCATCGCCAACAAGGGCCGCTTCGACGCCATGAACGCCTTCTTCGCCGGAGTCGGCCAGGGTGACGGCGCGGGCGTCTGGAGCGAGGTCCCGCGCGCCCGGCCGGAGTTCCGCAAGAAGCATCGCGCCAAGACGCAGGCGCGGCCGGCCGAGGAGATGGGCTCATGCTAGTCCTCGACCACGACCGGGCCGGCGGATACTGGGGCGCGGTCTATGTGTTCACCGCCATCAAGGGCCTGCAGGTGATCATCGACGGCCCGGTGGGCTGCGAGAACCTGCCGGTCACCTCCGTGCTGCACTACACGGACGCGCTGCCGCCGCACGAGCTGCCGATCGTCGTGACGGGCCTGGCCGAGGAAGAGCTCGGCCGCCACGGCACCGAGGGCGCGATGAAGCGCGCCCATGCGACGCTGGATCCCGACCTGCCGAGCGTGGTCGTGACGGGCTCCATCGCCGAGATGATCGGCGGCGGCGTCACGCCCGAGGGCACCGGGATCGCGCGGTTCCTGCCCCGCACCATCGACGAGGACCAGTGGCAATGCGCCAACCGGGCGCTGTTCTGGCTGTGGACGGAGCACGGCGCGCGCAAGGGCGTCGTTCCGAAGCGCAAGCCCCGCCAGCCCGGCGACAAGCCGCGGGTCAACATCGTCGGGCCGGCCTACGGCATGTTCAATACGCCCTCCGACGTGGCGGAGATCCGCCGGCTCGTCGAGGGGATCGGCGCGGAGGTCAACATGACCTTCCCGCTCGGCAGCCACCTCGCCGATGTCGGCCGCCTGGTCGACGCCGACGCCAATGTCTGCCTCTACCGCGAATATGGCCGGCTGCTCTGCGAGGCGCTGGACCGGCCCTACCTGCAGGCGCCGATCGGCCTGCACAGCACCACCAAGTTCCTGCGCTCGCTCGGCGAGATCCTGGGCCTCGACCCGGAGCCCTTCATCGAGCGCGAGAAGCACACGACCATCAAGCCGCTCTGGGACCTGTGGCGGTCGGTGACGCAGGACTTCTTCGGCACGGCGAGCTTCGCCATCGTGGCCGGTGAGACCTATGCGCGCGGCGTGCGGCATTTCCTCGAGGAGGAGATGGGGCTGCCCTGCACGTTCTCGTTCTCGCGCCTGGCCGGCCAGAAGACCGACAACGAGGCCGTGCGGACGGCCGTGCGGGAGCAGACCCCGCTGATCCTGTTCGGCAGCTTCAACGAGCGCATGTACCTGGCCGAGCGCGGCGCGCGGGCCATGTTCATCCCGGCCTCCTTTCCGGGCGCGATCGTGCGCCGGCACACCGGCACGCCCTTCATGGGCTACGCCGGGGCGACCTACCTGGTGCAGGAGGTCTGCAACGCGCTGTTCGACGCGCTCTTCCACATCCTGCCGCTGGCCGCGGATCTCGACAGGGTCGAGGCGACGCCGGCGCGCTACCTGCGCGAGCTGCCCTGGGACGACGCCGCCCGGACCAAGCTCGACGAACTGCTCGAGCTGCAACCCGTCCTCGTCCGGATCTCGGCGGCCAAGCGGCTGCGCGACGCGGCCGAGCGGGACGCCCGGCGGGCCGGAGAGGCCCGAGTCTCCGCCAGCCGCGTCGCGGCCGCGCGCCACGCCATCGAAGAGGGGAGAGCGGCATGACCGACTTCGCACAGCACGGCCCGATGAGCTTCAGCGCCGGCGCCGCGGAGCGGCGCGACGGCGGCGAGCCCAGCGCCTTCCTGTCGCCCCTGATGCGCCGCATGCGCAGCCGCGAGAGGCTGCAGTTCCGGCTCATCTTCGCCGTCACCTATCCGCTCTTCCTGGTCGTCGCGATGGTGCAGACGCTGGTCCCGGCCGCCCGCAACGCCTTCGCGGTCGAGGGGCCGGTGCGCGGCTCCGTGTTCCGCCGCGCCGCCATCCTGGCCAACAGCACCATTCCGTTCGCCTTCATGGGCTGAGGCGGTCTCCCTTCGGCGGGATTTCGCCTGCCGAGCCACCCGTTCCGGCGCTTGCCGCCGGGACGATCCCGCCGCGAGGCCCTCCTCGCGGTAACGCGCCCACCTGGCGAACACCTGGAGGTCAGACGTATGGCCACTCCCGCTGAAAGGCCGAGCACTCTGTCAGGACTGACGGAAAGCGAGGCGAAGGAATTCCACAGCATCTTCGTGACGAGCTTCATCATCTTCACGGTGATCGCGATCGTCGCCCACTTCCTCGTCTGGCAGTGGCGGCCGTGGTTGCCTGGACCCAAGGGCTATTCGGCCCTGGCGGACCACGTGACGGTGGCGTTGCACGGCGTCCTGCCGTTCGTCAGCTAGGAGGACCGTCGCATGTGGAAAGTCTGGCTCCTTTTCGATCCGCGTCGCACGCTCGTGGCGCTCTTCACCTTCCTGTTCATCCTGGCCCTGCTGATCCATTTCATCCTGCTCAGCACGGACCGGTTCAACTGGCTGGAAGGTCCGCGTCGCGCGGTGCAGGGCCTCGCGCCCGTCGTCCAGCTCGTCCTGCCGGCCTGAACGATCCCGGGTCGCCTCGCGCGGCCCACGCTGCGGGCGGGTCCTCGGATCCGGCCGCAGCTTGAATTCGCTCCCCCCGAGCCCTGAACGCCCGAAACCCACGGCGCCGCGTGGAGGACACCTGCGATGGCCATGCTGAGCTTCGAACGAAAATACCGCGTGCGCGGCGGCACCCTGATCGGCGGCGACCTCTTCGATTTCTGGATCGGGCCCTTTTATGTGGGCTTTTTCGGCGTCACCACGATCTTCTTTGCGGCGCTCGGCACGGCGCTGATCGTCTATGGGGCGGCGCTCGGGCCGACCTGGAACCTGTGGCAGATCAACATCGCGCCGCCGGACCTGAAATACGGCCTCGCCTTCGCGCCGCTGAAGGAGGGCGGGCTCTGGCAGCTCATCACCTTCTGCGCCATCGGGGCGTTCGCCTCCTGGGCGCTGCGCGAGGTGGAGATCTGCCGCAAGCTCGGCATCGGCTACCACGTTCCCTTCGCGTTCTCGGTGGCGATCTTCGCCTATGTGTCGCTCGTGGTGATCAGGCCCGTCCTGCTGGGCGCCTGGGGACACGGCTTCCCGTACGGCATCATCAGCCATCTCGACTGGGTGTCGAACACCGGCTACCAGTATCTCCACTTCCATTACAATCCGGCGCACATGCTGGCCGTGACGTTCTTCTTCACGACCACCTTGGCGCTCTCGCTGCATGGTGCGCTGATCCTGTCGGCGACCAATCCGGCGCCGGGCGAGACCGTGAAGACGCCGGAATACGAAGACACGTTCTTCCGCGACACCATCGGCTACTCCATCGGAACGCTGGGCATCCACCGGCTCGGCCTGTTCCTGGCCCTCTCGGCCGGGTTCTGGAGCGCGGTCTGCATCATCATCAGCGGACCGTTCTGGACCCGCGGCTGGCCGGAGTGGTGGACCTGGTGGCTCAATCTCCCGATCTGGCGCTGAGACGAAGGGGGCATCCATGCCCGAGTACCAGAACATTTTCACGCAGGTGCAGCTCCGCGCGGCTCCCGAGCTCGGCGTTCCGCTCAAGCGCGGCAACGCCGCCCGGTCGGGCGTGCCCTCCTACGAATACTGGGCCGGCAAGGTCGGCAACGCCCAGATCGGTCCGATCTATCTGGGCTTTCTGGGCAGCCTGTCGCTGGTCTGCGGGCTGATCGCCTTCGAGATCATCGGGCTCAACATGTGGGCGTCGGTGAACTGGGATCCGGTTCAGTTCCTCCGGCAGCTGCCGTGGCTCGCCCTGGAGCCGCCGCGCCCGGAATACGGGCTGCGCATCCTGCCCCCGCTCGCCGAAGGCGGCTGGTGGCTGATGGCCGGCTTCTTCCTCACTACCTCGATCCTCCTGTGGTGGCTGCGGACCTACCGGCGGGCCCGGGCGCTCGGCATGGGCACGCATGTGGCCTGGGCCTTCGCGGCGGCGATCTGGCTCTATCTGGTGCTGGGCTTCATCCGCCCGATCCTGATGGGCAACTGGGGCGAGGCGGTGCCTTTCGGCATCTTCCCGCATCTGGACTGGACCGCGGCCTTCTCGATCCGCTACGGCAACCTCTTCTACAACCCGTTCCACATGCTCTCGATCGTCTTCCTGTATGGCGCGACGCTTCTGTTCGCCATGCATGGGGCCACGATCCTGGCCGTCGGGCGGTATGGCGGCGAGCGCGAGATCGAGCAGATCTACGACCGGGGCACGGCGTCTGAACGCGCCGCCCTGTTCTGGCGCTGGACCATGGGCTTCAACGCCACGATGGAGTCGATCCATCGCTGGGCGTGGTGGTTCGCGGTGCTGTGCCCGCTCACGGGGGGCATCGGAATCCTGCTCACCGGCACGGTGGTGGACAACTGGTATCTGTGGGCCGTCAAGCACGGCGTCGCGCCCAGCTACCCTCAGGTCTTCGCCCCCGTCCTCGATCCGGCCGCACTCAGCGGGGTCACGAAATGAGAACGATCCTCTCCCTCGCGGCGGTCGTCGCCGCGGTCCTGCTCACCGGAGCCATGGCGCTCACGGCGGGCTGGGTGCGGCCGCCGATCCGATCGGCGCAGCTCGGCTTCCGCGGCCTCGCCATGGAGCAGAACGTGGCGCCCTCCGAGCAGGCGCGCCTCAAGGCCGCCAACGTGGTCCCGGAGGCCAGCGAGCAGGCGCCCGCCGGCGGCCCGCTGGCCACCACCGAGTACCAGAACGTCAAGGTGCTGACCGACCTCACCACCGACCAGTTCAACCGGGTGATGCTGTCGATCACCGAGTGGGTCGCGCCCGAGCAGGGCTGCGCCTACTGCCACAATGTCGAGAACCTGGCGGATGACGGCCTCTACACCAAGACGGTGGCGCGCCGCATGTTCCAGATGACGCGGGCCATCAACAACGACTGGAAGGCCCATGTCGCCGAGACCGGGGTCACCTGCTACACCTGCCACCGCGGCAATCCGGTTCCCCGCTATGTCTGGTACAACAACCCCGGCCCGGCGCACGCCAACGGCTTTGCGGCCGACCGCCAGGGCCAGAACGTCGCCTCGAAGGCGGCCGGAATGTCGTCGCTGCCCTATACGGCGATCGACAACCTGCTGATCGGCGGCTCGCTGCGCGACACCGAGAACATCCGCGTGGTCTCCACCACGGCGCTGCCCGAGGGCAAGGGCAAGACCATCAAGCAGACCGAGCAGACCTACTCGCTGATGATGCACATGTCCGAGGGACTGGGCGTGAACTGCACCTTCTGCCACAACAGCCGGGCCTTCTCGCAGTGGCAGCAGAGCACGCCGCAGCGCGTGACGGCCTGGCACGGGATCCAGATGGTGCGCGACCTCAACGCGCAGTATCTCGACCCGCTGAAGCCCACCTATCCGCCGAACCGCCTGGGCGTGCTCGGCGACGCGCCGAAAGCCAACTGCGCGACCTGCCACCAGGGCCTGAACAAGCCGCTCTATGGCGCCAGCATGATCAAGGACTATCCCGAGCTCGGCGCCGGCCACGCGCCCACGCCCTAAGCCGTCCCGGGAGCGCGACCACCACAGGGGAGGAGCCAACAGCTCCTCCCCTTTTCGATTCGGCTTCGCCCCAGCCGGGCCACGCGCCGGCCGCGCCAGCGCGACGAAAGAGCCCGGCGGAGCTTGTCGCTTCCGCCGGGCTGAAGGGTTGGTGGGCTGGTGGGCGCCTGCCGCTCGGCGGCTCAGGCCGCTGGGCGGCTCAGGCCGCTGGGCGGCTCACGCCGCGCGCTTCAGGCCGATCTCGGCCCAGATCGTGGTCAGCGCCGCCAGGAGGTGGTCGATGTCGGCGTCGGTGTGGAGCGGCGAGGGCGTGATGCGCAGCCGCTCGGTCCCGCGCGGGACGGTCGGGTAGTTGATGGGCTGGACGTAGACGCCCCACTGCTCGAGCAGGATGTCGCTGATGCGCTTGCACTGGGCGGCGTCGCCCACCATCACGGGGACGATGTGGCTGTCGTTGCGCAGATGGGGGATGCCGGCCGCGTCGAGGCGGCGGCGCACCTGCGCCACCCGATCCTGCTGCATGGCGCGCTCGGCGCCGCTCCGCTTCAGATGGCGGATGCTGGCGGCGGCGCCCGCCGCGACCGCCGGCGGCAGCGCGGTGGTGAAGATGAAGCCCGACGCGAAGCTGCGCACGAAGTCGCAGAGCGCATGCGAGGCCGCGATATAGCCGCCCATGACGGCGAACGCCTTGCCGAGCGTGCCCTCGATGACGGTGAGCCGATGGGCGACGCCCTCGCGCTCGGCGATGCCGCCGCCGCGCGGGCCGTACATGCCCACGGCGTGAACCTCGTCCAGATAGGTCATCGCCCCATGCGCGTCGGCGACGTCGCAGAGCTCGGCGATGGGAGCGATGTCGCCGTCCATGGAGTAGACGGATTCGAAGGCCACCAGCTTGGGCGCCTTGGGATCGAGCTGGGCCAGCTTGCGGTCCAGGTCCTCCGGATCGCTGTGGCGGAAGATGTGGCGCTCGGCCCGGCTGTGCCGGATTCCCTCGATCATGGAGGCGTGGTTGCCCTCGTCCGACAGCACCACGCAGCCGGGGATCTGCGACGCCAGGGTGCCGAGGGCCGCCCAGTTGGAGACGTAGCCGGAGGTGAAGAGCAGCGCCGCCTCCTTGCCGTGCAGGTCGGCCAGTTCGCGCTCCAGCAGCACGTGCTCGTGATTGGTGCCGGAGATGTTGCGGGTGCCGCCGGCGCCGGCGCCGCAGCGGTCGAGCGCGTCATGCATGGCGGCGAGCACGTCCGCATGCTGGCCCATGCCGAGATAGTCGTTCGAGCACCAGACCGTGACGGTCGGGGCGGCGGGGTCGCTGTGCAGCGTCGCGCTCGGGAAGGCGCCGGCCTTGCGCTCGAGTTCGGCGAAGACCCGGTAGCGGCCTTCCCGGCGCAGGGCGTCAAGCTTTTGCTGGAAGAAACCTTCGTAGTTCATGGCGATCTCCGTGCGGCCGGCAGGCGCGGTTCGACGTCGAGGAAAGGACGGGTCCGCCGCGGCGCGCCCAGGAGGCGCGACTGCGGGGCGGCGGGCGAGGGATGGTCGGAACCGGGCTCACGGGCGACGGCCGGGGCGAAGCCCATCGCCCAGGCCGCGCCGGCGGGCAGCGGAATGAAGAGCAGCACGTGCTCGAAGGCCGCGAGGCAGAACAGGGCCGCCACCATGACGCTGCCCGCGGCCTGGAAGGGCGCGGCCTCGGGCGCGACCGCCTGGGCGGCGAACCAGGCCGCGGCGCCGGCCGCCGCCGCGATGGAGACGGGAAAGAGCGGGTTCATGGCCCGGCGGGTGAAGTAGCCGCGCAGATAGGCCAGGTGATCGGGCAGGAGATGCTCGCCGAGATTGCGGGCGCCCCAGTGGATGTTCAGCTTGGCGCTGAGCTTCATCGCCCAAATGGCCAGGAAGGCCCAGAGCCCATACGGATTGGGGTGGCCGACGGTGAGCCAGGCGACCGCGATCGCGGCGGCCAGGACCGCCAGCTCGTGGTGGATGACGGTCTGGACCGCCAACCGGAAGAGCCTCCATCCTGCCGCGCCGGGCGGGGGAGGGATGCGCCGCGGGCCGGTGACGTAGCCCATCAGGAAGCTCGTCTCCAGCCAGGCCCAGACGCCGACGCTCGACAGGAACGCCACGCAGGCGCCCCAGACGCTGGCGTCATCGGCGCTGCGCCACAGGCCATGGAAGCCGGCGGCCAGCACCAGGGTGGCGCCCGCCATGCTCCACGGGAAGGTGCGCGCGGGGAGCCGGTCCAGGAACAGGATCAGGCCCGTGCTGAACCACCAGGCGAAGACGGCCAGGAGGGCGGGCGGGGCGAGATCCCACACGGGCGGCTCCTACCAGACCGGGGCCAGGCGGATCTGCGCCGGCATGGCGTGCCATTTCGCCGGGATCGCGTAGAGCCGCGCGAAGACGAGCGCGGCCGCGGCCGTGAGCGCGGCGCGCTTGGCGAGCCCGAACACGCCGCCGCGGGCCTTGGCGTCCTCGATGCCCTGGGCGATCCGCCACAACCGGTCGAAGCCGGCGCGGAAGCGCGGATCGTCGATGTCGAGCGTCATCGGGAAGACCTGGCGGGAGTTCTCCGAGCAGATCTCGAAGACGCGGAAGTCATAGTCCGTCGGGTCGACGCCCAGCGCCTTGTGGAAGGCGGGGCGCGAATGGTCGCGCACATACATGGTGGCGTAGACGGCCAGCACGAAGAACTTGATCCAGTAGGCGTTGACGCCTTGCAGGAGGTGCGGGTTGGCGCGCATGAGCAGAGCGAAGGCCTCGCCGTGGCGGAACTCGTCGTTGCACCACTTCTCGAACCATTTGAAGATCGGGTGGATGCGACGCTCGGGATGCTTCTCCAGCTCGCGGAAGATCGTGATGTAGCGCGAATATCCGATCTTCTCGGACAGGTACGTGGCGTAGAAGATGAATTTCGGCTTGAAGAAGGTGTATTTCTTGGCCTTGGTCAGGAAGCCGAGATCGACGCCGACGCCGAAGTCCTTCAGCGTGTCGTTGATGAATCCGGCGTGACGCGCCTCGTCCCGGCTCATCAGGCCGAAGAGGTCGCGCATGTCGGGGTTCTTGGCCCGCTTCCTCATCTCCGCATAGAGCACGCAGCCGGAGAATTCCGCTGTGATGGAACTCACAAGGAAGTCGAGGAACTCCTTGCGCAGGTCCTCCGGCAGGTCCTCCAGCCGGAAGGCGTCGAACTCCTCGTTGCGGACGAAGTGGCGGCGGTTGGGGTCGCTCTTCAGCTCGGCGATCAGCAGGTCCCATTCCTGCCGGACGGATTCCACGTTGGTGCGGTCCATCTCGGCGAAGTCGGTGGTGTAGAAGCGCGGGCTGAGAACCGTGTTCTCCTGGGCCAGCCGGGTCGATTCGTTGAGGGAAGCGTTGCGCGCGGGAGCGTTCATAGCCGCATCCTTTCCGTGAAGCTGACGTCGTAAAGTTCGTAGAATTCCAGGTTGCCGGTGAGCTTCGTCCAGAAGCGCTCCAGCGTGGAGGCGCGCACCACCGTGGCGGTGCGCCGGAAGGTGGCGCGTTCGCCGAACGGCACCTCGGCCTCGGTCGGGGCGTCGTGCACCAGCACCTCGTCGCCCGGCCGGATCTCGATGTCGCCGTCCAGCGTCACATGGGCGTGGAGGCTCTCGGCCGTCTGCTCGATCTCGATCGTGCAAGGCGCCTCCAGCACGGTCCGTGCGAAGAATCCGTGGGTCATCGTGCGTCCTCTCCGGTCGGCATCATGTTTGCGAAGACCTGCGCGTTGGTGGGGCCGAAGGCCTCCAGGCTGACGCGCCGGCGCGTGGCGGGGTCCGTCAGGGACAGCGCGCCGTCGCTCCAGCGGGTGAGATGGAAGGGCGTCTCGTCGCCCAGGCCCTCGCGCCGGCGCTCGCGGACGAGGCCCCGCACCGTGGCGCGCAGGAAGCCGTCGCCGCCCGGCGCGAGGATGCGCTCCTCGCGGGTCCTCCCGATCACCGTGACGGCGACGCCGCCGTCCGGCCGGTCCGCGAAGCGCAGGTCGACCTCCGACACGGGCCTGCTGGGGGCGAGGCGCGTGACGCCCAGGTCCGTCCACCGCCCGAAGGCGGTCGCCAGCAGGGTCGCGCCGATCAGCGCTCCCGCGGCGAGCAGGATCGGGGTGGGGAGCGCCTGGCGATCCGATGGCGTGGCGGTCATGACGCTCCTCCTCACCCGCCCGACGCGCGGGCCATGCGCGGCGCGGATCCGAGCCCCGCCTCGTCCGAAGCCGCCATGGCGGCCACGACGATCCGGGGCGGCGGGGCGGGATTTGCGGCCGACAGCGCTTCGGCCAGCACGCCGGCCACGACCGCGGCGTCCGGCACGCAGCGCAGCATCGGCTCCGGCCGGGCCACGCGCCACGGGCGGGCATGCGGCCACAGCTGCATGTAGCCGAAGGCGGCCTTCCCCTTGGGGCGCAGCGGCAGGTCCCCAAGCCCGCCCGGGTGGCTGGCGAGCCCGGCGGCCTCGACCTGGGCGAACGGCACGTTCACGGCCATCGGCAGCGCCACCCCGATCTGCATGATCACGCGCCGGCTGGTGATCGTGTAGCTGGTCGTCCGGGCGACGAGCCACGCCATCACGGCCAGGATGCCGAGACCCGCGGCCGACAGGGTGATCGAGACCGCGGTGGTGCGCAGCACGCCGAGAAAGCCTTCGTCCTCGAAGGAGATCGTCGCCTGCCAGGCCCAAAGGGCGGCGAAATACAGCGCGAAGACGCGGATGTGGAAGACGTGCCGGGCCACGCCCGGCCAGGACGGGGAGCCGTGCCAGAGGACGACTTCCCCGGGCGGGAGCGAGCCGCCCGTCCCGGCCCGCCGGGCGGGTCCGCCGGGGCGGTGGTGGAGCGGGGCGTTCACAGCAGGGGCTCCGCGCGGGCCGGGGTCGCGTAGAGCGTGCCTGCGCCGTAATAGGCCGTGATCTTGTCCTCCTCCAGCCGGGTGACGCTGTCGGGCGAGCGCAGCGGCGGGACCCCGGCGAACTGCGCGCCGAGGATCGAGCGGACATTCACAATTCCCTTGAGCCCGTCGACCACCGCGAAGGTGACCGGCAGAAGCACGCGACGGCCCCCGCCCTCGGCCAACTCCACCTCGTAGTAGCGGGCCAGGAGTTCGGACCGGTCGACCCAGACGTCGGCGACCACGCCGGCGACGGCCCGGTCGGCGCCGGCCACCGTCATGCCGCGCGGATCGGGGTCGCGCGCCGCGATGGTGAAGTGGTCGTCGACCCGCATCGGCACGATGCGGGTGCGGCCGTCGAAGGTGACGTCGGCCACGTCGGCGCGCAGCGCGTAGGAGCCAGGGCCGACGCCCGCCGTCATGGGATCGCCCACCGGCTCGATCGGGGCGCCGGGCCACAGCGCCACCTTCTCGCCCGCGACGTCGCGGGGCGCCTCGACCCGGGGGGCGAAGACGAGGCCGGCCTGCCCCAGATCGAAGGTCTTGGGCGTCGGGATCAGCAGGAAGCCGCGGTCGCCGACGCCGGCGACCTCCGACTCCAGCGGATAGCCCTCGCGCCGGTCCTCGCGGCGCAGGTAGAAGATCAGTCCCGCAAAGAAGATCCAGAACGCGTAGAGGACGATCTGCGCGACGTCGATATATCCCGTGATGGCGCCCTTCGGCATGTCCTCGCTCCCCGCCTTAGCCTTCTGCTTCGATGAATGTGATGGACGCCGCGCTCCCGGGCCGGCGCCGCGCGCCGCGCACCAGGGGCCCGATCGCGATCAGGGTCGCGAACAGGAGGGCGATCTCGATGTGGTAGACGACCGAGTAGCCGACCGAGGCGTCCGTGAGCGCGACGCCCAGGGCGCCGCTCGTCGCCAGGTCGGAGACGACGTCCTTGAGCGCGCCGCCGGTCGCGATGGCGACGCCGGCGGCGCTGGCCTGCACCGCGCCCCACGCGCCGAGCGCGATGCCGGTTTCGCCGTTGCGGGCGATGGCCATGGAGGCGGTGAGGGTGCCGTGGGCGAAGAGGCCGCCGCCGAAGCCGATCAGGGCGACGCCGAGGCCGAAGACGAGCGCCGAGGCCAGCGGAGCCGCGAAGATGACGGCCGAGAAGGCCGCAACGCCGGCCAGCGCGCCGAGCGCGGCCACCCGGTGAGGGTCGGCGCCCCGGTTCAGCCGCCGGGCTGCGAGCGCGAGGCCCGCCAGCCCGCCGGCGGCGAGCGCCGCCGTGAGGGCGGTCGTGGCCGCCACCGAGAGCGTCAGGATCTGGCCCCCATAGGGCTCCAGCAGGATGTCCTGCATGCTGAACGCGGCCGTGCCGAGCCCGGTGGCGGCGAACAGGCGCAGCGCGTCGCCGCGGCCCGTGAGGGCGGACCAGGACTGGGCGAAGGACCAGCTCTCGGCGGGCGCCTCCCGGCGGGGCGCGCCCCGCGGCTCCTGCTTCCAGAGCGCCAGCAGGTTCAGCGCCATGGTGGCGACCGCCGCGCCCTGGATGACCTGGATGAGGCGGATCTGGCTGAAGGGATGGAGCAGCCAGCCGAACAGGATGGCGCTCGCCACCATGCCGACCAGCAGCATGGTGCACAGCAGGGCGACCACCCGGGGGCGCGTCGCCACGGGGGCGATGTCGGTCGCCAGCGCGAGGCCGACGGTCTGGACGGTGTGGAGCCCGGCGCCGACGAGCAGGAAGGCCAGCGCGGCCGCGCCCTGCCCGACGAAGGCCGGCGCATTGCTGTCGCCCGACAGCAGGATGAGGGCGAAGGGCATGATCGCCAGTCCGCCGAACTGGAGCAGCGCCCCGAACCACAGATAAGGGACCCGGCGCCAGCCCAGGAAGGAGCGGTGGTGGTCCGAGCGGTGGCCGACCACGGCGCGCAGCGGCGCGAAGACGAGCGGCAGCGAGACCATCAGGGCGACGAGCCAGGCCGGCAGGCCGAGCTCGACGATCATGACGCGGTTCAGGGTGCCGATGAGCAGCACGGCCGCCATCCCGACCGTGACCTGGAACAGAGACAGCCTCAGGAGCCGGCCGGCGGGGAGTTCGGTCGAAACGGCGTCCGCGAACGGAAGCATCCGCGGACCGATCCGCATCCAGCCCTTGATCATGAGGCCTTTCGGGCTCATCGCCGCACGAGCTCCATGGCCTGGGAGGTGTAGAAGCCGCTGGCGATGCGCTGCGTCCGGTTCGGCGCGAAGGCGCGCAGCGCCTCGGCCCGGCCCAGGATGGCGCGCAGGTCCGCCTCGGCGACCGGCTCCAGCGCCGGGGCCCGGTCGGCCCGCGGGAAGACGCGGCCCACGGCCCAGAAGGCCGTCAGCAGCGGGGTGCGGGGCGCGAAGGTGAACACGATGGAGCCGGAGGTGCGCTGCGCCAGCCCGCCCAGCACGCGGGCGACGTCGTGCTTGCCGTAGTGAATGAGGGAATCCATCGCGATGACATGGTCGAAGCCGCCGAGGGCGGGATCGAGCATGTCGCCGACCAGGAAGGTGACCGAGCCGGCGCCGGCGAGGCCCTGGCCGCGCTCGCGGGCGAGGTCGACGAGGGTCGCCGAGAGGTCGATGGCGACGACGTCCGCCCCGCGCCGGGCGGCCTCGAGGGCGGCCGCGCCCGTGCCGCAGCCTGCGTCGAGCACGCGCCGGCCGCGCAGGTCCAGCGGCAGCCACCCCAGCAGGGTGGCCCGCATGGCGTCGCGGCCGGCCCGCACCGTGGCGCGGATGCGGCCCACGGGCGCGTCGGAGGTGAGCCTCGACCAGGCCTCGACGGCGGTCCGGTCGAAATAGGTCTCGAGTTCGCCCTTGCGGGCCGCGTAGGTGGCGGTCGGCATCAGTCGAATCCCAGGAATTCGAAGAGGTCGCGATCCTTCATCGGCTTGGCGTCGAGCTGGTCGACGCCGGCCCACAGGCGCGCGGCGAGCTGCATGTACTCGGCCTTGACGGCTTCGAGTTCGGGCGTGCTCTCCATTTCGAAGAGCGTCGACTTCTTCAGCCGGCTGCGGCGCACGACGTCGAGGTCCGGGAAATGGGCCAGGCGCTGCAGCCCGACGGCCTCGTTGAAGCGGTCGATCTGGTCCGTCCCGGCGCTGCGGTTGGCGATGACGCCGCCGATGCGGACATTGTAGTTCTTCGACTTGGAGTGGATGGCGGCCACGATCCGGTTCATGGCGAAGATGGAGTCGAAGTCGTTGGCGGTGACGATCAGGCCCCGGTCGGCGTGCTGCAGCGGCGCGGCGAAGCCGCCGCACACCACGTCGCCCAGCACGTCGAAGATCACCACGTCGGTGTCGTCGAGCAGGTGGTGCTCCTTGAGGAGCTTGACGGTCTGGCCCACCACATAGCCGCCGCAGCCGGTGCCGGCCGGCGGGCCGCCCGCCTCGACGCACATCACGCCGCCATAGCCCTCGGCCACGAAATCCTCGACCCGCAGCTCCTCGGAGTGGAAATCCACCGATTCCAGCGCGTCGATGACGGTCGGGGCGAGCCGCTTGGTGAGCGTGAAGGTGCTGTCGTGCTTGGGGTCGCAGCCGATCTGCAGGACGCGCTTGCCCAGCCGCGAGAAGGCGACGGAGAGGTTGGACGAGGTCGTGCTCTTGCCGATCCCGCCCTTGCCGTAGATGGCGAAGACCTTGGCGGTCCCGATCCTGACGTTCGGGTCCATCTGCACCTGGACGCTGCCTTCGCCGTCCGGGCGTCTCAGTCGGATCGGAAGTGAGGTGACGGCGTTCACGGGGGTGTCCTTTCGGTTCAGGCGGCTACGCCGACGCCGGCGGTGACGCCTTCGAGACGGTCCTCGAGCTCCTCGCTGGCGCGGCGCAGCGCATCGAGCGTCGCGGCGTCGGGGGTCCAGTAATGGCGCTCATGGGCTTCGAGCAGGCGGTTCGCCACGCGGGCGGAGGCGGTGGGGTTCAGTTCGGCCAGCCGCTCCCGCATGGCGGGATCGAGCATGAAGGTCTGGGTGAGCTGCTGGTACACCCAGGGGGCGACCGCGCCGGTGGTGGCGGACCAGCCCATCGTGTTGGAGACGTGCTCCTCGATCTGGCGCACGCCCTCGTAGCCGTGGCTGATCATCCCCTCGTACCATTTGGGGTTGAGCATCCGGGTGCGGGTCTCGAGCGCGACCTGCTCGCCCAGCGAGCGCACGACGCCGTCGCCGCGCGTCTGGTCGCCGATATAGACCTGCGGGCCGGGCCCGCCGCGCGCCCGGGCGGCGGCGCGGCTGACGCCGCCCAGCGTGTCGAAATAGTGGCTGATGGTGGTGACCCCGAGCTCGACGGAATCAAGGTTCTGGTAGGCGAGGTCGACCTGGGCGAGGACGCTGGTCAGCAGCGCCGTGTGCTGGACGGGCTGGCCGCCGCGCCCATAGGCGAAACCCTTGCGCCGCGCATAGGTCTCGGCGAGTTCGTCCTCGTCCTCCCAGCCGCCATTCTCGATGAGGTGGTTGACGTTGGAGCCATAGGCCCCGTCGGCGTTGCCGAAGACGCGCAGGGCCGCGGTCTCCATGTCGCAGCCCGTCTCGGCGCTGTAGGCCAAGGCGTGCTTGCGGATGAAGTTCAGCTCGGCCGGCTCGTCCGCGCAGGCGGCGGCGTAGCAGGCCTCCGCCAGCAGCCTGACCTGCAAGGGCAGGAGGTCGCGGAAGATGCCCGAAAGGGTGATCACCACGTCGATGCGCGGCCGGCCCAGCTCCGCCAGCGGCGTCAGCGTCGCGCCGGCCAGCCGGCCATAGCCGTCGAAGCGCGGGCGGGCGCCCATCAGGGCGAGGGCCTGGGCGATCGGGCCGCCCTCGTTCTTCAGGTTGTCGGCGCCCCAGAGGACGATCGCGACCGTCTCGGGCATCGGGCGGCCCTCGGCCATGTGCCGCTGGAGGACGCGCTCGGCCTGCTTCGCGCCGTCCTGGACCGCGAAGGAGCTGGGGATGCGGAACGGGTCGAACCCGTGCAGGTTGCGGCCCGTCGGCAGGATGGCGGGCGTGCGCAAAAGGTCGCCGCCCGGCGCCGGGCGGATGAAGCGCGCATCGAGCGCCCGCAGGATGGCGGGGATCTCATGGTCCTGGCCGAGCCAGCGGTCCGCTGACGCGAGTTCGCGCAGGAGATCGGCGGAGGCCGAGCCCTCCTGGATGCCGGCCCCGCCGACCAGGGCCTCGATCTCGGCGCGCGGCGGCCGGGCGCCATGGGCGGCGTCCGCCATCGCCTCCAGCATCTCGACGCGCTGGTCGTGCGACAGGACCTCGCCGACGACGTGCAGGCCGTGCGGGATGAGGGTGTGTTCGAGCTCGAGGACGTCCCCGGCGAGCCGCAGGATCCGTTCGGCCGCGTCTGGTCCCCAGGCCGGCTCGGCCTGGGCGAGCTCGACGGCGGCGGCCTGCGCCTGGATGAGCGCGGCGAGGTCCTGGCGCTCGGCCGCGGCGTCCTGTTCGGCCGCGCGCCAGCGGTCGATCGAGGCCTTCAAGTCGAGCAGGCCGCGATAGAGCCCGGCATGCGCGATCGGCGGGGTGAGATAGCTGATGAGGGTGGCGGCCGAGCGGCGCTTGGCGATGGCGCCTTCGGACGGGTTGTTGGCGGCGTAGAGATAGACGTTGGGCAGGTCGCCGATGAGGCGGTCCGGCCAATCGCGGCCACTGAGGCCGGCCTGCTTGCCGGGCATGAACTCCAGCGCCCCATGGGTGCCGAAATGCAGCGCCGCATGGGCGCCGAAATCCTCGCGGATCCAGCGATAGAAGGCCGAGAAGGCGTGCGTGGGAGCAAAGCCGCTCTCGAAGAGCAGGCGCATCGGGTCGCCCTCATAGCCGAAGGCGGGCTGCACGCCGACGAAGACGTTCCCAAACTGCGCGCCGAGCACGAACAGCGAAGCGCCGTCGGCCTGCTGGCGCCCGGGCGCCGGGCCCCACTGGGCCTCGATCTCGCGCAGCCAGCGCTCGCGGCGGACGTGGTCGTCGACCGGGATGCGGACATGCACGTTGGCGTGCGCGCCGAAGCGCTCGCGGTTGCCCTCGATGATGCGCTCGCGCAGCTCGTCCACGCTGGCCGGGACGTCGACGGCGTAGCCCTCCTGCTTCATCGCCGTCAGGGTGCGATGGAGCGAGCGGAACACCGACAGATACGCGGCCGTGCCGGAGTTGCCGGCGTTCGGGGGGAAGTTGAACAGCACGATGGCGATCCGCCGCGCCGCCCGCTCGCTCCGGCGCAGCGTCACCAGCCGGTCGACGCGGGCCGCCAGCATCTCGGAGCGCTCGGCGCAGGGCTGCATGTCCCTGTCGTCCGCGCCGGACGGGAACACGCAGCCGCGCGAGCAGCCCGTGCAGGCGGCGCCGGCCTTGTCGGAGCGGCCGCCGAACACGATCGGCCCGGTGGCGCCGTCCAGCTCCGGAATGGCGATCATGATGGTGGATTCGACCGGCAGGACGCCGCGGGCCGACGCGCCCCACTGCTCCAGGGTCTGCAACTCGGCCGGATGGGCCGCCACATAGGGCACGTCGAGCGCGGCCAGCACGTCCTCGGCGGCCCGGGCGTCGTTGTAGGCGGGACCGCCGACGAGGGAGAAGCCCGTCAGCGAGACGAGCGCGTCGATGACGGGGCGCCCGTCCTTCATGAAGAAGCGCTCGATGGCCGGCCGGGAGTCGAGGCCGCTCGAGAAGGCCGGCACGACCCGAAGCCCGCGCGCCTCCAGGGCGGCGATGACGCCGTCATAATGGGCGGCGTTGCCGGCCAGCATGTAGGAGCGCATGCCCAGCACGCCGATCACGCCGCGCGAGCCTTCCGCCGGGAGGCGATCGGCCTGTTCGGCGATGCGGCCTTTCATGCGCGGATGATAGACGCCCACCTCCGGATAGGAGACCGGCGCGGCCACGGGGCCGCCTCCGCGCAGCGCGCGACGCGGGCCTTCCGCGTAGCGCTCGACGAGCATGCGGATGAGGTTCTCGACATTGTCGTCGGATCCCGCCAGCCAGTATTGCAGGGCCAGGAAATAGGCCCTGACGTCCTGGGCCGCGCCCGGGATGAAGCGCAGGATCTGCGGCAGGCGCTTCAGCATCTTGACCTGGCGCGCGCCGGCGCTGGCGTTGCGGTCCTTGCCGGCGCCGCGCAGGCGCTTGAGGAAGGACAGGGCGCCGCCGCCCTTCTGGCCGTCCATCGAGAAGCGGCCCATCCGGGTCAGCTTCATCACCGGCGCGGCCGAGAGCACGCTCACCATGGCGTCGCAGCCGTCACGCCGCGCCTCCAGGGCGTCCAGCACGCCGGCGAAATGGTCCTCCATGAACAGCATGGCGTTGATGACGATGTCGGCCCGGGCGATGTCGGCCCGGCAGGCGGCGAGGCGCCCGGCGTCGTCGCCCCATTCGGAGGCGGCGTGCAGCGTGACGACGAGGCCCGGGAACGTCTTCAGCAGGCGCCGATGGGCGCGCTGCGTCGCGCTCGCCAGATGGGTGTCCATCGTGACGAAAGCGACCCGCAGGGGGGTGGGATCACCGGCTGAAATGGGCTTTGGCATCGTAGAGGGTGTCCACGGTGATCAGGGCCAGGCCTCGCTCGGCGGCGAAGCGCTCGGTGTTGCGGCGCGCCTTGCCCCGCACGAAGAACGGGATCTTCCTCAGCTCCTTTTCGGCGTCGTCGGCCCAGGCGCCGGCCATCGGGGAGGCCGCGGCCACCGGCGCGGGCTCCTGAGCGATCGGGGCTTCGGCGGGCCTGGCCGCCGGGCCGAGATGCGACGGGGCGGCCGCGTCATGGAATTCGTGGTCGTCGCGGAACATCGCCAGGAGATGCTCCTCCAGGCCCATCATCAGGGGATGGATCCAGGAATCGAAGATGACGTTCGCGCCCTCGAAGCCCATCTGGGGCGAACGCCGGGCCGGGAAGTCCTGGACGTGGACGGGCGCGGAGATCACCGCGCAGGGGACGCCCAGGCGCTTGGCGATGTGGCGCTCCATCTGGGTGCCGAGGACGAGTTCGGGCTGCAGCTCCACGACCCTGGCCTCGACGGCGAGGTAATCGTCGGTGATCAGCGCCTCGACGCCGTACAGCGCCGCGGCGGCGCGCGTCTCGCGGGCGAATTCACGGCTGTAGGTGCCGAGCCCGACGACCGTGAAGCCCAGTTCCGTGGCGGCGATGCGGGCCGCCGCGATGGCGTGGGTGGCGTCGCCGAAGATGAAGACGCGCTTGCCGGTGAGATAGGTCGAATCGACCGAGCGCGAGTGCCAGGGCAGCCGCGAGTCCGGCGCTTCGCGGTCAGCGACGGCCGGGTCCAGGCCGGCGAGCGCCGCCGCTTCGGCCATGAACTCGCGCGTCGCGCCGACCCCGATCGGGACTACGCGGGTGAAAGGCTGGCTGAAATTCTTGTGAAGCCAGAGCGCCGCCTGCTGGGCGATCTCGGGATAGAGGACGACGTTGAAGTCGGCAGCGCCGAGACGCGCGAGGTCGGCGGGCGACGCGCCGAGCGGGGCCACGACGTTGACGTCGACGCCGAGGCCGGCGAGCAGGCCGCGGATCTCATCGAGGTCGTCGCGGTGCCGGAAGCCGAGCGCGGCCGGGCCGAGGATGTTGCAGAGAGGGCGCCGTCCGTCGCGGGCGGCGGGGCGGACCGCGGGATCGGCGAGCCGCCTCACGAGCTGGTAGAAGGTCTCGGCCGCGCCCCAGTTCTCCTTCTTTTGATAGGAGGGCAGCTCCAGCGCGATGACCGGGACGGGCAGGTCGAGCGCCCGGGCGAGGCCGCCGGGATCGTCCTGGATCAGCTCCGCCGTGCAGGACGCGCCGACGATGATGGCCTCGGGCCGATGGCGCTCATAGGCGTCCCGGACGGCGGTCTTGAAGAGTTCGGCCGTGTCGGAGCCGAGATCGCGGGCCTGGAAGGTGGTGTAGGTGACGGGCGGTCGCTGGTCGCGCCGCTCGATCATGGTGAAGAGCAGGTCGGCGTAGGTGTCGCCCTGGGGCGCATGCAGGACGTAGCGCAGGCCCTTCATGGCCGTGGCGATCCGCATGGCGCCCACATGGGGCGGGCCTTCATAGGTCCAGACGGTGAGCTGCATGGCTCAGACCTCCAGCCTGGCGCGCCGGACCAGCGGCCGGGCGAAGAGTTCTGCGAGGTCGCCGGCCTGGTCGTAGCCCTGGATCGGCGTGAAGATCAGCTCGATCGACCATTTCGTGGTCAGGCCCTCGGCCTCGAGCGGATTGGCGAGCCCCAGCCCGCAGACCACGAGGTCGGGCGCGGCCTCGCGGCAGCGGTCGAGCTGGCGGTCCACGTCCTGCCCCTCGCTGATGCGGGGGCCGGCCGGCAGCAGGGCGAGCTCCTCGGCGAGATGCTCGCGATGCAGATAGGGCGTGCCGACCTCGATCGGCTTCATGCCGAGTTCGCGGGCCAGAAAGCGGGCCAGGGGAATCTCGATCTGCGAGTCCGGGAAGAGGAAGACGCTCTTGCCCCAGAGTTCGGCGCGGCGGGGCGCCAGCGCGCGCTCGGCCCGGGCCCGGGCCGGAGCGGTGATGGCGGAGAAGCGCTCGGCCGGCACGCCGAAGACGTCGGCCGCGGCTTTCAGCCACAGGGTGACGCCCTCGGCCCCGAGCGGGAAGGGCGCCGGGATGCGCTTCGCCCCGCGTTGCTCCAGGGCGCGCGCGGCGTCGGCCAGGAAGGGCTGGGCGAGCAGGAAGCGGGTGCGGGGCCCGACGGCCGGGCACTGGTCGGCCCGGCGCGGCGGCAGGAAGGCGACGGGACCGATCCCGAGCGCCTCGAAAAGGCGGGCGAACTGGTCCTCGACGACGTCCGACAGGGCCCCGACGACCAGGAGGTCCGGCCCGCCATCGGCCGCCGCGTCGGGGAGGCCGGGGACGAGCGCGGCCAGGCAGGCGTCCTCGCCCTGCGTGAAGGTGGTCTCGATGCCGCTGCCGGAATAGCTCAGCACCCGGACGCCGGGCGCATGGCGCAGCGAGAGGCGGCCGGCGGCGCGCGACAGGTCGAGCTTGATCACCTCCGACGGGCAGGAGCCGACCAGGAAGAGCAGGCGGATGTCCGGCCGGCGGGCCAGCAGCTGGTCCACCACGCGGTCGAGCTCGTCATTCATGTCGGCGAGGCCGGCGAGGTCGCGCTCGTCGATGATGGCGGTGGCGAAGCGCGGCTCGGCGAAGATCATCACGCCCGCGGCGGACTGGATCAGGTGGGCGCAGGTGCGCGAGCCGACCACGAGGAAGAAGGCGTCCTGGATCTTGCGGTGCAGCCAGACGATGCCGGTGAGGCCGCAGAACACCTCCCGCTGCCCGCGTTCGCGCAGCACGGGGGCGCTGGAGCACCCGTCCGGGCCGGCGATCGCGGCGGGGGAGGCGCGCTCGTTCATGACGCCGCGCCCGCGAAAGGCCGGGCAGGCTCATGGTCGCGATCGCCCGCGGCCTGCGCGCCCAGCCGGGCCGCGCGCAGCTTCAGGAGAAACTGGGAGGCGTTGACCGCATAGGCCGCGTAGGCGGCGAGGGCCACGCCCATCTGGGCGGACGGCGACAGCGCGCCCGTCGTCAGGGCGGCCACATAGGCGCCGTGCAGGCCGATCACCAGGAAGCTGACCACGTCCTCCCAGAAGAACGGCGGCGCGAACAGCCAGACGCCGAAGACCTCCTTCTCCCAGATCGAGCCCGTGACCATGATGGCCAGGAGGGCGGCGGTCTTCAGGATGATGGAGGCCGTGGCGATCCCGTAGCCTTCGCCGGTGGCGAGGTAGCGCAGGATCAGGGCGGCGCTGGCGATGCAGATCAGGAACTGAACCGGGGCGAGGACGCCCTGCACGAGGGTCCAGGGCGACGCATCGCGCCGGCGCCGCTCCTCGGGCGTGTAGAGGGGCCGACGCTCCTGGCGGGGCCGACTGCTGGCGCGTCCGTCTCGGTCCACCCGTCGCTCCCACCGTTGCGATGGCTCAGAAGGGAGAGACTAGAGCCCGGTCGAAAGAAGTGTCAAGCGATCCTGACGTCAAGTTCAATTTACAAACAGGGGACGATGCGGTTTGATGTCTCCGCCGCTATCCATCGCCTCGATCTTGACCTAAGCTCCGGACCAAGGATCGAGCCAAGCGACAAAAAAAGATCCGCGCCGGACTTCGAGGAAGGGCCGGAACCGTTGGGGGGACTGCCAATGGAAGTCGTGAGGGCGTGTTCAGGGCAGGGCGCAAGCCCCTTGCGGGTGGACGAAGGCGGGGGCGACTGGTCGCAGCAGATCCCGCTGTCGACCATCCGCCCGGATCCGGCGGCGGACGCCGCGCGCCACGCGCTGGCCCAGGTGATCGAGACCGAAATCATCCCGCGTCTGGCGCTGGCGCACGGAGCGAGGCCGCCCGGAAGGGCCGCGTCGCCCGAGATCGTCCCGGCCACGATGGAGCCCGGCGCCGCCCAGGTCGAGGCCTTCGCGACGCTGCTGCGCACGCGCGGCTACCACACGGTCCATGCGCATGTGCAGGGGCTGGCCGAGGCCGGCATGCGGCCCGAGACCATCCTGCTGAAGCTGTTCGCTCCCACGGCCCGTCTTCTCGGCGAACTGTGGAAGGCCGACATCTGCGACTTCGTCGAAGTCACGATGGCGCTGTCGATGCTGCAGCAGCTCGTGCGCGAGCACAGCTCGTCCATCGTCGGGGAAGGCATGGGCGGCGGCGACAAACGGCGCGTGCTGCTCGCCCCGGCGCCCGGCGATCCGCACACCTTCGGCATCGCCATCGTGGAGAAGTTCTTCCGCTCCTCCGGCTGGGACGTCTGGGGCGGGGCGGCCGGCCTCGCCTTCGACCTGCCGGCTCTGGTGAAGCGCGAGTGGTTCGGGATCGTCGGCTTCTCGCTCGGCTCCGAGCGCTACCTTGACAGCCTGCCGCCGCTCATCCGGCGGCTGCGGCGGGTCTCCCGCAACCCGAACCTGCGGATCGTGGTCGGCGGGGCCGCGTTCCTCGAGCGGCCCGAGCTTGGAGTGCTCATCGGCGCCGATTCCACCGCCATCGACGCCCAGTCCGCCGTATCCGTCGCCCAGGGCCTCCTGGCGCATGGCGCGGCCACGGGCTAAGCGCCCCTCCCGAGCAGAGAAGACCGAGATCCCTGAATGTCGATTACGGATCGTGCTCCCAAGAGGCAGGAGGCGCGCCCGTTTGGGGCGGAGCCGAAACTCGTCGGGTCCTTCGACGCCGACACCGCCGCCGAGGTGATCTCCGCCGCCGCCGACCTCGCCCTCGTGGTGGATTCGAAAGGGATCATCCGCGACCTGGCGGTCGGCAGCGACGACCTCGCCCCGCTCGGGCTGCGCGTGTGGCGGGGCGCGCCGCTGGCCGACACGCTGGGGCCCGACAGCCGGCACAAGGCGGCCGAACTCCTCGCCGCCGACGCCGCGGCGGGACCCGTCGAGGCGCGCTGGCGCCATCTCAACCATGTCACGCCGCGCGGCGACGAGCTGCCGATCCGGTATGCGCCGGTCCGGCTGGCGCAAGGCCACGTCCTGCTCGTCGGGCGCGACATGCAGGCCACCGTGGCCCTGCAGCGCCGGCTCGTCGCCGCCGAGCAGGCCCGCGTGCGCGACTATGCGCGGATCAGCGGCGCGGAGGGCCGCTACCGCATGCTGTTCCAGGCCTCATCGGAGGCCGTGCTGATCATCGACCCGCTCACCGCGCGGGTCCTGGAGGCCAATCCGGCGGCCTGCGAGGTGTTCGGCAAGCCGGCGCAGGCCTTGTGCCGGCTCGAGCTCCCGGCCCTGTTCGAGCCGAACCGGCGCGCCGGCGTGGAATCGCTCATCGCCGCGGTGCGGCTGACCGGAAAGGGCGACGAGGTCGCCACGACGCTGACCGAAGCGGAGGCGCCGTTCCGCCTCTCGGTGTCGCTGTTCAGGCAGGAGAGCGGCCTGCGCTGCCTCGTCCGCATGGTTCCGGCCGCGCCCTCGGTGTCCGGCGGCGGCGACCCGGCGATCGCCTCCATCATCGACCGCATGCCGGAAGGCTTCATCCTGGCCGGGATGGACCGGCGCATCCGGGTCGCCAACCTGGCCTTCCTGGAGGCGATCCAGCTCTCGGTGCCCGAGCAGGTGCGCGGCGAGCCGCTGGACCGGTGGCTGGGGCGCACCAGCGTCGATCTCGACGTGCTCATGAGCGCGTTGCGCGACAAGGGCTCCGTCCGCCAGTTCGTCACCGTGATCCGGGGGGAATACGGCTCGCGCGAGGAGGTCGAGATCACGGCCGTGGCGCTGGACGGGGTCACGGATCCGTGCGTCGGGCTGACCGTGCGGGTGAGCCCGGGCGCGACCGCGCTGGACGGCCGCGAGCGGCCGAAATCCGCCGCGCGCCTGACGGAGCTGATCGGCCAGATGCCGCTGAAGAGCCTGGTGCGGGAGACGACCGACGAGGTGGAGCGCCGCTGCATCGAGACGGCGCTGCGGCTCACCAAGGACAATCGCGCCTCCGCGGCCGAGATGCTGGGGCTGAGCCGCCAGAGCCTCTACGCCAAGCTTCGCCGCTTCGGCCTCGCCTACGCCGAGGACGACGCCGAGCAGGGCTGAGGCTGAGCCTCCGCCGAGTGTAAAAGAAAATTGACACTCAGATCTGTCAACTCTACCTTCGAGAGGTGAGCGTCGACTTGGCCGCGTCCCGCCGCGAAGCCGCGCACCCGACCCGAAGGGATCACGACATGATCGGCGCGCCGCTGGGGTGGCTGGGCATCATCCGCATCGGGCTCGTGCAGACGGCTCTGGGGGCCATCGTGGTCCTGATGACGTCGACGATCAATCGCGTAATGGTGGTCGAGCTGGCCCTGCCGGCGATCGCGCCCGGCCTGCTGGTGGGCCTGCATTACGGCGTGCAGGTGTTGCGGCCCCGCTGGGGCTACGGATCCGACATCGGCGGCCGGCGCACCCCCTGGATCATCGGCGGAATGGCCGGTCTGGCTCTCGGCGCCGTGGGCGCGGCGGCCGGCACGGCGCTGGCCGGCGTCAGTCCGGCCTGGGGACTGGCGGTCGCGACGCTGTCCTTCCTGGCCATCGGCGTCGGGGTCGGGGCCGCCGGAACGTCGCTGCTGGCGCTGCTGGCCAGTCAGGTGGAGCCGCGCATCCGCGCCGGGGCGGCCGCGACCGTCTGGATCATGATGATCGCCGGCTTCGCCATTTCGGCGCCGCTGGCGGGACATTTCCTCGACCCGTTCTCCCCGGCCCGCCTCGTCGGCGTCACGGCCGCGGTGGCGGCGGTCGCGTTCGTGGTCGCCACGCTGGCGATCCTCGGCGTCGAGCCGGCCCGCGGACCAGCGCCCTCTTCGGCGCCGGCGCCAGGGGAGGCGCCCGCGCCGCGCCCTTCGTTCGGGGCGGCGCTGCGGGACGTGTGGGCCGACGCCAGGTCGCGGCGCTTCGCCATCTTCATCTTCGTCTCCATGCTGGCCTACAGCGCCCAGGAGCTCGTGCTGGAGCCGTTCTCCGGCGTCGTCTTCGGCCTGACGCCCGGCGGATCGACCAAGCTGTCGGGCGTGCAGCATAGCGGCGTGCTCTTCGGCATGATCGCCGTGAGCCTCGTCGCGGCGCGAGGCCGGGGCCGCTGGTACGGCTCCCTTCGGGCGTGGACGGTGCTGGGCTGCGCGGCCTCGGCGGTCCCGCTGGTCGGGCTCGCGGGCGCGGGACTGGCGGGACCGGACTTTCCGCTGCGGCCCTGCGTGTTCGCGCTGGGGTTCTTCAACGGCGTGTTCGCGGTGGCGGCGATCGGCTCCATGATGGAGTTGGCCAACGGCGCGCCCTCGGCCCGCCAGGGCACCCATATGGGGGTCTGGGGCGCGGCCCAGGCGGTCGCGTTCGGGTTGGGCGGGCTCTGCGGAGCCGCCGCCGTCGACCTCGCGCGGGGCCTCGTCGCCTCGCCGACCAGCGCCTACGGGGTGGTCTTCCTGTGCGAGGCGGCCTTGTTCCTGGCCAGCGCCGTGCTGGCGGCCTCGCTCGGCAGGGCCTCGCAGGCGGTGCGCCCGTCCGCCCCGCTCCAGGCGCGATCCGAGGGGGCGGCGGCATGACCGGGTCCGACGACATCTACGACGTCGCCGTCATCGGCGGCGGCCCCGCCGGGGCGACGGCCGCCCATGACCTGGCGCGGCGCGGCGTGCGGGTCGCCCTGGTCGACCGCGCGGGCCGCATCAAGCCTTGCGGGGGCGCGATTCCGCCGCGGCTGATCCGCGACTTCGACATCCCCGACCACCTCATCGTGGCCCGCATCACCTCCGCCCGCATGGTGTCGCCCCGCGACCGGCGGGTCGACATGCCCATCGACAACGGCTTCGTCGGCATGGTTGACCGCGAGCATTTCGACGAGTGGCTGCGCGAGCGAGCCGCCGGCGCCGGCGCGCGCCGGATCACCGGGAGCTGCGAGCGCCTGTCGCGCGACCCGCAGGGCGTCGTGACGCTCCATCTCGGTGGCCGGGATGCGGACGAGGGCGCCGCCCTGCGCGCCCGGATCGCGATCGTGGCCGACGGGGCGCGGTCCGCCATCGCGCGGGAGGAGATCCCCCAGAACGGCGACCCGCGCTGCGTCTTCGCCTATCACGAGATCGTCCGTCCGCCGGCTCCGGGCGACGGCGACTACGACCGCTCGCGCTGCGACGTCTACTATAACGGGGCGCTCTCGCCCGACTTCTACGCCTGGGTCTTTCCGCACGGCGAGACCTGCAGCATCGGAGTGGGCAGCGCCCGCAAGGGCGTGTCGCTGCGCGGTTCGATCCGCGCGCTGCGCGCCAGCGCCGGCCTGGACCGGGGCGAGACCCTGCGGCGCGAGGGCGCGCCCATCCCGCTTAAGTCGCTGAAGCGGTGGGACAACGGCCGCGACCTGGTGCTGGCCGGCGACGCCGCCGGGATCGTGGCGCCGGCCTCCGGCGAGGGGATCTACTACGCCATGCTGGGCGGGCGGCTGGCCGCCGACGCCGCCTTCGAGGCGCTGCGGACCGGCGACGCCCGCGCGCTGGCGCAGGCCCGCAAGCGGTTCATGAAGGCGCATGGCCGAATTTTCTGGATCCTCGGGATCATGCAGTATTTCTGGTATGGCAGCGACCGACGGCGCGAGCGCTTCGTCAGCATCTGCGGCGACCGCGACGTGCAGCGCCTGACATGGGAGGCCTACATGAACAAGGAGCTCGGCCGGCCCCGCCCGCTCGCGCATGCGCGCATCTTCTTCAAGGACTTGGCGCATCTGTTCGGCGTCGTGTCGCCGTGACCGCCTGGATCGCCGATCTCACCGCATGGCCGCTGGCGCTCCCCACCGCGGTGGGGGCAGCCTGGGCGCTCGTCGTCGCCGGCCTGGGCGGCTGGCTGACCGACGTCTCGTCCTGGTACCAGAATCTGCGGTTTCCCTCCTGGCGGCCGCCGGACTGGTTGTTCGGACCGGCCTGGACGGTCATCTTCATCTGCATCGTGGCCGCCGGCGTGCTGGCCTGGCGCGACGCGCCGACCGGCGCCGAACGGGCGCTGCTGATCGGGCTCTTTCTGGTGAACACCGTGTTCAACGTGGCCTGGTCGCTGCTGTTCTTCCGGCTGCGGCGGCCCGACTGGGCGCTCGTCGACGTCGTCGCCCTGTGGGCGTCGATCGTGGCGCTGATCATCGGCGTCGGGCGCACCTCGACCGACGCCGCGCTGTTGCTCGCCCCCTATGCGGCCTGGGTGTCGTTCGCCGCGTTCCTCAACTGGACCATGGTGAGGCTGAACCCCCGGACGGCGCCGGCCAGCCCCGGCGCGGCGAGGCCGGCGCGGTCCGTTTAGCGTCCAGGGCCGCATGTTTTGGCGCGAAAAGGCGGTTTCCACCTTTTCGCGGCATGTTCCAGGCGTTGCGACCGGCCGACGGCCGGAGCGTCAGATCTTCTTGCCGTCCGGGCCGAACTGCTTGAGGTAGGCCAGGACATTGGCGACGTCCGCGTCGTTCGTCAGCCCGGGGAAGCTCATCTTGGTGCCCGGGATCTTGGCCTTCGGGTTGCGGATGTACTCCTGGAAGGTGGCTTCGTTCCAGGTGAGGCCCGATGTCTTGTTGGCCTCGGAGTAGGAATAGCCCGGATAGGTCCCGGCGGGCCGGCCGATGACGCCGTTCAGCACAGGGCCGACGCCGTTCTTGGCGGTTTCGCCGATCTGGTGGCAGGCGCGGCACTTCAGGAACACCTTCTCGCCCGCGGCGGCGTCCTGCGCGAGGGCGGGACCGGCGGGCGCGAGCAGCAGGATCGCGAGGGTCGCTGCAGGGAGGGCGTGGGTCATGGGAGGCCTTTCCGAGGGTGGCGCGTCTGCAAGGCGCGGGGGACCTGGAAAGGGTGGAGCGGCCACGGCGATCGTCAAGGATGTCTGGCGGTCGAAGTGTCATACCATTTTGTCATCTAAGAGGCCTGGTGGGCGCCTGGATCGTCAGAATTCAGCAGAACCTTGAAATAAAACAAGATTTGTGCGGCGCAGCGTGCTATAAGAAAGAGGCGCTCCAGCGTTTGTCCAGTCGCTTTGACGTTTGTCGCCTTGCGTGGACGCCGATCCTCCCCATATCGGGCGGGGGCCGACATCGGTCAGCGGATGGATGCTGACGCGGTTTCATGATGCAGCATGTTGAAAAAGCTGCGGGGTCTTCCCTTTTGCTTTGTTCCGGCCATTGTGCGGCCGGCGCGAGAGCGATCAAAATGGATCCGCGGCGCAGCGCCGCGTGATCGAGACAAGGAACACAGGTGGCCAGGACCGTGGGATCGCCCGAGCACAGATCGCAGCCCTTCGCGACCCCCCGGGAGTCGCTGGGCGGATCCGTCGACGCCGAAACGGCCGGCGCGCTGATTTCGGCGACGGCCGACATTGCGCTGGTGATCGATCGCGAGGGCGTGGTGCGGGACGTCTCGGTTTCGGACCTGGACCTCGCCGAACTGGATGCGCGCTCCTGGGTGGGGCGTCCCTGGCGCGACACCGTCACGGTCGAATCCAGAGGCAAGATCGACGAATTGCTCGGCGCGCCCTCCGCCAAGTCCGCCTCGCGGTGGCGGCAGGTGAACCATCCCACGCCATCGGGAGTCGACGCTCCGGTGCGCTACTCGGCTATTCGCCTGGATGAGGACGGACGCACGCTGGCGATCGGGCGCGACCTGCGGGCCATCGGGTTGATGCAGCAGCGGCTGGTCGACGCGCAGCAGGCCATGGAGCGCGAATATGCGCGCATCCGCAGCGTCGAGACGCGCTACCGGCTGCTGTTCCAGTTGGCGTCCGAGGCGGTGGTGATCGTCGACGGCCTGACCAACCGGATCGTGGACGCCAACCCGGCCTCCGCCCGGACCCTGGGCGTCGCCTCCAAGAGGATCATCGGGCAGACCTTCGCCGACCTGTTCGACGAGGGCAGCGCGCAGGCGGTGCAGTCGCTCTTCGCCGCGACCCGCTCGGCGGGCCGGGCCGACGACGTTCACGCCCGCACGGCCGAGGGCAAGACGTCGCTCCTGCTGTCGGCCTCGCTGTTTCGCCAGGAGAGCGCGGCGCACCTGCTCATCAAGCTGCGCTCGATGGCGGCGGAAGGCGCGCCCGCGCCGGCCTCGGTCAGCAGCGTCATGCAGGTGATCGAGCGCCTGCCCGAGGCCTTCGCGGTCACCGACCTGACCGGTCGCGTGCTGGCGGCGAATTCGGCCTTCCTCGACCTCGCCCAGGCGCCGACCGAGCAGCAGGTCAAGAACCAGCCGATCTCGCGCTGGCTGGGCAGGCCGGGCCTGGACGTCGAGACCCTGTTCAACACGCTGCGCACCCATGGCTCGGTGCGCAACTTCTCCACGGTGCTGCGCGGCGAACTCGACGGGCTGGAGACGGTCGAGATCGCGGCCGTGCTGGTGGAAGGCGGCGAAATTCCCTGCGTCGGGTTCAGCATCCGCACCAATGGCTGGCGCCAGGCGGACCGGCAGTTCTCCGGGCCCGAGCTGCCCAGCACCGAGCAGTTCACGGACCTCGTCGGCCGCATGCCGCTGAAGGAGATGGTGCGCGAGACCACCGACATCATCGAGCGGCTCTGCATCGAGGCGGCGCTCGAACTCACGCGGGACAACCGCGCGTCCGCGGCCGAGATGCTGGGCCTCAGCCGCCAGAGCCTCTACACGAAGCTGCGCCGCTTCGGACTGGGCGACCTCGAAAGCGAGCCGGACGACGCCAAGATAAACTGAGTGTAAACGCAAGTTGACAGTTCCGCTTGTCTAATCCTAATGTCACATAGAGCGGCTCCTGGATTTGGAGCCGGCTTCTTGCGACAGCGGGCGCACCATCATGGCGGAGCTTTTCCAGACCGGCGCGATCGTCAACATCGTCCTGCTGGTCATGGCCGCGGAGGCGCTGGCCATCCTGTGGTTCCCCCGCCGGCTCGTAGCTCCTCCCTCTCTCAGGCCCTTCGCGGTCTCGGTGGCGGCGAACCTCGCCGCCGGCGCCTTCCTGGCGCTGGCGCTGCGCAGCGCCCTCCGCGCCGAGGAGTGGCCGTTCATCGCCGTCTGGCTCTGCGCGGCCTTCATCGCCCATGCGGCCGATATGGCGGCGCGCTTCGGGCCCGCCCTCCTGGGCTGGTCGCGGGCGCGGCGAGGCCGGGCGCTCTCCTCCACCTCCCATCTCACGCCGGGGCTTGGCGGATCCGACCCCTAAATCCCCCGCGTTTTCCTGCAGGTGCCTGGCCATGCGCTCCGGTTCCACTCCCACTCTCGACGGCGTCCCGTTCCCCGGCGACCTGCGGGCGCTGCCAGAGGCGGCCTTGAAGGACGTGGCGGACGAATTGCGGCGAGAGACCATCGCCGCCGTCGCGGTCACGGGCGGCCATCTCGGCGCGGGCCTCGGGGTCGTGGAGCTCACGGTGGCTCTGCACTATGTCTTCGAGACGCCCCATGACCTGCTGATCTGGGACGTCGGGCACCAGGCCTACCCGCACAAGATCCTGACCGGGCGGCGGGACCGCATCCGCACGCTGCGCAAGGGCGGCGGCCTCTCCGGCTTCACCAAGCGGGCCGAGAGCGAGTACGACCCGTTCGGGGCGGCGCATTCGTCCACCTCGATCTCGGCCGGCCTCGGCATGGCGGTGGCGGCCGGGCTGAAGGGCGAGCGCCGGACCGTCGTGGCGGTGATCGGCGACGGCGCGCTGTCGGCCGGCATGGCCTATGAGGCGATGAACAACGCTGGCGCGTTGAACGCGCGGCTGATCGTGATCCTCAACGACAACGAGATGTCGATCGCCCCGCCCGTGGGAGCGATGTCGGCCTATCTGTCGAGGCTGTTCTCGGGTCGCGCCTATCTGACGGCGCGGGAGATCGGCCGGCGGCTGACGGGCCGGCTGCCGCGCCGGATCGACCGCACCATCACGCGCGCCGTCGAGCACGCCCGGGGGTTCATCACCGGCGGAACGCTGTTCGGCGAGCTCGGCTTCTATTATGTGGGCCCGATCGACGGGCACAATCTCGACCACCTGCTGCCGGTGCTGCGCAACGCCCGCGACGCCGAGATGGGCCCCATCCTGATCCATGTCCGCACGCAGAAAGGCAAGGGCTACGCGCCCGCCGAGGCCGCGCCGGACAAGTATCACGGCGTCAGCAGCTTCGACGTGATCACCGGGACGCAGGCCAAGGCCAAGCCTGGCCCGCCCAGCTACACGGCCGTGTTCGGCGACGCCCTCGTGGCGGCGGGGCGGGTCGATGACCGCATCGTCGCGATCACGGCCGCCATGCCGGCCGGGACGGGGGTCGAGCCCTTCGCGCAGGCCTTCCCGGAGCGGACCTTCGACGTCGGCATCGCCGAGCAGCACGCCGTCACCTTCGCGGCCGGGCTGGCGACGCAGGGCATGAAGCCCTTCTGCGCCATCTACTCCACCTTCCTGCAGCGCGCCTTCGACCAGGTGGTGCATGACGTGGCGATCCAGAACCTGCCGGTGCGGTTCGCGATCGACCGTGCGGGGCTGGTGGGCGCCGACGGGCCGACGCATGCCGGGTCGTTCGACGTGGCCTATCTGGGCGTCCTGCCCCATCTGGTCGTCATGGCGGCGGCCGACGAGGCCGAACTCGTCCGCATGGTGGCGACGGCTGCGGCCTATAACGCGGGGCCGATCGCGTTCCGCTATCCGCGCGGGACCGGAACGGGCGTGGAGCTTCCCGCCTTCGGCGAGACGATCCCGATCGGGAAGGGGCGCGTGCTGCGGGAAGGCTCGCGCGTCGCCATCCTGTCGCTGGGGTCCCGCCTTGCCGATTGCCTGGCCGCGGCGGACGAGCTGGCGGCCCGCGGCCTCTCCACCACGGTCGCGGACGCACGCTTCGCCAAGCCGCTCGACGCGGCCCTCGTGGAAAGCCTGGCGCGGGACCACGACGTGCTCGTCACCGTCGAGGAGGGCAGCGTCGGCGGTTTCGGCTCCTTCGTGCTGAACCACCTGGCCTGGGCGGGCCTGCTGGATCGCGGCCTGAAGGTGCGCCCGATGTGCCTGCCCGACCGCTTCGTCGACCATGATGCGCCAGAGCGCATGATCGCTGCGGCCGGGTTGGACGCCCATGCGATCGTGGCGACCGCCGTCACGGCGCTGGACGAGGCGCAGGAGGCCCTCGCGGCCGCCGAGTGACCGCCCGCCGGGTCAGCCCGTCAGGATCGGCCGGAGATTCGGGATCTCCCCGGCGATGAAATCGAAGAACGCGGAAATTCGGGCCGTCCGGCGCAGATCCGGACGGGTCAGCAGCCGCCAGCTGCGGGCGAGTTCGGGCACGGGGCCGAGCAGCCGTTCGAGATCCGGCTCGCCATCGCCGATCGCGGTGGGCAAGGGAGCGAGGCCGACCCCGGCCTTCACTGCGTAGACCAGCCCGAGCACGCTCGTGTTCCGGGCGACGATGCGCCCGTTCGGCGCCACGGCCGCGAGCCAGGTCGAGACGCGGTGGCCCGCCATGCTCTCCTCGAAGCTCACCAGGGGATAGCTCTCGATCTCCTCGATCCGAGACGGCTTGCCATGCCGCGCCACGAAATCCTGGCTGGCGTAGATGGCCCAGAGCGAGTCCGCGATCTTGCGGCCGACGAGGTCGCCGTCGGTGTCGCCGGAGCGCAGGGCCACGTCCGCCTCGCCCTTGGCCAGGTCCACGTAGCGGTCGCTGATCACGAATTCGACGCGGATGTCGGGGTGGCGGGCGTGGAACCGGTCCAGCACTTCCGACCGGGTGATGCGCAGCACGATGGGCTCCGGGCAGGTCAGGCGGATGACGCCGGCGGAGACGCGCCTCATCTCCTCCACCTGTCGCGCGAAGGCCTCGACCTGTCGTTCGACGGCCTGCGCGTGGGGCAGCATCGCGAGGCCGAACTCGGTCAGCCGATAGCCGGTCGGGTGGCGGGTGACGAGCGGCCGGCCGATCCGGCGCTCCAGTTCGGCCATGCGCCGCTGGACGGTCGACTGGCTGAGGCCCATGGCGCGGCCCGCCGCCAGCGTGCTCTCGCAGCGGGCGACCGCCAGGAAGTATCTCAGGTCGTCCCAGTCGAACATTTGATAAAGATGCGCTGACGCCGGCCGTTTGCGCAAATTTGCGGCCGCCGCGGCGGGGCGTCGAGCACGGCGGGCGAGACGGCGGGTGCGGCCCAGCAAGGGTTATGCGGATTCGCGGCCCCCGCGCGCAACAATGCGGCTGCCGCGCCGCCCCTCCAGACCCTAGCCTCTCTTGCGAGAGCGAGCCGTTTCGCTCTGGACCCGGAGGCAGGTCATGCGCTCGTCAACGTTCCTCGCCGCCGCCGTGATGGCGACCACGCTCGCTTGCGCGTCCGCTCACGAGAGCGGGCTCGCCAAGCCGGACCTCGTGCTCAGGGAGACGACCGACGCCATGCCGGACGAGCGCCGGAAAGAGGTCCGCGTCATGACGGCCGTCTTCCAGCCGGGCGACCGGACCGTGACGCATACGCACCGCTTCCCGGTGACCGTCTACGTGCTCGAAGGCGCGTTCACGCTGGAGATCGCCGGGCGCGAGCCCATCACCGTCAAGGCCGGGCAAGCCATGGTGGAGCCCGCGGGAGTGACCATGACGGGCTTCAACCGCAGCGCCCAGGACCCGACCAAGGTGGTGATCTTCTATGTGAGCTCGCCCGCCACCCCTTTCCTGGATCCGACACCCTGATCGCCTGGAGCGCGCCATGACGTCCCCTCTCCTCGACGGCGGCGCCGTCGCATCCGCACGCGACCAGTGGGATCGCGCGGCCGCCGGCTGGAACGAGCACGGGCCGGCGATCCGGGCCTGGCTGACGCACGCGACCGCGGCGATGATCTCCATGGCCGGCGTCACGTCCGGGTCGCGCGTCCTCGACGTGGCGGCCGGCGCCGGCGACCAGTCCCTCGCGGTGGCCAAGATGGTGGGACCGAAGGGCTCGGTCCTGGCGACCGACGTGTCGCCCCAAATCCTCGCCTACGCGGAGCTGAACGCCCGCAGCGCGGGCTACCGCACCATTGCGGTCAAGGTGACCGACGGCGTGTCCCTGGACGTGCCGCCGGAGAGTTTCGACGCCGTGGTCTGCCGCCTGGGGCTGATGTTCTTTCCATCGCCGCTCGACGGGTTGCGGGACATGTTCCAGGCCCTGCGGCCCGGCGGAGGCGCCTGCACGGTCGTGTTCGCGGAACCGAGCGTCAATCCCTGTCTGTCCATCCTGATGCAGACCGCCTTGCGGCGCGCCGGGCTGCCGCCGCGGGATCCCTTCGCGCCCGGCGCGCTGACGAGTCTCGGCAAGCCGGGCCACATCGACGAGCTGTTCCGACAGGCCGGTTTCCAGCATGTCGCGACGACCCGGTTGAACGCGCCCTTCCGCGCCCCGGCGGTCGGGCGTTATCTCGAGTTCGTCCGGTCAGCGGCCGGTCCGATCCTCGAGATCCTGGAGACGCTCGACGCCGCCGGGCGGGAAGCCGCCTGGTGCGACATCGAGGAGCAGCTTCGCATCTATGACACGCCGGAGGGGTGGGTCGGTCCCAACCAGCTGCTGCTCACCGCGGGCCGGAAGCCTCTCTGACGCGCATGGAGGGCGGCGCCGGACCCCTCGATGCGCCTTGACGGCATGCCGTGGCGACCGCTATTGGTCTGACCACGGTAAAACATGGCTGCTGATCTTGAAATCACGCGGCTCGGGGAGGCCAACGGCAAGGGGTTCGAAAAGGTGTTCGCGTTCCTGCGCGAGCGCCTGCTGGATGGGTCTCTCCGTCCAGGCGACCGCCTGATCCCCGAGCGTGAACTCGCCGCGCAACTGGACGTGAGCCGTCCGATCCTGCGCGAGGCTCTGCGCGCGCTCACCGTGCTGGGCGTCGTGGAGATCCGCGACCGCGTCGGCACCGTCGTGCGGCGGCCGGACCTCGCCGTGCTGAACGACTTCTTCACCTTCGCCTTCGCGCAGCGCGCCGAGCTGATCGAGGACGTCATGCAGGCGCGCATCGCCATCGAGTGCCAGGCGGTGCGGCTCGCCACGCAGCGCGCCACGGTGCTCGACCTGGAGCGGCTGAAGGCCGCCTTGGCGCGCATCATCGAGACCATCGACGACCCGGATCTCGGCGGCCTCGCCGACTACGAGTTCCACCGCACGCTGGTGGACGCCGGCAAGTCGGAAACCTTGGTGGTGCTGCACAATTCGCTGTCGGGGATCCTGATGATCTCGCACCGCAAGCGCCGCGAGCTGCTGCGCAGCTTCGCCTCCATGAAGACCTACCTGATCGAGGATCACGGCCGAATCTTCGACGCCGTCGCGGCGCGGGACCCCGACAGGGCCGAGAAAGTGCTGCGCGAGCATTTCGCCATCGGCGACGAGTACCGCCGGCGCGCTGCGCTGGGCGAACGGGACGGCGAGTCCGCCCTTCAGATGACGGAGCAGGAAGCCCGATGAGCAATGACGAAAAGCGCGGCTGCGCGGCCTTCATCGGCCTCGGCACGATGGGCCGCGAGATGGCGGTCCATCTTCTCACCGCCGGCTACGCGGTGCGCGGCTTCGACGTGAACGCCGAGGCCGTCTCGGGGCTCGCCGGGCATGGGCTCGTCGCCTGCTCCAGCCCCGCCGACGCGGCCCGCGGCGCCGACATCGCCATCACGATGCTGCCCGACACGCCGCATGTGGAGTCCGTGGTCTATGGCGAGAACGGCCTGTTGGCTTCGCCGCCGGACGGCCGCCTCGTCGTCGACATGAGCACCATCTCGCCGGTCGCGGTACGGCGCATGCATGCCGATCTCGCCCAGGTGGGCGTGGCTTTGATCGACGCGCCGGTCTCGGGCGGGCCCGTCGGGGCCAGGAACGCGGCGCTGTCGATCATGGCGGGCGGCGACGCGGAGGCCTTCGCGCGGGCCGAGCCGTATTTCCGCGCCATGGGGACCACGATCACACATGTCGGCGCCGCCGGGGCCGGGCAGGCCGTGAAGCTCTGCAACCAGCTCGTCTGCGCGATCAACCTGCAGGCCATCTGCGAGGCGCTGGCGCTCGGCCGCGCGTCGGGCGTCGATCTCGACCAGCTGCGCACCGTGCTGCTCGGCGGTTCGGCCTCGTCCTGGATGCTGGACCGGCTGGGCCCGGCCATGATCGCCGGCGACGCCTCGGCGGGTTTTCGCATCGACCTCATGCTGAAGGACCTGCGGCTCGTGCAGGAGCAGGCGCAGGCGCTCGCGGTGCCGCTGCCCGGGACGGCGCTGGTGACCAGTCAGTATGTGGAGGCCAAGGCCCATGGCGAGGGCGCGAACGGCAACCAGGCGCTGTTTCGGGTCTATGACCGGATGACGAACCGGGCGCCTGACGCATGAAGATCCATCTCGACTTCGGCGCCATTCTGGAGCGATGGCCGAGCTTCGTCTCGGGCGCGATCATGACGCTGGAGCTGGCCCTGATCGCCACCGTGCTCGGCACCGCCATCGGGGTGATCGGCGCCATCGCGCGGCGCAGCGGCCATCCGGTCGCCATGCGGGCGGCGGCGATCTATGTCGAGAGCATCCGCAACACGCCGTTGCTGGTGCAGATCTTCCTCGTCTATTTCGGCCTGGCGAGCCTCGGCGTGAAGTTCCCGGCCTTCACGGTGGCGGCGGCGGCGCTCACCATCAATGTCGGCGCCTACACGACGGAGATCATCCGCGCCGGCTTCGACGCCATCCCGAAGGCGCAGATCGAGGCCGCGGAGGGGCTCGCGCTATCCAAGACGCAGATCTACTGGCACGTCGTGATGCTGCCGGCGATCGAGAAGGTCTATCCGGCGCTGACTAGCCAGTTCGTGCTGCTCATGCTGGCCTCGTCGGTGACGTCGCAGATCTCGGCCGAGGAGCTGACCGCGGTCGCGAACTACATCCAGTCCGACACCTACCGGGCCTTCGAGACCTATATCCTGGTCGCCATCGCGTATGTGGCGCTGTCGCTGGTGATGCGCGCCGGGTTTCATGGCCTGGGCCTCGTGATGTTCCCGCGGCGCCGCCGCCTCGGCACGCCATTGTGAGGGGGGCGGCATGGGCGGCTCCCTGAACGCCAATCACCTGATGTTCCTCGCCCACGGCGCGCTGTGGACGATCGGCCTCTCGCTCATCGCCCTGGTCGGCGGCGGGCTCGCCGGGTTCGTCGTCGCGCTGGCGCGGATCTCGCCCGTGCGGGCCGTGCGCATCCTGGCGGCCGGCTACGTGCAACTGATCCAGGGCACGCCGCTGCTGGTCATCATGTTCCTGACCTATTTCGGTCTGCCGCCGCTGGGGATCACGGTGTCGCCGCTCACGGCGGCCTCCGTGTCGCTCACCGTCTATGTCGGAGCTTATCTGGGCGAGATCTGGCGCGGCTGCATCGAATCCGTGCCGAAGCCGCAATGGGAGGCGGCCGAGGGCCTCGCTTTGTCGCGCACGCAGCGCATGGCCAGGGTCATCCTGCCCCAGGCGGTGCGGATCGCCACGCCGCCCACGGTCGGGTTCATGGTGCAGATCATCAAGAACACGTCGCTGGCCTCGGTGGTCGGCTTCGTCGAGCTCGCGCGCGCCGGGCAGATCATCAACAACGCCCTGTTCGAGCCCTTCCTGATCTACCTCATCATCGCGGTGGTCTATTTCGCGCTCTGCTATCCCGTTTCGCGCCTGAGCCGGCGGCTCGAGATGAGCCAGGGCCGGCCCCGCCTCACCGTCGAGACAGCCTGATGCAAAATAGCTCCGCCGACGCCGGTCCGACCGTCGTCTCGCTCAAGGACGTGCACAAGAGCTTCGGGCCGCTCAAGGTGCTCGACGGCGTCACCTTCGACGTGGCGCGCGGCGAGGTGCTGACCATCATCGGCCGCAGCGGCTCGGGCAAGAGCACGGCGCTGCGCTGCATCGACCGGTTCGAGACGATCGACAGCGGAGAGATCGTGGTGTGCGGCCGCAAGGTCCACGATCCCGGGCTCGACCTGCGCGCCCTGCGCCAGGATGTCGGGATCGTCTTCCAGAGCTACAACCTGTTCCCGCATCTCACGGTCGAGCAGAACATCACGTTGGCGCCGACCTGCGTGAAAGGCGTCTCCAAGGCGCAAGCCCGCGAACAGGCGCGCGCCGCGCTGGCGCAGGTGGGCTTGTCCGACAAGATCCAGCATTACCCCGAGCAGCTGTCGGGCGGCCAGCAGCAGCGCGCCGCCATCGCGCGGTCGCTCGCCATGCGGCCCAAGGTGATGCTGTTCGACGAGGTGACGTCCGCGCTGGACCCGGAACTCACCGGCGAGGTGCTGAAAGTGATCGAAGGCCTCGCGGCCGACGGCATGACGATGGTGATGGTGACCCACGAGATGGGGTTCGCCCGCAGCATCGCCGACCGGGTCGTCTTCATGCACCGCGGCAAGGTCCACGAGCACGGGACCGCCGCGGTGCTGACGACCCCATCGACCCCGGAACTGGCCCAGTTCATCGGAACGGGACTGTGACGGGCGAAAGAAGACGCGTAACAGGGAGAAACGCGATGATGAAGACGACGCTGATGGCCGCCGTTGCGGCGGCCTGCATGACCATGATGGCTTCCGGCGCGGCCAGGGCCGACCTGCTCGACGACGTCATGAAGGCCAAGAAGATCCGCATCGCGACCGACATGGCGATCCCGCCGTCCGGCATGATGGACTCCAGCATGAAGCCGACCGGCTCCGACGTCGAGACCGCGCAGCTGCTGGCCAAGGACTGGGGCCTCGAGATCGAGTGGATCCAGACAACCGGCGCGACCCGCATTCCGAACGTGCAGACCAACAAGGCCGACATCATCGTCTCGACCCTGTCGGTCACGCCCGAGCGCGCCAAGGTGATCGACTTCTCCAAGCCCTACGCGGCCCTGCAGTCGGTCGTGGGGTGCCTGAAGAGCGCCTCCGTGAAGGACTGGGCGGACCTGAAGGACAAGACCATCGCGGTGTCGCGCGGCACCACGCAGGACACCGAGCTCAGCAACATGAAGGACCGCAACCTGAAGCTGGCGCGCTTCGACGACGACGCCACCATGGTGACGGCCGCCGTGTCGGGCCAGGCGGACTGCGTTGCGTCCTCGGCCACGATCGTCAACCAGATCGGCGTCAAGAACCCGGGCCGCGTGTTCGAGCCCAAGGTGCCGATCCGCAATTTCGACCTCGCGATCGGGGTGCGCCAGGGCGAGCCCAAGATGATCGAGAAGCTGAACGAGTGGATCTCGGCCAACCTGAAGAACGGCAAGCTGAACGAGATCTACAAGAAGTTCCACGGCAGCGAGCTTCCGCCCGAGATGCGCGGCTGAGGCGAGCCCCGGGCCGGCGCCTTGGTCGCGCTGGCCCATTCTTCCAACGACAAGGCAGGACACGACAATGCGAGTCGTCATCGGTTCGGATCACGCAGGCTGGATCCTCAAGCAGACCGTCATCGAGCAGGTGCGCGCGCTCGGACACGAGGTCACGGACGTGGGGTCCCACGACGACAAGCCCGTCGACTTCCCCGACATCGCCCGCACGCTGACCGGCAAGGTGAAGGCCGGCGAGGCCGAGCGCGGCATCATGGTGTGCGGCACGGGCGTGGGCGCGTCGATCGCGGCCAACAAGGTGAAGGGCATCCGGGCGGCGGTCTGCCATGACGTGCATTCGGCCCACCAGTCGGTGGAGCACGACGACGTCAACGTCATGTGCATCGGCGCCCAGATCGTCGGGCCCTGGCTGGCCAAGGACCTCGTCGCCTCGTATCTCCAGGCTGAGTTCTCGACCGACGAGGATTGCCGTCGCCGCGTCGAGAAGCTGCACGCCATGGACGCCGAGGGCTGAGCCGGGCCCGCCCCGGCCGCCGCGGCGGGCTGGCCGTTCAGGCCAGTCCGGCGTCGCTCATCCGGTAATAGGCGACCACCGCCGCCACATAGGCCCGGTTGAGGCCGTGGAACGGGATGGTCTTCACCGGCGTGACCGGGAAGGGCAGCGCCTTGGCGTCGCCGGTCGCCAGATAGCCCGCCAGCGCCCTGCCCATGGCGGATTCCAGCCCGACGCCGCGTCCCTGGCAGCCGATATTGACGACCAGGCCCGGCTCCGGCTCGTGCAGGTGAGGCAGGAAGTCCCGCGTCACCGCCACGCGGCCGCACCAGCGGAACTGGATCGGCGCATCCTTCACGGCCGGGTACATGCGCGCGATGACGCGCTCGAGGTGCGACCAGTCGCTCTTGTCGGTCGGCTCGCGGAACGGCCCGCGGCCGCCCATCAGGAGCCGGCCCTCATGGTCGAGCCGGAAGTAGAGCAGGAGCTGGCGCGTGTCGGAGGTCACCTGCCCGTAGGGGAGGATGCTCTTGCGCAGATTGTCGGAGAGCGGCTCGGTCGCGACCTGGTAGGAGTTGGGCGGGATGATGGTCTGGGCCAGCTTGGGGTAGTAGCCGCCCGTGTAGCCATTGGTGCACAGCGCTACCTTGGCGGCCGTGACCGTGGCGCCCTGGGCGGTCCTCACCTTCCACTTCGTCCCTTCTCGGGCCAGCGACTCGACCGGGCTCTGGCCATGCACGACGGCTCCGGCCTTCTGGGCGGCCCGGCAGAGTTCACGGGCGTAGCTCAAGGGCTGCACCGCTCCGCCGCGCCGGTCCAGCCAGCCGGCGAGGTAGACGTCCGTGCCGAGGTGGTCGGTGGTGCGGGCCTTGTCGAGATACTCGGTCGGCGCGCCCAGGCGAGCCCATTCGGCCGAGCGCTTCTTGGCGGTTTCCACCATGGACGCCATGTGCGCGCCCTGGATCCAGCCGTTGCGCACATGCGGCACGTTCATGCCGTGCTTGGCGATGAGGTCGAACACCACGTCGGCCGTGGAGCCCGCGAAGGCCGCCAACGCCTTGCCGGCCTCCTCGCCGAACTTCGTCACGAGCTCGTTGGGGTCGTATTTCAGCCCCGGGATGACCTGCCCGCCATTGCGGCCGGAGCCGCCCCAGCCAGGTTCGCGCGCCTCCAGGACGACGCAGCTGACGCCCCGCTCGGCCAGGTGCAGGGCGGTCGACAATCCCGCATAGCCGCCGCCCACGATGGCGACGTCGACGTCCACGTCCTTGTCGAGGGGCGGGCAGTCCGGCGCCGGGACGGCGGTCGCGTGCCAGAGCGAGGGGTCGAGCGGAAAGGGTTGGGCGCTCATCGCAACCTCAGATCGGGTTCAGGACGCGGCGCAGGAAGTCCTGCGTGCGGGGGTGTTGGGGATCGGTGAGGAGATCGCGGGCGGGGCCCTGCTCGACGATGACGCCGCCGTCGATAAACAGAACGCGGTCCGCGACCTCGCGGGCGAAGGCCATTTCGTGCGTCACCACCACCATGGTCATGCCCTCCTCGGCGAGTCGGCGCATCACCGACAGCACCTCGCCGACGAGCTCCGGATCCAGCGCCGAGGTGGGCTCGTCGAACAGGATGGCGTGGGGCCGCATCGCCAGCGCCCGCGCGATGGCGACGCGCTGCTGCTGGCCGCCGGAGAGCTGCGGGGGGTGCGCGTTCTCCTTCTCGGCGAGCCCGACGCGGGCCAGAAGCTCGCGCCCATGCGCGATCGCGTCCTCGCGCGGCTCCTTCTTGACGAAGATCGGGCCCTCGATGACGTTTTCCAACGCGGTGCGGTGCGGGAACAGGTTGAAGCGCTGGAACACCATCGAGACCCGGGTGCGGATGTCGACGATGGAGCGCTGGGTCCGGTCGACCCGGATGCCCTCGACCAGGATGTCGCCACGGTCATAGGTCTCCAGCCCGTTGATGCAGCGCAGGATCGTGGACTTGCCGGACCCGGACGGGCCGATGATGCAGACAACCTCGCCCTTCTTCACCTCGGCCGACATGCCGCGAATGACGTGGTTGGGGCCGAAGCTCTTGTGGACGTCGCGCAACTCGATCATCGCCGCGTCCCCATGTTCTTCTCCAGCCGGGCGACCAGCAGGATCAGCGGGATGCTCATCACCAGATAGAGCAGGGCCACCAGCGTGAACACGGTGGAGTTCTTGAAGGTCGATGAGGCGATCAGCTTGCCCTGCAGGGCGAGCTCGGCGACCGTGATGGTGGACGCCTGCGAGCTGTCCTTCAGCATCATGATCATGATGTTTCCGTAGGGCGGCAGCACGATCTTCACGGCCTGCGGCAGCACCACGCGGCGCATCATCATGAACCAGCCCATGCCGAGCGACTGGGCGGCCTCCACCTGGCCATGGTCGACGGCCTCGATGCCGGCCCGGAAGTTCTCCGCCTGGTAGGCCGAGTAGGCGATGCCGAGGCCGATGATCGCGGCGCTCACGGCCGACAGCGCGATGCCGAAATCAGGCAGCACGAAGTAGATGTAGAACAGCTGCACGATGATCGGGATGCCGCGGATCACGTTGATGACGGTCTTGGCTGTCCGATCCAGCGCCTTGACGCCGGACACGCGCATCATGGCCCAGAGGAGGCCCAGCACGCTGGAGAGCAGCAGCGATCCGACCGTGACCAGGAGCGTGTATTTCACGCCCAGCAGGAGAATGGGCAGGAACTCGATCGAGTCCTGGATGAAGCGTTGCATCGGGTGCTCGGAGAAAGGCGGTCGGCGCGCCCCGGACGCGGCCGCGCGTCCGGGACGATGGGGTGGGCGGACGCCTTATTCCTGGCCCCACTTGGCCAGGATCTTCTTCACCGACCCGTCAGCCTGGAGCTTGGCCAGCGCCGTGTCGATCTTCTTCAAGAGCTCGGCGTCGCCCTTGCGCACGCCGATGCCGACCGAGCCCACGATGGTGGACTTGTAGTTCTTGGCCAGCCGCACCTCGGGGAAGTTTCCGAGCTGGAGGTTGTAGGCGACGATCGGCAGGTCGGCGAAGCCGGCCTTGATGCGCCCGGCGTTCACGTCGCGCATGATGTCGGGGATGGTGTCGTAGATCTTCACGTCGGCGAAGAGGCCGCTCTTCTTCAGCGGCTCCACATAGGCGGTGCCGACCTGGGCGCCCACCGTCTCGCCCTTGAGGTCTTCGAGCTTCGTGTAGTCCTTCGTGTCGGACTTCGCCACCATCAGGCCCTCGCCATAGGTGTAGACCGGGGCCGAGAAGTCGACGGCCTCCTTGCGGGCGGGGGTGATGTACATGGCGGCCGCGATGATATCGATCTTGTTGGCCTGCACGCCCGCGATCAGGGTCGAGAACTGCATGGGCTCGATGGTGACCTGGAACCCGGCCTCCTTGCCGACGGCCGTGATGAGGTCGACCATGATGCCCTGGATGGTGTTGGTCTTGGTGTCCAGGAAGGTGAAGGGCACGCCTGTCGGGGTGGAGCCGACCTTCAGGGTCTGCTGAGCAGTGGCGGGCAGGGCGCCCATGAGGAGGGCGGCGGCCGCGAGGCCGGTGACGATTCGCTTCAGGCTCATGGGAGCACCCCCTGGTTTAGGGCCGCTTTCGCGCGGCCGATTTCACTTATATGAAAAATGTTGCATGGTGCTTCGGGCCACGCAAGCGCCACGACGACGGTTCCGCATGCCGCACGAGATCGCCCGACAGGATGACGCCGAGGCTCCGCCCGGGCGCGCCGCCGACGCCGAGGTCGGCGCCCGCATTCGCGCGCTGCGGCAGGCGCGCGGGCTGCGGCTCGCCGAAGTCGCGGCCCGGACGGGGCTTTCCATCGGCTATCTCAGCCAGGTGGAGCGCGGCATCTCCTCGCCGTCGCTGCGGGTGCTGACGACCCTGGCGGCGCCGCTCGGCGTCACCTATGCGGACCTGTTCCGGCCTGGGGCCGCGGGCGCGCCGGGCGATTCCGTCGTGGTCCGGCGCGACGAGCGCAACAGCCTCGGCCTGTGGCGCACCGGCATCGAGAAGCAGCTGCTCTCGCCGGCGGCCGGCAGCCGGCTCAACCTCTACGAGGTCGTGCTGGAGCCGGGCGGCACGTCGGGGGACGAGCTCTACGTCCATGGCGGCGAGGAAGCCGGGCTGGTGCTGGAAGGCGAGATGCGCCTCACCGTCGAGGACCAGTCCTGGCGCCTTCTGGCCGGCGACAGCTTCCGCTTCGCCAGCAGCCGGCCGCACCGCTTCGACAATCCCGGATCGCGCGTGGCTCGGGTGGTGTGGGTCAACGTCGCGGACCCGGCCTGACGCATCCGGCCGCCAGGCCGCACGAAGAGGTTGCAAGTTTTTCGAAAGTCATCTATACACACGCATCGACTTTGGCCGGACAATCGGGCCGTTGCCCTGGCACAGCCGGGCGGACGTTCAGACATTCTCCAAATTTCGACTACTGAAGACGAAAACGCTGTCGCGTTTTGGTTTTCGCGATCACTTGCCTAAGGACAATCGACATGACGAACGGCACTGTTAAGTTCTATAACGACCAAAAGGGTTTCGGCTTCATTGCTCCCGATGACGGAAGCAAGGACGTGTTCGTTCACGCCACTGCGCTCGAGCGCGCCGGCATGAATGGCCTCGTCGAGGGCCAAAAGGTCACCTTCGACACCGAAGCTGACCGCCGCAGCGGCAAGATCGCCGTCGGCAACATCCAAGCCGCGTAACCCACGCGCGCCTGCGGCTTCGGCCGCGGGCCCTGACGCCGAGCCGTTGTCCGACCACGGATGTACTGGCGCATTGACAGCTCGGCCTCGCGGATGCCGCCTGGGGAAACCCATGGCGGCGTTTTTGCGTCGGCGGCCCCTCACGCCGACCGGACGGCGCAGCCGCGCGACAACGCGCGCCTCGGCCGAAGCCGCTGCGAAACCGTCAACAAATCCTGGATGGGAACCCTGGTGGAGCTGAGGGGATTCGAACCCCTGACCTCTGCAGTGCGATTGCAGCGCTCTCCCAACTGAGCTACAGCCCCTTCTCCGGGTGCCGGCCTTTTAGGTGGGGGGCGCCGGGCTGTCAATCGCGAAAGTTCGCGGCCAAGGCCACGCGACCGCGGGCGTGTGTCTCCGAAGTCCTTGTAGGCCTCGCGTCGTCCCGTTAAGGCTGGAGCGCCTTCCGACGGAGCCGTCCCGCTCATGCGCGCCATTCTCGACGTGATCCTGCTCGCGCTCGATCTCTACACCTGGATCATCATCGCGTCCGCCATCCTGAGCTGGCTCGTGGCGTTCAACGTCATCAATGTTCGCAACGATGCGGTGCGGATGATCTTCAACGGCGTGTACCAGCTCACCGAGCCCGTCCTGGCCCCCATCCGCCGCCGCCTCCCCGACCTGGGCGGCATCGACATCTCGCCCATCGTGCTGCTGCTGCTCATCTTTTTGATCCAGCGCGTGATCGCGATGTATATCTACCCTTACGTTTTCTGATGTCCGCCAACGTCGCCGCCCTTCCGGTTAAACCGACCAACGCGCCCTGGCTCGAAGAGCCGGGCGGGATCGTGGTGTCCGTCCGGCTGACCCCCAAGGGCGGCAAGGACGCCATCGAAGGCGTCGAGGCGCTGGCGAACGGCAAGCCGGTCCTCAAGGCCAGGGTGCGGGCCGTTCCGGAGGCCGGGAAGGCCAACGCCGCCCTGGCGCGCCTGCTGGCGGCGGCCTGCGGGGTCGCGCCCGGCGCCGTCGTGCTGACGGGGGGCGGAACCGGACGGGTGAAGACGCTGCGGATCGACGGGGAACCCGCCGAGCTCGCGCATCGTCTCGCCCTGGCGTGCCGCCCAGCGGCGCGCAAGCCGTCGGTGCGCAAGGCGGCGGCCGGCCAGGGGGCGGCCGGCAAAGCTTCGCCGATGCGCGGGACGAACGGGGCCGAGCCCAGCGCGGCCGCAGAGGTTCGGGCCGCCGGGCTCGGGACCGAGAGCTGAAGCGAGGGTCGTCATGAGCGCCGCGATCATCGACGGAAAGGCCGCCGCCGCCATTCTGCGCGCCCGCATCGCCGAGGCGGCGTCCGACCTGCGCGGCCGGCTCGGGATCACGCCCGGGCTCGCCGTCGTGCTGGTGGGCGACAACCCGGCCAGCCAGGTTTATGTGCGCTCCAAGGCCAAGCAGACCGTCGAGGCCGGCATGCGCTCCTTCGAGCACAAGCTCGCCGCCGAGACGACGCAGGAGGAGCTGCTCGCGCTGGTCGACCGCCTGAACGCCGACGAGGCGGTGGACGGCATCCTGGTGCAGCTGCCCTTGCCGGCCCAGATCGACGCCGGGCTGGTGCTGGAGCGCATCGATCCGGCCAAGGACGTGGACGGCTTCCACCCTATCAACGCCGGCCGGCTCGCGGCGGGCGCGCCGGGGCTGGTTCCCTGCACTCCGCTGGGTTGCCTGCTGCTGCTGAAGCAGCTTCGCCCGGATCTCGCCGGGCTCGAGGCGGTGGTGATCGGACGCTCCAACATCGTCGGCAAGCCCATGGCGGCCCTGCTGACGGCGGAGAGCTGCACGGTCACGATCGCCCATTCGCGCACCCGCGACCTGCCGGGCGTCTGCCGCCGCGCCGACATCCTGGTGGCGGCCGTGGGTCGTCCCGGCCTGGTGACGGCCGAGTGGGTCAAGCCGGGCGCGATCGTGATCGACGTTGGCATCAACCGCGTCTCGGCCCCCGAATTGGGCGAGGGCAAGACCCGGATCGTCGGCGACGTCGACTTCGACTCGGCCGCCGCCGTCGCGGGCGCGATCACTCCGGTGCCGGGCGGCGTCGGCCCGATGACCATCGCGTGCCTGCTGGCCAACACGGTGACGGCCGCGTGCCTGCGGCGCGGGCTGCCGAAGCCGGCGCTCTGATTCGTCCCGGCGATCCGCCGAACGACTGAGGCGCGCGCCCCTTGCGGCGCCGCCGCCGGACTTGCCAAGGTGGAGGCGCCAGGGCGCAGCGCCCGCCGACCAGCACGAGGCGACCATGACGATCGCGAGCAAGACCAATCCGGGCCGCTTCTTCGAGGATTTCTCGATCGGCGAGGTGATCCGGCACGCGACGCCCCGCACCGTGACGTCCGGCGACGTGGCGCTCTACACCGCGCTCTATGGCGGGCGCTTCGCCGTGCAGTCCTCCGACGTCTTCGCCCGGGAGATCGGCTACCGCCACGCGCCCGTCGACGACCTCTTCGTGTTCCACATCGTCTTCGGCAAGACCGTGCCGGACGTGTCGCTGAACGCCGTCGCCAACCTGGGCTACGCGGCCTGCCGCTTCCTCGCGCCGGTCTATCCGGGCGACACGCTGAAGACCGTGTCGGAGGTGATCGGCCTCAAGGAGAACTCCACCCGCAAGACCGGCGTCGTCTATGTGCGCTCCACCGGCTACAACCAGCATGGCGCCGAGGTGCTCGACTATGTCCGCTGGGTGATGGTGCACAAGCGCGATCCGGAGGCGGTGATCGCCGCGGAGCACGTGCCGACCCTGCCGCGCGTCGTGTCGCCGGAAGCTCTGGGCGACGCCTGCCCGGTCATCGACGCGGACGCCTACGACCTCGTCCTCGCCGGCAGTCCCGAGCGCTGGGACGACTACGAGATCGGCGAGACCATCGACCACGTGGACGGGATGACGGTGGAGGAGGCCGAGCACATGCTGGCCACGCGCCTCTACCAGAACACCGCCAAGGTGCATTTCGACCAGTTGGCGCAAGCCTCGAGCCGCTTCGGCCGGCGGCTGATCTATGGCGGGCACGTGATCTCGCTGGCCCGGGCGCTCTCGTTCAACGGGCTCGCCAACGCGTTCCACGTGGCGGCCATCAATGGCGGGCGGCACGTCGCGCCGCTGTTTGCGGGCGACACCGTCTACGCCTGGAGCGAGATCCTCGACAAGCAGCCGCTGCCGGGCCGCGACGACGTCGGGGGGCTGCGGGTGCGCCTGGCGGCCACCAAGGACAAGCCCTGCCGCGACTTTCCGCTGAAAGTGGGCGAGGATTACGACCCGGCCGTCATCCTCGACCTGGACCTCTGGGTCCTGGCCCCGCGCTGACCGTGGCGCAACTGCAGCGAAAGTGATTCGGCGACCACCGGAAACCGCTGGATCGGGATTCGGATGCGAGGTGATTCCTCGACCACTTGCGCGTCGCCCTGCCGACTGGAGACCCCCATGCGCCTGCCCGCCGACACCGTCCTGCTCCTCGTCGACGTCCAGGACGCCATCGACGATCCGGTCTGGGGGCCGCGCAACAATCCCGACGCCGAGCACGCCATCGCGGCGCTCCTCGGGGCGTGGCGGGAGGCGGCCATGCCGATCGTGCATGTGCGCCACGATTCCGTCGAGCCCGCCTCGCCCTACCGGCCTGGAACGCCCGGGCACGCCTTTAAGGCCTGCGCGGCCCCGGCGCCGGGGGAGGACGTGGTGGCCAAGGCCACCGGCAGCGCCTTCGTGGGGACGGACCTGGAGGAGCGGCTCGCCGCGGGCGGGCATACGACCCTCGTCGTGTGCGGCGTGCTCACCCACAACTCGGTCGCCACGACGGTGCGGCACGCCGGATGTCTCGGGTTCCGGGCGTTCGTGCCCCAGGACGCCTGCTGGGCCGTGGAGCAGCGGGACCAGTCGGGCCGGGTCTGGCCGGCCGAGACGGTGCATGCCCTGGCGCTGGCCGGGCTGCACGGCGACTATGCGGGCGTGACCACGACGGCGGCGGTCCTCTCGGCGGTCACGCTCACGACGGCGTTCCGGCGCCGCAAGGAGCGCCGCCGAACGGCCCCGTGATTCCCCGACCACCTCGTCGTGATTCCCGGACCACTTTAAGCGACTGGCGAATGGCCCGGAATCGGAATTGATTCAGCGACCCCATCCGCACAGCGGCGTCAGCCCCGCCGGAGAGCGACGGGCCGCAACCGATTTAATGAATTCACGATTTTGGCCTCGGGCCGCGCGGGCGGCCGACGGCGGAGATGATTCGTCGACCACTCCAGGCCGCGACGAATCCGAAAAGATTCCGCTCAGGCGCCCTCGGCGGATCTGCGCGCGGCCAGCCGCTCCAGCGCGGTCTGGGGCGCCCGGGGAGCGCGAGCCGGCCGCGTCGCCGCAGGCCTCTCTGGGGCCAGCGCCGGGTGCAAGGTCCGGATGATGCGCCGCGCCCCGGCCAGAAAGGTCGCCACGTGCAGGTCGATGGCGGCGTCGCGATCGGGTTCCGGGGTGCGATAGATGTGCTCCCTGACGCCCTGGAACACCACGGCCCCGTGCAGCAGCATGGCCATGCTGCGCTCGTCGGCCGTGAGGGGGCTGCGCGACAGCGGCGGCAGGCCGGCCTCGTGGCGCAGCTCCTCCACGAGCGGGGCGAAGATCTGCTCGGTCAGCGACGGCCCGCGGCGGGCCGGCAGCGCAAACCCGTCCAGCGCGGCGCGCATGAGCACCCGCAGGGCGAGTCCCTCCTCGGGATCGGAATATGCGCGGTAAACCGTCGCAAGACGCTCCTCGAGCGGCCGCGCGCGGTCGGCCAGGATGGCGGGGAAATCCTGGGTCCAGCGGCTTCGCACCACGCGCTGGAACACCGCTTCGACCAGCGCGTCCTTCGATTCGAAGTAGCGGTAGAGGAGCGCCTGGCGCACGCCCAGATGGGCGGCCAGCACATGCGTGGAGCCCGAGAATCCGTGTTCGGCGAAGAAGGCGAGGGCGGCCTGGAGGATCTCCTCGCGCCGCTCGATCGCGCTCTTGCGCGGCGCCCGCGTCCGGCGCGGGGCGGGCGCGCCAGGCAGGGGGGACGCGGCGTCCGCCGATTGCTCCGCTGAAGCCGGCTGAGCCGATCGCGCCCGCGCCATCCTGCCGAATCGCCCCTTGTCCGCCGCCATGTCAGCCAAACGTCGCGCATCCTACCGCATTGCGAAAGGGGGGGACACGCGCTACTGGAGACGTGCCCAGCTTTTGCCACGAAAGAGAAGGCGATGGCCGACTCCAAGGTCCGGACACAGCGTCCGCTCTCTCCCCACCTGCAGATTTTCCGCCTTTACCTGACGATGTTGATGTCGATCCTGCATCGCATCACCGGCGGAGCGCTCTATTTCGGCACCGTGATCCTGGTCGTGTGGCTCGTGGCGGCCGCCACCGGCCGGTCGGGCTTCGAGCAGGTGCAATGGTTCCTGGGCTCGATCGTGGGTCGGCTGATCCTGTTCGGCTACACCTGGGCCCTGATCCACCACATGATCGGCGGCGTCCGGCACCTCGTCTGGGACGTGGGCCTCGGGTTCGGCCCCGAGGCGCGCGAGAACATGGCCCGCCTGAACATCATCGGCTCCGTCGTGCTCACGATCCTGATCTGGGTCGTCGCCTACGCAGTGCGCTGAGGAGACCGGAATGTCGGCATTCGGCAAGTTTTCGATCCAGACGCCCTACAAGAAGGTCCAAGGGCTGGGCAGCGCCGGCTCGGGCACGGAGCACTTCTGGCGCCAGCGCGTCACGGCGGTCGCCCTGATCCCGCTCACCATCGCCTTCGTGGTGGTCGTCATCTCGGCCACCGGCAAGGATTACGACAGCGTGCGGCGCATGCTGTCGCATCCCCTCGTGGCGCTGATGATGCTGCTCTATGTAGGTGTTGGGGTGAGCCACATGCGCATCGGGATGCAGGTGATCATCGAGGACTACGTCCATGAGGACGTGCCGAAGATCGCGCTGCTGCTGCTCAACACCTTCTTCTCGATCGCCACAGGCCTCGCCTGCGTCTACGCGATCCTCAAGCTGAGCTTTGGAGGTTGACCATGGCCGGACCCACCAATGGCGCGACGAACGGCGCAGCCGCTCCCTCCGTGAACGGCAAGGCCTATCCGATCACCGACCATACCTTCGACGTGGTGGTCGTGGGCGCCGGCGGCGCCGGCCTGCGCGCCACCGTGGGCTGTTCGCAGGCGGGGCTGCGCACGGCCTGCATCTCCAAGGTGTTTCCCACCCGCTCGCACACGGTGGCGGCCCAGGGCGGCATCTCGGCCTCGCTGGGCAATATGGGCCCTGACGACTGGCGCTGGCACATGTACGACACCGTGAAGGGGTCCGACTGGCTGGGCGACCAGGACGCCATCGAGTATCTGTGCCGCAACGCGCCCGCCGCCGTCTACGAGCTCGAGCACTGGGGCGTGCCGTTCTCGCGCACCGAGGAAGGCAAGATCTACCAGCGGCCCTTCGGCGGCATGACCACCGAATACGGCAAGGGCACCGCCCAGCGCACCTGCGCGGCCGCGGACCGCACCGGCCACGCCATCCTGCACACGCTCTACGGCCAGGCGCTGCGCGCCTCCACGGAGTTCTTCATCGAGTACTTCGCCATCGACCTCATCATGGATGAGGAAGGCCGCTGCGTCGGCGTCGTGGCGATGAAGATGGACGACGGCACCATCCACCGCTTCCGTTCGCACCTCACCGTGCTGGCGACGGGCGGCTATGGCCGCGCCTATTTCTCGGCCACCTCGGCGCATACCTGCACGGGCGACGGCAACGCCATGGTGCTGCGCGCCGGCCTGCCGCTGCAGGACATGGAATTCGTGCAGTTCCACCCCACCGGCATCTACGGCGCGGGCTGCCTGATTACCGAGGGCGCTCGCGGCGAGGGCGGCTACCTGACCAATTCGGAGGGCGAGCGCTTCATGGAGCGCTACGCCCCGTCCGCCAAGGATCTCGCGTCGCGCGACGTGGTCTCACGCGCCATGACGATGGAGATCCGGGCCGACCGCGGCGTCGGCAAGAACAAGGACCACATCTACCTGCACCTCGACCATCTCGACCCAAAGATCCTGCACGAGCGCCTGCCCGGCATTTCGGAGAGCGCCAAGATCTTCGCGGGCGTCGACGTCACCAAGGAGCCGATCCCGGTGCTGCCGACCGTGCACTACAACATGGGCGGCATCCCGACGAACTACCACGGCGAGGTGCTGACGCTGAAGAACGGCAATCCGGACACCATCGTGCCCGGCCTGATGGCGCTCGGCGAGGCCGCCTGCGTGTCCGTGCATGGCGCCAACCGGCTCGGCTCGAACTCGCTCATCGACCTCGTGGTGTTCGGCCGGGCGGCCGGCCTGCGGGCCGCCGAGTTGGTGACGCCCGGCGAGAAGCATGCCGACCTGCCGAAGAACTCGGCCGAGCTGTCGCTCTCGCGCCTCGACAAGGTGCGCTACGCCAATGGCTCCACGTCCACGGCGGAGCTGCGCGAGCGCATGCAGCGCACGATGCAGAACAACTGCGCGGTCTACCGCACCGGCGAGGTTCTGGCGGAGGGCCAGAAGCTGATCGGCGAGGTCTGGCGCGGCGCGGCGGACGTGAAGGTCACCGATCGGTCCATGATCTGGAACTCCGACCTGATCGAGACGCTGGAGTTCGAGAACCTGATCACCCAGGCGGTGGTCACCATGGAGGGCGCGCTGAACCGCCAGGAGTCGCGCGGCGCCCAGGCCCGCGAGGACTTCCCGGACCGCGACGACAAGAACTGGATGAAGCACACCCTGGCCTGGGTGGACGAGCGCAACCACAGCGTGACGCTCGATTACCGGCCCGTGCACACCTACACGATGACCAATGATGTCCAGTACATCGAGCCCAAGGCTCGGGTGTATTGAGGAGATAGAGCCGCCCATGGTCCAGCTCACGCTTCCCAAGAACTCGCGCCCGGTGCAGGGCAAGGTCTGGCCCAAGCCGGCCGCCGCCCAGCGCGTCACGGAGTTCAAGATCTATCGCTACGATCCGGACGGGGAGAGCAATCCGCGGATCGACACCTATTGGGTGGACCGCGACGATTGCGGGCCGATGGTCCTGGACGCGATCATCTGGATCAAGAACAAGATCGACCCGACGCTGACCTTCCGCCGCTCCTGCCGCGAGGGCATCTGCGGCTCCTGCGCGATGAACATCGACGGCACGAACACGCTGGCCTGCACCAAGGCGACGGATGACATCAAGGGCGCGGTGCGGATCTATCCGCTGCCGCACATGCCGGTGATCAAGGACCTCGTGCCGGACCTGTCAACCTTCTACGCGCAGCACGCCTCGATCGAGCCCTGGCTGCACACCTCGTCGCCCTCTCCGGAGAAGGAGTGGAAGCAGTCCCCGGACGACCGGCACAAGCTGGACGGCCTCTACGAGTGCATCCTGTGCGCGTGCTGCACGACGTCCTGCCCGAGCTATTGGTGGAACGGCGACCGCTATCTCGGCCCGGCGGCGCTGCTGCAGGCCTATCGCTGGCTGATCGACTCGCGCGACGAGGCGACCGGCGACCGGCTCGACGCGCTGGAAGACCCGTTCCGGCTCTATCGCTGCCACACCATCATGAACTGCGCGCAGGTTTGCCCGAAGGGGCTGAACCCCGCCAAGGCCATCGCCGAAATCAAGAAGATGATGGTCACCCGCCAGGTCTGATCCCGGCCGGCGTTGCCACGGCCGGGCGCGCGCGCTACGCAGGCGAGGAATGCGGGCCCTGGTCCCGCGCTTGCCTGGAGGTCACGCATGCCTGTCGGTTTCAGGGTCCGTCCCCATCGCGGGGCCAAGGTCTCGGCGGAGACCGTCGAGCGGTTCCGGTCCATCCCGGTCGCCAATGTGAGCGATTCCATGTCGCGCGTGGTGGCCGGCGGGCCGCGCCTGCGGCCGATGCACCGGGACGGCGTGATGGCCGGGCCGGCCCTGACGGCCAAGACCCGCCCCGGCGACAACCTGATGCTGCACAAGGCCATCGACATGGCCTCGCCGGGCGACGTCATCGTGTATGACGCCGGCGGCGACGTGACGAACGCCGTCTTCGGCGAACTGATGCTGGCCCACGCCATCCGGCGCGGCGTCGCCGGGCTGGTGATCTACGGCGCCATCCGGGACGCCGACGGGCTGCGCGCGCGCAATCTCCCCGTCTTTGCGCTGGGCGTCACGCATCGCGGCCCATCGCGGGAGGGGCCGGGCGAGATCGGCTATCCGATCGCCATCGAGGGCATGGTGATCCAGCCCGGCGATCTGGTCATGGGCGACGGCGACGGCGTGGTCTGCGTTCCCTATGGGGACCTCGAGGCCGTCTACGAGGCGGCCAAGAAGAAGAACGACGCCGAAAACCGCCAGATGGAGCAGACCGAGGCCGGCCAGCTGGACCGGTCCTGGGTGGACCAGACCCTGCAGCGCCTGGGTTGCTCCTTTGAAGGCTAGGGCCTGACGCGAAGGCTTGGGCCTCACGCGAAGGCTAGGGCCTCACGCGAAGGCTAGGGCCTCACGAGGTCGGCGCCGTGCGGTAATAGGCGTCGACCTTGGCGCCGTACTCGTCGTCCACGAACGGATCCTCGCTGGCGCCGTAATGCGGCGCGTCCCGCAGCTTGTCGCGGTCGATGTCGACCACATAGCCGCCCACGCGCGGCTCATAGGTCAGGGCGCGCCAGGGCAGCGCGTGGTAGCTCTCGCCGATGCCGAGGAAGCCGCCGAAGGACATCACCACATAGGCGACCTGGCCCGAGACCTTGTCGACCATGAAGTTGTAGACGGAGCCGAGCTGGTCGCCGGCGCGGTCATAGACGGCCGTGCCCTCCACCTTGTTGGAGGCGATGAGCTTGCGCGTCTCCTCCAGCGCCACGCCTTCCCCTGACGAAGGATCGAGCTCCATCGAGCCGGGCTGGCGGATGGCGCGTTCATTGGGCAGTTCGGTAGGCATGGGACACTCCGGTGGCCTCGCTGTCTCGGAGGAGTCAACGGGCCAGGCCGGGATCGGTTCGGTCAGGCGGTCGCCAGGCCGTCCAGGAAGGCCCCGAGGCAGTCGCCGATGATCGAGACCTGGTAGCCGCCCTCCTGGACGACGACCACCGGCAGGCCGAGCCCGGCGACGCGGCGGCCCACCTCGCCATAGGCCTGCGTCGACAGGTCGAGCGCGGTGATCGGGTCGTCGCGATGGCCGTCATAGCCCAGCGCCAACACCAGCGCGCCGGCGCCGGACGCCCGGACCGCGGCGACGCCCTTGTCCACGGCCTCCAGGAAGGCGTCGTCGCCCGAACCCGCCGGCAGGGGGAGGTTGAGATTGGCGCCGACGCCCTCGCCATCGCCGGTCTCGTGCGGGTAGCCGATGAAGAACGGGTAATAGACCTGCGGGTCGACATGCACCGAAACGGTGAGCACGTCGCTTCGGCGATAGAAGATCTCCTGCGTGCCGTCGCCGTGATGGGCGTCGACGTCCAGGACGGCGACCGTGTCGAACCGGTCCAGCAGGCGCTGGGCCGCCAGGGCGGTGTTGTTGAGGTAGCAGAAGCCGCTGGCCCGGTCGGACCGGCTGTGATGGCCCGACGGGCGGCACAGCGCGTAGGCCGCAGCTTCTCCGTGCAGCACCGCATTCGCGGCCGCGAAGGCCGAGTGGGTGGACGCAATCGCCGAGGCGAAGGTGTCGGGCCCGATCGGGACGGCGAGATCGCCCAGATAATATCCGGCCTGGGCGACGACGGACGGCGACGGACAGGGCGGCCGGCCGTCCCGGTCCGGGCGGCCGTTCCAGTAGGGCGACAGGTTGGGCAGGACCTCGGGACCGGCGGCGGGCAGGCCCGACCACCGCTCATAGGCGGTGGCGAGAAAATCCAGATAGGGCGCGCTGTGCACCGACGAAGCGGGCGCGAGGCCGGCGTCGGCCGGCTGCTCGACGGCCACGTGGCGCGCGCGGAGGGCCTGCAACAGCGGCTCGACCCGCTCCGGCACGTCCTTCGGGTCGCTGATCACGCCCGTGCGCATGAACTGGAGGGGCCGGTGCGCCCGCTGGGCAGGATGGAAGAAGGCCTTCACGACGACGCCTCCGGGCCGGCGACAGGCTCCACGCCGCACCATTCGGCGACGAACAGCGCCATCGTGGCGGTGATGCGCTTCAGCGACGCCAGGCTGACGCGCTCGTCGACGCCGTGGATGTTCTCCGACTTCGGGCCGTAGCACAGCGCCGGGATGCGGTCGTAGAGCGCATAGACGCGGGTGTCGAGATAGCCGGCGGTCATGAAGCTCTTCAGGGCGGAACCGGTCGCGGCCTCGTGCGCGTGGCCCAGCACGGTCTCGGCATCGGAGCCGGGCTCCAGCACATAGCCTTCGGCGTGGAAGCCGTTGAAGGTGACGCTCGGCGGGTTGTTGGCCAGGAACCGGTCGGACCGCGCGAAGGCGCCGATGTGCTCGCGGATCTCGCGGGCGGCCTCGTCGGCGCTCGTGCCCGGATAGATCGAGACGCGGCAGTCGATGCGGCACCAGCAGGGCACCGAGGAGGCCCAATCGCCGCCCTCGATCTTGCCGATGTTGAGGTTGATCGGATGCTCCTCGTTCTCGAAGTGGGGCCGGCCCGCCTTGCGGGCGTTCCACTCCTCCTCCAGACCGCGCAGGTCGCCGACGATCCGATAGGCGGCGTCGATGGCGTTGGCGCCCGCGCCCATCTCGCGCACGTGCACGGGCACGCCGCGCACCTCCACCTGAAACCAGAGCACGCCCGTGTTGGCGCGCACCAGCATTTCCTCCTCGGGCTCGGGGATCAGCACGGCGTCGGCCTTGTAGCCGCGCAGATGCGTCATCAGGGCGCCGTTGCCGGTCGACTCTTCCTCCACGACGGACTGGACCGTGACGGTCGCCGCCGGCTGCAGGCCGATGCGGCGCAGCGCGTCGAGGCAAAACAGGTTGGCGGCGTGGCCGGCCTTCATGTCGGCGCCGCCGCGGCCATAGAGCCAGTCGCCCTGGATGGCGGGCTCGAAAGGCGGGCGGCTCCACATGTCGGCCGGGCCGGTCGGCACCACGTCCACATGCGCCTGCAGGATCAGCGAGCGGCCGGTCTCGTTGCGCGGCCGGTGGATGCCGACCACGATGGGCGCTCTGGAGTGCTCCTCGCTGAACGGGGCGCCGCCCGGATGGGCCGTGATGGCGGCCTCGTCCATGGCGAAGCGGTCCATCGCGAGGCCTCGGTCGCGCATGGCGCGGAACACGAAATCCTGGATGGCCTGCTCCTCGCCGCGTAGCGACGGGAAGCGGATCAGATCCTGCGTGTAGGCGATTTGCTCGGCGAAGCCGGCGTCCACGGCGGCGATGATGCGGTCACGCAGGGCGGGGTCGAGCGGCATAGGTTTGTCCTCTTCAACCGTTGCCTCTTCGTCTTGCGAGGAGCGGAGCGACGAAGCAATCCAGAAACCGGGGCTGAGCCCCATGTCTGGATTGCTTCGCTCTGCTTGCACTGACGACGAGTCTTGTCTCGATTCGATCGGCATCCTCACGTCGCCTTCAGACGGCGCGCGCCTGGAACGGCAGCGAGGAGTTGCTGCGTGTAGGGGTGCTTCGGCGCGGCGAAGAGCGTGGCGGTGTCGCCCATCTCGACGATCTCGCCGCGCTGCATCACGGCGATCCGGTCGCAGATCTGGGCGGCGACGCGCAGGTCATGGGTGACGAACAGGATGGCGAGGCCGAGCCGCTTCTGCAGGTCCTGGATGAGATCGAGGATCTGCGCCTGCACGGAGACGTCGAGCGCCGAGACCGCCTCGTCGGCGACCAGGATCTCGGGGTCGAGCGCCAGCGCCCGGGCGATGCCGATACGCTGGCGCTGACCGCCCGAAAACTCGTGCGGGTATCGATCGATCGCCCCGGGCGTCAGGCCTACGAGGTCCAGCAATTCGCGGGCGCGCTCCAGGGCGGCCGGCGGATCGACGCCCTGCGCGACCGGGCCCTCGGCGATGATGCGCCCCACGGTGCGGCGCGGGTTGAGCGACGCGAACGGGTCCTGGAACACCATCTGGATGCGCTTGCGGTGCGGCCGGAAGGCGCGCGCCGACAGGGCCGTGATGTCGAGCTCGTCGATGCGGATCTGGCCGGCGTCGGGCTCGATCAGCCGCATGCAGCAGCGGCCCACCGTGGACTTGCCGGAGCCCGACTCGCCCACCAGCCCGAGCGTCTCGCCGCGCGCGATCGAGAACGAGACGTCCGACGCCGCCTGCACGACCCGCCCCGCGCCGAACAGGCTGCGCCGTTGGTAGATCTTGCCCAGGCCCTTCACCGACAGGACGGGTTCGCCTTCGGCGCGGGGCCGGGGAGGAGGCGGCGTCAGCGACGGCACGGCCGCGAGAAGGCGCCTGGTGTAGTCGTGCCGGGGATCGCCCAGCACGGCGTCGGCGGGGCCTTGCTCCACGATCACGCCATGCTGCAGCACCGCGATCCGGTCCGCGATCTCGGCGACGACGCCGAAATCATGGGTAATGAACAACACGGCCGTGCCGTGGTCGCGGCGGAGCGCATCGATCAATTTCAGGATCTGCGCCTGCGTGGTGACATCGAGCGCGGTCGTGGGTTCGTCGGCGATCAACAGCTTCGGCTGGAGCGCCAGCGCCATGGCGATCATCACGCGCTGGCGTTGCCCGCCGGACAGCTGATGCGGGAATGCGCGGGCCATGCGGGCGGGGTCGGGCAGGCCGACCTCCGTCATGAGGTCGACGGCGCGTCGCATCCGGCTCGCGCCGTCGCCGATGCGGTGCGCCTCGAGCGTTTCGGCGATCTGGTCCCCGACCCTCATGACGGGGTTCAGCGACGTCATGGGCTCCTGGAAGATCATGCCGACCTCCCGCCCGCGGACGTCCCGCATGGCGACGTCGTCCAGCGCCAGGAGGTCGCGCCCGTTCAGGAGCACTTGGCCGGCGACCGGCTTCACGGCCCGGGGCAAGAGCCCCATCACGGCATGCGCCGCCATGGACTTGCCGGACCCGGACTCGCCGACGACGCACAGCAGCTCGCCGGGCGCGATGGCGAGGTCGAGGCCGCTCACGGCGTACGGGCGGTCCGCCAAAGCGGGCAGGGCCAGCGTGAGGTTGCGGATATCGAGAACGGGGCGCTGGCTCACTCGCGGCCTCGCGACAGGCGCGGGTTCAGCGCGTCGTTCAGGCCCTCGCCGACGAGGTTGAGCGCCAGCACCGTGAGGAAGATCGCCACGCCGGGGAAGAAGCTGATCCACCACGCGTCCATCAGGCGCGTGCGGCCGGCGCCCACCATGTAGCCCCAAGTCATCAGGTTTGGATCGCCGAGGCCCAGAAAGGAAAGGGAGGATTCCAGCAGGATGGCGCTCGCCACCATCAGGGACGCCATCACGATGATGGGCGCGACCGTGTTGGGCAGCACCTGGCTGAAGATGATGCGCGGCGTCGATTGCCCGACCGTGATGGCGGCCTGGACGTATTCGCGCGTGCGCAGCGACAGCACCTCGCCGCGCACGAGGCGGGCCACCGGTGGCCAGCTGACGATGCCGATGGCGAGCACGATGGAGTAGATCGAAGGCTGCAGGACGGCGACGAGAACGATGGCGAGCGCGAAGCTCGGGATGGTCTGGAAGAACTCTGTGATGCGCATCAGCGCGTCGTCGATCCAGCCGCCGAAATAGCCGGCGAGCGCGCCCAGCGGCACGCCGATGAGGAGCGCCACAAGGGTGGACACGAACCCGATCAGGATGGAGATCCGGGCGCCGTGGACGAGCCCGGCCGCAACGTCGCGGCCGAGCGTGTCGGTGCCAAGGAGGAAGCGGTCGGTGACGAAGGGCGCAGTGAAGGGCCGCGCCACCATGCGCCAGGGCGAGGTAGGGTAGAGCCAGGGGCCGAGCACCGCGAACGCGAGCAGCGCGATCAGCAGAACGAGGCCGACCAGCGCGCCCTTGTTGGCGGCGAACCGCGACAGGAAGCCCATCAGGCGGCCTCGATGCGCGGGTCGGCGACCCGGTAGACGAGGTCCGTCACGATGTTGAACAGCACCACCATGGCGGAGCAGACAAAAAAGACGCCGAGCAGCACCGCGTAGTCGCGCTGCACCAGAGCCTCGAACATCAGCCGGCCGATGCCCGGCCAGGCGAACACCGTTTCGGTCAGCACCGCGCCGCCGACGAGTTGCCCGGCCTGCAGGCCGGCGAGCGTCACGATCGGCAGAATGGCGTTGCGGGCAATGTGCCGGCGCGTGATCACGGAGGGGCGCAGCCCCTTGGCGCGGGCCGTCTTGATGAAGTCCGCCCCGGCGATCTCCAGCATGCTGGCGCGCATCATGCGGGCGTAGAGGGCGGTGAAGAACAGCCCCAGTGTCAGCGCCGGCAGAACAAGATGGCTGGCGATGTCGAGCGCGCGCTGGACGCCCGTGTAGTGGGCACCGATGGTCTCGTAGCCCACATTGGGCACCCAGCCGAGCTTCAGCGCAAACACAATCTGGCTCATCAGCGCGATCCAGAACAGCGGCGTGGCGTAGAACACCAGCGCGGCCGTGGTGATCAGGCTGTCCGACCACCGCCCGGCGCGCGCCGCAGCCAGGATGCCGAGCAGGCTGCCGAGCGCCAGCGAGATGATGAAGGCCGCGCCCGTGAGCAGCAGCGTGGCGGGCAGGCGCTCCCCGACCACGGCCGCGACGCTGCGCTGCTGGCGATAGCTGTAGCCTAGGTCGAGCGTGGCGTAGCCTTTCAGGTAGACGCCCAGTTGATAAGGAATGGAGCGATCGAGCCCGAACTGCTCGCGTAGCTGCTGCAGGAACTGCGCATCCGCGGCGCCGGCCTCGCCCGCCATCACGGCCGCGGGATCGCCCGGCGCGGCGCGGATAAGAAAGAAGTTCAGCACCGCGATGGCGAAGAGCACGACGACGCCCTTCAGCAATCGCGACGCCAGGAACCGGGCCATGCCCATCAATCAAACATCCTTGTCCTCTCCGTCATCCCCGGCCGGAGCGGCGAAGCCGTGGAGGGGAAGGGGATCCAGACTCTTTCTGCGCCGCTCCGCTGGATCCCCTTCCCGCGCCTTCGGCGCGCCGGGGATGACGGAGCCTCCTTCTTGCAACGTCCAGACGCACGATCCCCCGCTGCGCGGGAGAGAGCTGGCCCCCTACTCCTTCCAGGCGTCGCGGAAGCCGTCGTTCACGCCAATGCCGGTGGTGACCAGGTTCTTGATGTTGCAGCGGTAGATGGTCGGGTACTCAAGCTCGAGCAGCCACAGCACCGGCAGCTCCTCGGCCAGCACTTGCTGCACCTTGGTGTAGAGCTCCTGGCGCTTCTCGGGCGTCGGCGCGACGGCGGCGTCGGCGAAGAGCTTGTCTGCCTCGGGGTTGGAGTAGCCGCCCACATTGCCGAACGGGTTGCCCTTGGCGATGTTGCCCGACACGTAGGAGCGGCTTACGCCGATGGCCGGGTCGCCGAGCTGGTAGAGGAAGTTGAAGGTGAGGTCGAAGTCCCAGTTGCTGGTCTTCTGCACCCAGCCGGGGACGTCCGTCGTCACAATCTCCATGTTGATGCCGACATCGGCGAAGTTCTGCTTGATGGCCTCGGCCCAGCGCGTCCACGTCTCGCCATAGGGCAGGCCGAGGAACTTGATGGTCTCGCCCTTGTAGCCGGACGCCTTGACGAGCTCCTTCGCCTTCTTCGGGTCGTAGGAGTACTTCTTCACGTTATCCGAGTAGAACTTGGTCTTGGACGAGATAGGCCCGGTCGGGATCTTGCCGAAGCCGTTCCAGACGACGTCTTTCCCGAAGTCCCGGTCGATGGCGTACATCATCGCCTGGCGGAATTCCTTGCTGCCCAGGATGCCGTTGCGCACGTTGGGGGTGATCCACGCATGGGGGGCGAACATCTCCCAGCCCTTGGTGGTCATGCAGGTGTTGGGCAGCTTGGCCAGGCGCGGCACGTCGAAGATGTCCACCGCGCCGCCGGTGAGCACGTCGACCTTGCCGGTCTCGTAAGCGACCGCGCGGGCCGCAGCGTCCGGGATGAACTGGTAGTAGACCTCGTCCAGCGCCGGCTTGTCCTTCAAATAGTAGTCAGGGTTGCGGACCAGCTGGATGTAGGAGCCCTTCTTCCATTCCTTGAACTTGAACGGGCCGGTGCCGATGGGCGTGTTGTTGTTCGGATTGTTCTTGTAGTCCGTGCCCTCGTAGAGGTGCTTCGGGATGATCGGCGCGGAAGCGACCTCCATGGCGAAGAGCAGCGGGCCGAAGGGCTGCTTCATCGTGATCACGATGGTCTTGTCGTCGGTCTTCTCGATCTTCTCGACCTGGTTGTTGACGATGGGACGCCAGCGCGGGTGCACCTCGCGCAGGAACTTGTCGAGCGTGAACACCACGTCGTCGGCCGAGAACGGCTTGCCGTCATGCCACTTCACGTCGTCCTGCAGCGTGAATGTGAAGACCTTGGAATCCTCCGACACCTTCCAGCTCTTGGCCAGCGACGGCATGGGCTGGAGCTTGTCGTCGAAGCGCAGCATCGACTCGTAGATGTTGCCGGCGATCATGTTGGTGGGGCCGGTCTGGTTCAGGCCCTGCATCAGCATCGGCGGCTCGGGGGTGACGATCACCTGGGCGACGCCGCCCTTCTTGGGAGTCTGCGCCGCCGCGCCGCCGCCGGCCCAACCGAGCGCCGCTGCGAATGCGACAGCCGTGGTGATCCGCAATCCGAGCATCGTGATCCCTCCAACGCGGCCCCGGCGACCCGCGACCTTTTCGAGACTATGCAACCGTTGCGTGGGCTGTCAAACAGTGACAAGCATTGTCATGGCGTGACAAACAGGCGGCTGGTGGCGACGTTTCGATCCTCTCAGGCGGACGGTTCTAGCAAGATCGCAGCCAGCCGCGTTCCTGCAAAGCCCGGCGTGCCCGTCGTGCGCGCGTTGGAGCGCGGGGTCGCGCTCCTCAAGGCGTTCACGGCGGCGCGCCCGCGCCAGAGCCTGACCGAACTCGCCCGCGCGGCGGGGCTCGACGCGGGCACGACCCGGCGCCTGCTGCATACGCTCCAGCTCGGCGGACTGGTGGAGCACGACCCCGACGCGGGCGCCTATGCGCTGGCTGTCGGCGTGCTGGAGCTCGCATCGGTGGTCGACCGCGGCCGCGACCTGCGCGAGACGGTCGCGCCCTTCCTGAGCACGATCGCCGAGGAAGCGGGCGCCACGTCCTTTCTGTGGACGTATCACGACGGCATGGCGCTCTGCGTCGACCGCGTCAGGGCGCAGGCTCCGCATGTGGACGTGAGCTGGTTCTCGGTGGGCGCGCGCACGGCGCTCAATTGCGGGGGCGGGCCGCGGGCGCTGCTCGCTTTCCTGTCCGAGGAGGAGCGGCGCGTTGCGCTCAGCCGGCCGCTGCCGGCCAGGACGCCCGCCAGCCAGACCGATCCGGCCGCCCTCGCCCGCGAAGCGGAGGCGATCCGGCGCGACGGCTATGCGCTGGCGATCGACGATTTCTTCATCGGCATCACGGGCCTGGGCGCGCCGCTGATGAACCGCGACGGCCGGCTCGTCGGCGCGCTGAGCATCTCCGGCCTGACCTCGCTGCTGGTGGAGGATGGACGCCCGAGGCACCTGGCCATCCTGACGCGGATCGCGGCCGACATCCGCCCAAGGCTCTACTGATCCGCCAGCCGGCGCCGACGCGGTGGGAACCAGAGTACACGGGCCGCGTTGCCGTTGTCAGCAGACGCCAAGCTTTCGGCGGCCTGACAGCTTGGGGCGATCTGGGCGCGTTCGGTTTCGTAGCCGCCGCGCCGGCCCGCTCGGGCTTCTCCCCGCCCAGGACCCCGTGCTCGTGACGTCACAAGACACCGCCCGACCTTTCACTCCCGCGCCACGCACCACCACGGGCGTCGACGGGCTGGACGCCATCCTCGGCGGCGGGATCACGCCGCATCGCATGTATCTGGTCGAGGGAACGCCCGGGACCGGAAAGACCACCCTCGCTTTGCAGTTCCTGCTCGCGGGCGAACAGGTCGGCGAGAACGGCCTCTACATCACGCTGTCGGAGACCGCGCCCGAGTTGCGGGCAGTGGCGGAGACGCATGGCTGGAGCCTCGACGATCTCGACCTGTTCGAACTCGTGCCGGAAGCTGGTCTGGACCCGGAGCGCGAGCAGACCCTCCTGCATCCGTCGGACGTGGAGCTCGGCGAGACGGTTCGGGGCGTCATGGAGCGGGTGGAGGCCCTGAAGCCCCGCAGGGTCGTGCTGGACAGCCTCTCCGAGCTGAGGCTCCTGGCCCAGAACCCGTTGCGCTATCGCCGCCAGATCCTGGCGCTCAAGCACTTCTTCGCCAACAAGGCCTGCACCGTGCTGGTGCTGGACGACCGCACGTCCGAACCCGGCGACCTGCAGCTGCACAGCATCGCCCACGGGGTGATCTCGCTGGACCAGTCCGCCACCGGCTTCGGCGCGGAACGGCGGCGCCTGCGCATCGTCAAGATGCGCGGCGTGCAGTACAGCGGCGGCTATCACGACATGTCGATCATCACGGGCGGGCTTTGCGTCTATCCGCGCCTGATCGCGGCCGAACATCCCGGCGGGGCGCCGTCCGAGGTGCTGGCCACCACGGTGACGGGGCTCGACGCGCTGCTGGGGGGAGGGCTCGTGCCCGGCACCACGACGCTGCTGAGCGGACCCGCCGGCGTGGGCAAGACCACCACGGCGGTGCGCTGCATGCTGTCGGCGCTGCAAAAGGGCCAGAACGCCGCGTTCTTCCTCTTTGACGAGCGGCTGCCGACGCTGCTGCTGCGCTCCGCCGCGCTGGGGATGGACCTCGCCCCCTTCGTGCAGAACGGGCAGCTCAATATCCGGCAGATCGACCCGGCGGAGCTCTCGCCCGGCGAGTTCGCGGTCGCGGTGCGCACGGCGGTGGAGCGCGACCGGGCCAAGGTCGTGGTGGTGGACAGCCTCAACGCCTATCTGCAGGCCATGCCGGAAGACCGGCACCTGACCCTGCAGATGCACGAGCTTCTGTCCTATCTGGGCCAGCAGGACGTGCTCACCATCATGATCCTCGGCCAGCATGGCCTCGTCGGCGACATCCGCTCGGACGTGGATCTCAGCTATCTGGCGGACACGGTTCTGCTGCTGCGCTTCTTCGAGGCCAGCGGCGAGGTGCGCAAGGCGATCTCGGTGATCAAGACCCGCACCACCGACCACGAACGCACGATCCGGGAGTTCCGGGTGGACTCAGGCGGCCTGACCGTCGGCGGGCCGCTGCGGGACTTCCAGGGCATCCTGTCGGGAGCCCCGATCTACCACGGAGACGCGACGCTGCTGGAGAGCCGAGCCGAGGCCGCATCCCACGCTTTGGGCCAGTCCGCCGACGGCGTGCGCGATGGATGACGTCGTCCTGATCCTGACGCCGCGCGGGCGCGATGCGGCCGTGGCGGCGGATCTCCTGCGCCGGCATGGCGTCTCCACCCGGGTCTGCGCCGACATCGATGACCTGAATGCGGCGCTCGCCTCCGGGGCGGGCGCCGCGGTCGCGTCCGAAGAGGCCCTGAACGCCGGCGAGCTTCGCGGCGTGCTGGACTGGCTGGAGCGCCAGCCGCCATGGTCCGACTTCCCGTTCATCGTGCTGGCCAACGGCGACAAGGGCCTGCGCGCGGCGCGGGCGCAGGAGACCCTCGACCTGCTGCGCAACGTGGTGCTGCTCGAGCGGCCGCTCCACGCCGAGAGCCTCGTGCGGGCCGTTCGGTCCGCGCTGAACGCCCGGCGGCGCCAGTACGAGGCGCGCGACAGCCTCGCCCGCTCGCGGGAGGAGCTGGAGCGGCTCGTCGCCGAGCGCACGCGCGAGCGCGAGGAGGCGCTCGCCCAGCTGCACGAGGCCCAGAAGCTGGAGACGATCGGCCAGCTGACCGGCGGCGTGGCGCATGACTTCAACAATCTGCTGACCCCCGTGATGGGCAACCTGGACCTGCTGCGCCGCCGCATCGCGGCCGATGATCCGCGCTCGCAAAGGCTGATCGAGAACGCGCTCCAGGCGTCAAGCCGGGCCGCCACGCTGGTGCAGCGGCTGCTGGCCTTCGCGCGGCGCCAGGACCTCCAGCCGAGCGCCGTGGACGTCGCCGGATTGCTGGCCGGCATCGAGGACCTGATCGCGCGGTCGATCGGCCCCACCATCGTGGTCGACGTAGAGGCGTCCGCCGATCTCCCGGCCGCACGCGTCGATCCGAGCCAGCTCGAGCTGGCGCTGCTCAACCTCGCCATCAACGCCCGCGACGCGATGCCGGGCGGCGGCAGGCTGACCATTGCGGCCACCTTCGAGGAGGTCGGCCCCGAGAGCCGCCATCGCATCAAGGAGGGCGGCTATGTCAGGCTCAGCGTCGCCGACACGGGCGTCGGCATGGACGCCAGCACATTGAAGCGAGCCGTCGAGCCGTTCTTCTCCACCAAGGGCCTGGGCAAGGGGACCGGCCTGGGCCTCTCCATGGTGCACGGCCTGGCGGCGCAGTCGGGCGGGGCGCTGACCCTGTCCAGCACGCCCGGGCTGGGGACGCGGGCGGAGCTGTGGCTGCCCATCGCCGACGAGGAGGCCGCCGCGAGCGAAAAGCCGCAGGCGGACGCGCCGCGCGCCGTGGGGTCGGCCACGGTGCTGCTCGTCGACGACGAGGACCTGGTGAGGCTCGGCACCGCCGACATGCTGGCCGACCTTGGCTATTCGGTTCTGCAGGCCGGATCAGGCGGGGAAGCGCTCCGGCTGATGCGCAGCGAGGCGGGCGACATCGACATCATCGTCAGCGACTACCTGATGCCCGGCATGAACGGCGCCGACCTGATCGTCGAGGCGCGCCGTCTCAGGCCTGAGCTTCCGGGGCTGCTGGTCACCGGCTACACCAATCTCACCCAGGGGCCGGGCGCCGATCTTCCGCGCCTGGCCAAGCCCTTCCGCCAGACGGAGTTGGCCACCCGGATCGCCGAGCTGGTCGAGGCCGCCCGTTCCAGGCCCGCCACGGTCTCCGTCCTGGCCAGGCCCGCGCCCCGGTCGCGCGGCTGACATCGCGGACTTTTCGTCGGAACGGCCCCATGGCGCCCGCGTTGATGCGGCAAGGAGCCACAAGGCCATGCCGCGTTTCCACATCAACATCTGGCGGGGGCGAGAACGGATGCTGGATATCGAGGGGCGCTCGTTCCGATCGGAGGACGACGCCCGCGATTTCGCCCTGAGGGAATGCAGGGCCCTGGCCAATGACGAATTCACCGAGGTCGACCGGGGTCGCTGGAAGATCGAATTGACCGACGCCGCCTCCCATCGGGTCGAGCTTCTCTCGCTGCCCGACTGCGAGCAGGACAACAACCGGTCGGCCTGTTGAGGGGTCGCCACCACCAAGGCGGGTCGGTCGGGCGGGTGCGGTTTCGCCCCGCTGCTCCCGCGCGTTCGCGGGCTATTGGAACCTGCGCCCCGGCCGGGGCTTTCAGTCCGATGCCCTCTCAGCCAAGCCCCACCGCGACATGAACGAACGCCCGCCCCGCGCTGCGATGCCGTCCGAAACGCGTCAGGACGAACTGCTGCGCCTCGTCGCGGAAAGCGCCGTCGATTTCGCCATCTTCACCCTGGACCAGACGGGCGTCGTCACGAGCTGGAACATCGGCGCCTCCCGCATGACGGGCTACGCCGCCGCCGAGATCATCGGCCGGAACGGCGAAGTCCTGTTCACCCCCGAGGATCGCGCGTCAGGCGCGCCGGAGAAGGAGCGCGAAGGCGCGCGAACCCACGGCCGCGCCGAGGACGAGCGCTGGCACGTCCGCAAGGACGGCTCGCGGTTCTGGGGCTCCGGGCTGGTGACGCCGCTGGGCGACGGCTCGGGTTTCGCCAAGATCATGCGCGACCGGACCGAGCAGCACGCCAGCGGACAGTCGCTTCGGGAGAGCGAGGCGCGGTTCCGGGTGCTGGCGACCCGCATTCCCCAGCTCGTGTTCCGGTGCAGGTCGAACGGCCATCGGACATGGGGCAGCCCGCAATGGGAGGTCTACGCGGGGATGTCGGATGCGCAGAGCCACGGCTTCGACTGGCTCAAGGCCATCCATCCTGACGACCGGGAGCTGACGCGCGCGGCCTGGCGGGAAGCCCAGAAGACCGGGGAATATTCCGTGGAGCACCGCATCCTGAGGATCGCGGACCAGGAATACCGATGGCACCGGACCCGCGCCAATCCGACGACAGACGGCCCCCTCGACACGGCCGAATGGGTCGGCACGTCGACCGACATCAACAATCTTCGCTTGCTGCAGGAGCGGCAGGCCGTGCTGCTCGCCGAACTCCAGCACCGCACGAGGAATCTCCTTGCGGTCGTGCAGTCGATCGCGCGCAAGACGCTCGCCAAGGGCGGCGGCATGGCCCAGTTCGCCGAGGAGTTCGAGGGTCGGCTGCGCGCCCTCTCCCGCGTTCAGAGCCTGACCGAGAGCGCGGGCCATGACAGGATCTCGCTGCGCCATCTGATCGAGGCTGAGCTCGACGCGCACGCGCCGGATCCCGAGCGGGTGAGCGTGGCGGGGCCGCCCATCACGCTGCCGGCCTCGGCGGCGCAGACGGTGGCGCTGGCCGTGCACGAGCTGGCCACCAACGCCCTGAAGCATGGCGCGCTGGGCGACCAGGGCGGCCTCCTGACCGTGGACTGGTCGCTGGATCCCCCGGACGACCCGAAGCGCCTGCAGCTCGATTGGCGGGAAACGCGTGTGAGAATGCATCGTAAAACGAGACGGAAAGGCTATGGGAGCGAATTGATCGAGAAAGCGCTTCCCTATCAATTGCAGGCCAAGACGTCGCTGACCTTCGGGCCGGACGGCGTGAGCTGTCGCATCGAACTGCCGTTGGGGAAGGACATGGACCGATGAGCGGCGCAGCGACATCCAAGCTGCGGCCCCGACGGGTGCTGGTCGTCGAGGACGAGTATCTCCTGGCCGTCGATCTCGCCCGATCGCTGGAGCGGTTCGGCGCGGAGGTGCTCGGCCCCGTCGCCACGGTCGAAGAGGCGCTCGCCATGATCAAGGACGCCAAGGTGATCGACGGCGCCGTGCTCGACATCAACCTCAACGGGGTCCCGGTCTATCCGGTCGCCGAAGCGCTGCAGCAACGGGGGGCGCCGTTCATCTTCGCCTCTGGCTACGACGCGACCGCGGTGCCGGCCCGGTTCGACTCCATCCCGCGCGTGCCGAAGCCGGTCGACACCGAAGCGTTGGCCCGAAGGCTGATGGCGTTCACCATCACCGACGCCAGCCCGGACGATTGAGGAGCGCCCCTGTACGAAATTGTACAGGCGGCGCGTGTCCGGGTGTAAGGTGGGATCGATGGCGCGACGGACGAGTGTGATCGGCTGAGGCGTGGTCGCTCCCGCCAGCTCAGCGGGGGACGCCGATGAACAACCATCCCGACCAGGCCTGGCTTCGAAACGCGCTCCTCACCGCCCTGTCGCCGGCCGACTTTGCGGCGATCCGGGACCATCTCGAGCCGGTGGTGCTGACCCGGCGGATGACGCTGATCCATCCGGACCGGGACATCGACTATGTCTACTTCATCGAGCGAGGGCTCGGGTCGATCGTGGCCGGCTTCCCCGAGGGCGAGCGGATCGAGGTCGCGATCGTTGGACGCGAGGGGTTCGTCGGCGTGCCGGTGGCGCTGGGCGTAACGCGCACGCCGCACGAGTGCTTCGTACAGGCCGCCGGAAACGGCCATCGCATCCGGTCGTCAAGCCTGGAGGCGGCGATGCGCGAGGCGCCCGGCCTGCGCGACCTCCTGTTGCGCTTCGTCCATGTACAGACCGTCCAGATGGCCTGCACGGCGCTGGCCCACGGCTCGTTCAACCTCGACGTCCGGCTCGCCCGGTGGCTCCTGATGTGCCAGGACCGGCTGGGCGGGGACGAGGTGCCGCTGGTGCACGATTTCATCGCCATCATGCTGGGGGTGCGCCGGGCCGGCGTCACGACGACCCTTCACGTGCTGGAAGGCGGCGGCATGATCCGCTCGACTCGCGGCCTCATCACCATCACCGACCGGGTGAAGCTCCGTGAGGCGGCTCGCGAGAGCTACGGCGTCGCCGAGAAGGAGTATGCGCGGGTTCTGGGCGACCTCAGCTAGCTTGCGCTGGTCCGCGTCAGCCTGGTCTGGACCGCCTCGACTGGACGACCCGGACGGCTCTCGACAACCAGGGCCGGACCGGCAGGAAGCACCGATAGGCCCCTTCCAGCAGGCGCATGATCCCCGGCGCCCCGGCGACGCGGGCCGCCCAGCGCCAGCGCGGGAGGGCGCGCCAGACGTCGGCGAAAGCGGCCGCGCCGGAGACGAGCGCGCCGTCCGCCCGGCGCACGTGGAAGCGGGCCATCGCGGCCGTGCGGTCGAGATCCGGCCCCGGCGCGGCGGCCGGATCGGAGACGTCGGTGAAGCACAGACTTTCAGCCCCATCCTGCCGGGCGTAGTGGGCGATCTCCATCCGGCAGAGCGGGCAGGAACCGTCGTAATAGACGGTGAGGCGGGGGTGCTGCTCAGCGGTCATCGTGGCCCCCCAAATCCTGAGACAAGTCCTGAGCCATGGCGAAGGCCAGCGCTTCGCCGCTGTCGAAGGCCGCCTCGATCCGCGGGCCGATGCACCAGTCGCCGCAGGCGCCGACGCGGGCCCCGGAGTCCCACAGGAAGGGCTCGCCCGCCGGCCTGTCGACGAGGGCGTAGCGCCACCGATGCGCCGCCGCGTAGCGCGGCGTCGCGGCGACTCCCGTCAGTTGGCGCACCCGCGCCAGGAGGGCGACCTCTACGGTCTCGGGCGCGTCCTCCAGATGGGCGCGGGACCAGGCCGGAGCGGCGTGCGCCACGAGGGTTTCGGCCCCGGGCGGGCGGCCGGGCTTGGTCGAGTCGCGCGCGATCCAGGCCAGGACATCGTCATCGGGCCGCAGGCTGGCGGCAGCCAAGCCGATGGGGGCGTCGAAGGCCAGCAGCAGCGCCCAGCAGGGCGCGTAGCCGGCCGATCGCATCGCGGGCCAGTCGAGGCCGGCGGACGCGGCGATCGGGACGGCCTGCGGAGCCGGCGTGGCCAGCACGACGGCCGCGAACGGACCGTCCAGCGTGTCGCCGTCCGGCCCGCGCCCGCCCAGGCTCCAGCCCTCGGGACCGCGCCGCAGGGCCGAGATGGTCCGCCCCACCGTGACGGAGAGGCCCTCGGCCAGGGCGCGGGCCGGCGCAGTCATCGCCGCCGTTCCGACGAACCAGCCGGGCGCCCATTCGGCCGCTCGCCCGTCCAGGGCCCATTGCGCGGCCTGGGCCTTGAACCGCTCGCCCCTCGCGGTGAAATATTGCGCGCCATGATCGAACTGCAGGCCGTCCGCGCGCCGCGTCGCCATGCGGCCGCCGACGCCCCGGCTCTTGTCGAACAGCGTGACGCCAAAGCCACGGGCCGTCAGGACCCGGGCGGCCGCAAGGCCGGCGACGCCCGCGCCCACGATGGCGATGCGATGATTCATGGCGGCTCCACCCCGTTCCCGGCCGGTCTACGCAGCCGCGTCCCGGCTAGACCTGCCCGCCGGCCTATGGCGTACTTCGACGCGACATCTTCGTCATTCAGGGTCATGTTGAAAAAAGCAGTGCGGCTGCGTCTTCGCCATGGGACGGGTCAGCCTTCTCTGCGTTCCGTTTCTTTGGTCCTGCTCGTGTCGAGGCTTCCAGCACCGTGAACCATGACGCTGAACCCCGCCGCCGCCATGTCGGCCGCGCCCCCTTCGCTCCGCGAGGCGGATCGTGAGGGGCGGACCTGTGGGCGCGATCTGGCGGGGCGGACTCAGGCGCATCTCGCGCTGGCCGGGAAGACGCCTGCCCACCGCCACGCCCGAGGCCGGGGCGGCCTTCGGCGGCTGGCGCAGGCTGTTCCGCAACCGCTCCGGCGCGCCGCTGGTCGTGCTGGCCAGCGCCTGCGCGGTCGGGCTGGCGGCGGGGGCCTGCGTCTTCGCGGTCCACAACATCGTCATCTGGCTGCAGCGGGCCAGCCTGGGCTTCGCGGCCGAGATGCGCGTGGCCGTGCCGGAGCACACGGCCCCCTGGCGGGTCGGGGCCGCCCTGCTGGCGGGGGCGCTTCTGGTGTCGCTGGCGACCTGGGCCACGTCCCGCCTGTCGGACCGGCCGCCGTCCGACGCCGTCGAGGCGAACGCCCTGCGGGGCGGCTATCTCACCTGGATGGACGGCTTCGCGGTGGTGATCCCGATCCTGGCGTCAGTGTCGTTCGGCGCTTCGGTGGGCGTGGAGGCGGCCGTCACGCAGGTCGGCGCGGTGCTGGCCTCCGTGCTGGGCCGACGCCTCAAGCTGCCCCGGTCCGACCTGCGGCTCCTGGTCGGGGCCGGCGCGGCGGCAGCGATCTCGGCGGCCTACCAGGCCCCGATCGCCGGGATGCTGTATGCGTTCGAACTGGTGCTGGGGAGCTACAACAAGCGCTCGCTGGCCCCGGTCGCGCTGGCGGCCCTGCTGGGGTTCGGGGCGGTGGCGGCGCTGGACGGCGGGCCGAAACCCTTTATCATCCGGCAGACCGCCTCGGCCCTGTGGGCCGACTTCCCGGTGGCGGCGCTGATCGGCGTCCTGGCCGCGCTGCTCGGCATCGGCGTCATGGTGCTGGTCGGCGGCGTCGAGCGATCGCTGGCCTCGCTCACCCGCTCGGAGACGGTGCGGCGCGTGCTGGGGGCGCTCGGGCTGGCGGCCCTGGCGTTCCTCGCGCCGGGCGTGCTGGGCAGCGGACACGCGGCCATCGACGAGGCGGTGAACGGCGAGATCGTCGGGCGCCTGGCGATCGGGCTCCTGGGCGCGAAGGCGCTGGCCTCCGCGCTCAGCCTGGGCGCGGGCTTCCGGGGCGGCCTGTTCAGCGCCTCGCTGTTCATCGGCGCGCTGCTGGGACAGGCGGTGGCCTGGCTCTCCCAGCTCATCCCCTATGTGCCCGTCGCCAACCCCACACTGTGCGCGCTGGTCGGCATGGCGGCTCTGGGCGCCTGCATCATCGGCAGCCCTCTCGCGATGGCCTTCCTGGTGCTGGAGAGCACCGGCAACTACGAAGCCTCGCTCGTCGTGGCGCTCGGGACGGTGGTGTCCTCGCTCGTGACGGACAGGCTGTTCGGCTACAGCTTCGCGACGTGGCGGTTCCAGCAGCGCGGGCTCGCGCTGGAGGGCGGCCACGACATCAGCCGCCTGACCACGGTCGGCATTTCGGAGCTTGTCAGGCCCGCCAAGTTCATCCTTCCGGCCAGCGCCTCGCTGGACCAGGTCGCCCGGGCGGTGTCCCACGCCGGCAACAAGGCGGTGGCCGTGCAGGACGACCATGGCCGGCTGCTCGGGCTCGTCGACCCGGCGCTCGTCGAAGTGGTCGAGAACGAGCCCGACCTTCCGCTCGCGGCGGCCGACCTGATCGGGACGCCCGTGGTGCGGGTGCCGCCCACGGCGACTTTGGCGGACGTGGTGGCCATCTTCGGCCAGGACGACCGCGGCGTGCTGCCCATCGTCGACCCGAAGCGTCCCGACCGTCTGCTGGGCGCGATCCGGTCGCGCGACGTGTTCCGCCTCTCGGCGTCCATCGCCGAGCAGCAGCGGCGCGAGGATCTCGGCCTCGTCGGGCGCCAGTGAGGGTCCGGAGCCCGTCTGGACCGGGAGCGGCCAAGAAGGCACGATGGCGCCGCGCGGGGCGCCCCCGCCTGCGCCAGACCAGGTGACCCCCCATGGACAGACGTCATTTCGTAGCCGGGCTTGGAGCGGCCTCGGCGTTCGCCCTCGCGCCCGCCGGCGCCCGCGCCCAGGCGAACTGGCCGAACCGGCCGATCATGATCATCGCGCCGTTCCCGCCCGGCGGTCAGGCCGATCTCGCCGCCCGGCCCGTGGCGGCCGCCCTGGAGAAGCTGCTCGGAAAGCCCGTCGTGGTGGAGAACCGGGCCGGGGCGGGAGGGGCCGTCGGCAACGCCGCGGCGGCGCACGCCCCGCCCGATGGGCACACGCTCCTGATGACGCTCTCCTCCCTGGCGGTGCTGCCGGAATCGGCGCGCCTCTTCGACCGGGCGCCCTCCTACGAGGTGGACCAGCTCGTCCCGATCGGGCGCGTGCTGGCGGACCCGACCTTGCTGGCCGTGCCGGCGAGCGCGCCCTGGCGAAGCGTGCAGGACCTCGTCAACGACGCCAAGTCCAGGCCGGGGGCTATCCCGTACGGCTCGTCGGGAAGCTACGGCACCCTGCATGTCGCCATGGAGATGTTCGCCGCATCGGCCGGGATCAAGCTCCTGCACGTGCCCTATCGGGGCGCGGGGCCGGCGCTGAACGATCTCCTGTCGGGGCAGATCCAGGCGATCGCCTCCGCGCCGGGCGTCCTGAAGCCCCACGCCGACGCCGGCTCGTTGCGCGTGCTGGCCAATTGGGGCGCGAGCCGGGTCGCCGAATTCCCCGACACGCCCACCTTCCAGGAGCTGGGCTACCCTGACGTCGAATTCTACATCTGGGCGGGGCTGTTCGCCCCCAAAGGCTTGCCCGAACCCGTCCTGGCGCGCCTGCGGGGGGCGCTGCAGACCGTGATGAGCGACCCCGAGACCCTGAAGATCTTCGAGCGGGCCGGAAGCCCGCCGGCCTACCAGGATGCGGACGCCTTCGCCCGCTTCGTGGCGTCCGACAGCGCGCGGCTGATCGTGGCGACGCGCAAGATCGGCAAGGTGGAATGACCGCGGCGGCGGCCTGGGGCCAGGCGGCGGACGCGCTTGAGTTCCAGCCGGCGGGGCATGGCGCGGGGTGCCTCGTGCACCGCCGCGCGTTCCGGGTCCTGCTGGGACGCGCGTCGACCGGGGAAGAGCCGCAGGCCGCCGAGTGCCTGGCGTTCTACGACCGGAACGCGGCGGCGTTCGAGGCGGCGGCGGCGGACAAGATCGCCCGCCGGGGCCTGGCGCCAGCGGCGCGGTTCCACCTCACCAGCCGCGACGTGCGCCGGGCGATGAGCGGAGCGTCAGGCCGTCAGGTCGCGGTGTCCGCCGAACCGCTGCAGGAAATGGCCGGTCAGCACGCCCAGCAGCGCCCATGAGATGAAGGTGGTGACCGTGACGGCCGCGACGAACTGGCGCGACAGCGCCTCCGGCACGTTCGACGAAGCTTCGACCGCGTGAGGCGCCCCGATCAGGTGGGGGAGGACGAGAAGGGCCGCCCCGATGGCGCTGGTCATGGCCGTCCGGCCGAGCGCGATGAGCCCGAGGCCTCCTGCGGTTGCGGCCGCGGTGCCGATCCACCACGCCTGGCGGGCGACCAGATCGGCCGCGGGGGCGCCGGGGAGTTCCGGCGGCAAGCCGAGGCCCGGCGCGATCACGAAGGCCGCGAAGCCGCCCATGCCCCAGAACAGGCCCTCCCGCCAGGTCGGCGGACGGCGCAGCAGCACGAGCGCCCCGGCGAGGCACAGGCCGAAGCCCACCCACTCGACCACGTTGAACAGCGCCGTGTAGGCGTTGCGCTCGAGCCCGTCAGCGGGCTCCCAGGCCGCCGCGCCGTGGTCATGCGCGGACGTTCCGGCCGGATGGTCATGCGCAGCGGGGGCGGGCGCGGGAGGCGCCGCTTCCGCCTGCTTCTCGTAGATCTCCGCCTTGTGGATCAGCGGAACGGTGCGGACATGCTGGACGGCGGTCACCGCCAAGCCGACCAGGAGCCCCGCCGCCGCCGCGGTGAAGACGATGGACCTGAAGACGGACACGGCCGACCCCTAGTGGCAGGGGAAGGCGTTGGCGTGGCGCGTGTCATGCGCGGCGTTGTGGACCGCGTCGATCTGCGAGAAGCCCGCAAAGCCGACGACGAAGACGCCGAGCAGAATGGCGAAAAACGCCTGGAGGGCGACGCCCGCCTCGATGCGGACCGGCGCGGCGACGTGTTGGGAGGCGTTCTGCAACATATTCTCACCCCGAGTTGCTCACCGGGGAGGAATACGAAGGACGAAACGGCCGTGCATGCGCCCGGACCCTGTCGCACCTTCGGACGCCCCGCCCGAATTCCGATGTCGTGACGGCAGGTCTCCTGGCTTGCGGGTCGTCGCCCCGGCGCCCTTCCCAGCCCCGAAAGGCCAGTGGTCCACGCGCCGTCGCTCGCCGCTCACAGTTGCGGGGGCAGCCGCAGCATCGGGCTTTGGGCCTTCACTGCGTTCCCTTTTGATCCCCGAAAGGAACCGTCACGTCGCCACGATAGCCGCAGTCGCCTGCGCTTCATAGCCGGATCAGCGTTCGACTTCGGTCTTTCTTCGCGGTCAGCCCGACGGGGTTCCGGCCTTCACGAAGGCCGCGAAGGCGTCCGCATAGTCCGGATGCCAGCGCGACAGCGCCGGCCGATTGCGGACGATGTCCTCGGCGGCCCAGAGGATCCGGCGTTCGTCCAGCTCGCGCGGGACGTCATTGTCGGGGCAGAGGATGTAGAAGTCGCCTGCCTCCAACCGGCCGAGCATGAAGTCGACTGTTTGCTCGGGCGTCCAGGCCGCGGCCGGCTTCACGGCGCGGCCCTTGGCGGTGAGGCCCGTGAAGACGAAACCGGGGATCAGCAGATGGGCGCTGATCCTGGCGCCGGGGATGTTGCGCAGCTCATGCGCCAGCGCCTCGGTGAAGACCTTCACGCCCGCCTTGGAGACATTGTAGGCCGGATCGCCCGGCGGCGTGGTGACGCCCTGCTTGGAGCCGGTGTTGACGATGAGCCCCGGCCGGCCGCGCTCGATCATGCCCGGACCGAAGACCTGCGTCCCATGAATGACGCCGAGGAGGTTGACGTCGAGGATGCGCCGCCACGCATCCGGATCGCCGAAGAGCGCGCTGCCGGGCTGGATTCCGGCGTTGTTCATGAGGAGGTCGACGCTCCCGAACCGCTCCAGGACGTCGGCCTCGAGCCGCTTCAGCGCGTCGCGGGAACTGACGTCGGTCGCGCTCGCCATCACGTCCGCCGCGCCGCCCGGCGCCTGCGCCTCCAGGTCGAGAGCGGCCTGCCGGAGCCGGTCGGATTCGACGTCGGCGATGCAGACCCTCATGCCGAGCCGGGCGAAGCGGGCGGCGGCCGCAAGGCCGATCCCTCCGGCCCCGCCGGTGACCACGGCGACCGCGCCTGGCGTGAGAACGGGATGGGTCATGGGCGCCTCCTCGGGTGGAACACCGCATAGAACTCGGCCGCGATCGCGCCGCGTCAATGGGGCGGCCGCGATCCGTTTCGGCTCTTCGGCTCTTCCGCGCGGAGCCGACATGCCCTAAGCCGGCCCTGCACGAAGACAGGTCCCGCGAGCCCCATGATCCGACTTGAGAACATCAGCAAGCAGAACGGCCACCAGATCCTCTTCATCGAGGCGTCGGCGGCGCTCCAGCGGGGCGAGAAGATCGGGCTCGTCGGTCCCAACGGCGCGGGCAAGACGACGCTGTTTCGCATGGTCACCGGCCAGGAGGCGCCCGACGAGGGTCAGGTGGCCGTCGATCGCGGCGTCACCATCGGCTATTTCAGCCAGGACGTCGGCGAGATGGCGGGCCGCAGCGCCGCGGCCGAGGTGATGGACGGCGCGGGGCCGGTCAGCGCCGTCGCGGCGGAGCTGCGCGCGCTCGAGACCGCCATGGCGGATCCCGACCAGGCCGACCGCATGGACGAGATCATCGAGCGCTATGGCGAGGTCCAGGCCCGCTTCGAGGAGCTCGACGGCTACGCCCTCGACGGCCGGGCGCGCGAAGTCCTGGCCGGCTTGAGCTTCACCGAGGCCATGATGGACGGCGACGTCGGGGCGCTGTCGGGCGGCTGGAAGATGCGCGTCGCGCTGGCCCGCATCCTGCTGATGCGACCGGACGTGATGCTGCTGGACGAGCCCAGCAACCATCTCGACCTGGAGAGCCTGATCTGGCTGGAGACGTTCCTCAAGGGCTATGAGGGCGCGCTTTTGATGACCTCGCACGACCGCGAGTTCATGAACCGCATCGTCAACAAGATCGTGGAGATCGACGGCGGCTCGCTGACCACCTATTCGGGCGACTATGCGTTCTACGAGCAGCAGCGGGCGCTGAACGAGAAGCAGCAGCAGGCGCAGTTCGAGCGCCAGCAGGCGATGCTGGCCAAGGAGATCAAGTTCATCGAGCGATTCAAGGCGCGCGCCTCCCACGCCGCGCAGGTCCAGAGCCGCGTCAAGAAGCTGGAGAAGATCGACCGGGTCGAGCCCCCGAAGCGCCGGCAGACGGTGTCGTTCGACTTCCCGCCCGCGCCGCGCTCGGGCGAGGACGTCGTCAGCCTCAAGAACGTCCGCAAGCGCTACGGCGACCGCCCCATCTATGACGGGCTGGATTTCCAGGTCCGCCGTCGCGAGCGCTGGTGCGTGATGGGGGTGAACGGCGCGGGCAAGTCGACGCTCCTGAAGCTGGTGACCGGCTCCACGGCGCCGGACGACGGCTCCGTGGCGTTGGGCGGCGCCGTCAAGATGGGCTACTTCGCGCAGCACGCGATGGAGATCCTCGACGGCGAGCGCACGGTGTTCCAGTCCCTGGAGGACGCCTTTCCGCAGGCCGGGCAGGGTTCGCTGCGGGCGCTGGCGGGCTGCTTTGGCTTCTCCGGCGACGACGTGGAGAAGAGGTGCCGCGTGCTGTCGGGCGGCGAGAAGGCCCGGCTGGTGATGGCCCGCATGCTCTACGACCCGCCGAACTTCCTGGTCCTGGACGAGCCCACCAACCATCTCGACATGGCCACCAAGGAGATGCTGATCGCGGCGCTGGCCGACTATGAGGGCGCCATGCTGTTCGTCTCGCATGACCGGCGCTTCCTGGGCGCCCTGTCCAACCGCGTGCTCGAGCTGACCCCGGACGGGGTGCACCAGTATGGCGGGGGCTACGCCGAATACGTCGCCCGCACCGGCCAGGAGGCGCCCGGCCTGCGCGGCTGACGCCGCGTCGGATCGGCTGGCGCCGTACGCCGCGCGCCCGCGGCGCAGCCCGCCGGCGGCCTTCGTCGTTGGTCCGGGCGATGGGCGCGGTGGAGAAGATCAAGATCGGCCTGGACGAACTGCGCATGCTCACCTTGGGCGCGCAGGTGCTGATCGGCTTCCAGTTCCAGGGCGTCTTCCAGCCGGGATTCGAGGCCCTGCCGGCCGGCTCCAAGCTGGCGCAGATCTGCGGCCTCGCGATGCTGCTGGCCAGCCTGTGCGCGCTGGTCTCGCCCTCCATGCTGCACGCCGTCCTGGAGAACGGCGAGTCGACGCCGCGCGCCGCCGCATGGATCAATCGGGGCCTGGCCGTCGCGCTGCCGCCGCTGGCCCTGGCGCTGGGCGCCGACGTCTTCATCGCGGTCCGCAGCGTCTACGGGTCGCCCTGGGGCGTCGCCGCGGGAGTGGGCGTCGGCCTGACGGCCCTGGGGCTCTGGACCGCGCTGGGCCTGGTCCGGCGGCGGCGCAAGGGACAGGATCAAAGACGCATGGCGAAGCAACGCAAGGCCGAGGAGACGCCGCTCTCCCACAAGATCGATCATATGCTCACCGAGGCCCGGACCATCCTTCCGGGCGCGCAGGCGCTGCTCGGCTTCCAGCTCAGCGTGGTGCTGACGCAAGCCTTCCCGGGCCTGCCGGCCGGCTCGAGGCTCGCCCATGTGGCGGCGCTGCTGCTCGTCGCCCTCACGGTGGCGCTGCTGATGACGCCCGCCGCCTATCATCGCAGCGTCTATGCGGGCGAGGATTCGCCGGCCCTGCTGCGGCTGGGCGGCCGACTCGTCCTGCTCTCGACGGCGCCGCTCGCGGGCGCGTTGGCGCTGGAGGCCTTCGTGGTCTCCCGGAAGGCGCTGGGCTCCCTTCCGGTCGCGGCCGCGCTGGGCTGCGGCGTCTTCGTGGTCCTGACGGGCGTGTGGCTGGGCTACCCGCTGGCCCGCAGGGCGCGCGGCGGGAGCGGACCGGAGGGCGGCGCCCCGGGCGCGGGCCGCTGACCCGACAGCGCGATGCACGGCGCGTGGAGCTGCCGCGCCGTCCACAGATCGCCCGTGACTCGGCCTGTGCGCCGTGCCAGCTTCATTCCTGATACCGGGCCGCAAAGGTCCGGATCTCAGTGGAGGAAACCATGACCCAAGACGATTCCGTCGGGGCGTCCCGGCGCGGCCTCATGCTCGGTTCCGCGGCGGCGGCAGGGGCCGCCGCACTCTTCGGAGGCATGGGCGTGAGCCCATTCATGGCGGCCGCGATGGCGAAGGAAGCCGGCCGGTCCAGCAAGCCGCTCAAGGCCGCTTTCTCCAACGCCGGCCTTCAGGCCACCTGGTGCGCCCAGGGCAAGCAGGCGGCCGAATATTGGGGCAAGCTCTTCAACGTCGAGGTGACCTGGTTCGACGGCCAGCTCGACGCCGTGAAGCAGCGCTCCGCCATCGACAACATGGCCTCCCAGAAGTGGGACTTCGTCGCCATCCAGGCCTTCGGCATCGGCACCCTGACGGCGCCGGTCAACCGCATGATCGAGGGCGGCACGCCCGTGATCGACATGGACACGCTGATCGCGCCGCTGGATAGCATCAACGTCCACACCTTCCTGGCGCCCGACAACGAGTTCATGGGCGCGTCCGTCACGCAGGCCCTGGTGGACGCCATCGGCGGCGAGGGCAAGGTGATCATGACCCAGGGCGCGCTGGGCCACACCGGCGCGCAGGGACGGGCGCGAGGCTTCGACTCGGTCGTGAAGAAATTTCCCAAGATCGAGGTTCTGGAGACGCAGCCGGCGGACTGGGACGTCACCAAGGCGGTGCGGCTGTGGGAGAGCTATCTCACCAAGCACCCCAAGATCGACGCCGCGTTCTTCCACAACGACGACATGGCGCTCGCCGCCTACAACGTCATGAAGGCCAAAGGCCGGACCGAGATCAAGATCGGCGGCGTCGACGCCATGCCGCCCGCCATCGCGGCGGTCAGCGACGGGCGCATGTTCGCGACCGTGCGCAATCCGTCCTGCCGCATCCATGGCGGCGCGATCGTGGCCGGCGTGGCCGCCGTCATGAACGGGGCCAAGACCGGAACCGACATTCCCAAGCACATCATCACGGATGGCCCGGTCGTCACTAAGGCGAACGCCGCCGGCATGGCGTGGATGGAAGAGCAGTTCCTGATCTAGCCGGCGGGGGCGTGATGGCGGTCGAGCCCATCCTGGAGCTGGTCGGGATCTCCAAGGCGTTTGGCGGCGTGCAGGCGCTGCGGGACGTCGACCTGGCGCTCGCGCCCGGCGAGATCCATGGACTCGTCGGCGAGAACGGCGCCGGCAAGAGCACGCTGATGAAGATCATCGCCGGAGTCCACCCGGACTTCGGCGGCGTCATGCGCGTGCGCGGGCGGGAGACCCGGTTCCGGGGCTCCCGCGACGCGCTCGCGGCCGGGATCGGCATGGTGCACCAGGAGCTCAGCATCGCGCCGGACCTGAGCGTGGCCGAGAACGTCTATCTCGGCGCGCAGCCGACCAACCGCTTCGGCTTGGTGGACTGGCCCGCCATGCGGCGCGGCGCGCGCGATCTGCTGGCCCGGCTCGGGCTGGACGTCGACGTCGACGCGCCGGCCGGGCTCCTGCCCATCGGGGTGCAGCAGCTCGTCGAACTCGGCCGGGTGCTCTTCTCCGGTGCGGACCTCATCATCCTGGACGAGCCGACCTCGGCCCTGTCGCCGCCCGAGACGGAGCGCCTCTTCGGCGTCCTGCGCCTCCTCAGGCAGGAGGGCCGCAGCATCGTCTTCATCTCGCATTTCCTGGACGACGTCCTGCGCGTCTCCGACGTCGTGTCGGTGTTCCGCAACGGCCGCAAGGTCGTGACAGAGCGGGTGTCGCCCGCCACCGACAAGGGCTGGCTGATCGCCCGCATGATCGGCCCGCACGCGGCCGACCTGGAGGAGAGCTGGACCGGGACGGTGCGCCTCGCGGGGCCCGGCGGCGCGCCTGTGGCCCTGGAGGCCATCGGGCTGACGCATGCGCCCGCCTTCAAGGATGTGAGCTTCCAGGTCAGGGCCGGCGAAGCGCTGGGCGTCTACGGCTCTATGGGCTGCGGGCAGATCGAGCTGTCGCGCGCGCTGTTCGGCAAGCTGCAGCCGGGCGGGGGCGAGATCCGCATCGCCGGAAGGGAGGTCAGGCTGGGCAACACGGCCGACGCCAAGCGCGCCGGCGTCGCGTTCGTGCCGGAAAGCCGGCGCGCGATGCTGTTCGGCGAGGAGCCGATCTACCGCAACGTCTCGATCTCGATCCTGGAGACGATCTCGCGGATCTGGCTGAAGCCGGACCGCGAACGCGCCATCGCGAAAGGGCACATCCAGGCCCTGAACATTCGCGCGCCCGGGCCCGAGACGCGCCTCGGCGCGCTGTCGGGCGGCAACCAGCAGAAGGTGGCGCTGGCGCGCTGGCTCACCCGCCCGCCGCGGGTGCTGGTGTTGTGCGAGCCGACGCGCGGCATGGATGTCGGGGCCAAGGAGGACGTCGTGCGCATCGTGCGCTCCCTCAAGGAGCAGGGCATCGCCGTGATCATCCTGTCGACCGAGCCGGAGACGGTGCTGTCCATGGCGGACCGCATCGTGGTCCTGCGCCGGGGCGAGATCGTCCATGAATTCGCCGAGCGCGGCGTCTCCAAGGAGGACCTGCTGGCCGCCGCCTAGCCTTTCCGGCGCGCCCGGCCGTCGGCCCACCTCTACGAGCCTGCCCAGGGGACCCCATCGATGGATGCGACGACGACACCCGCCAGCCGGCCTCCCTTCGCCCAGCGCGCCGGCGGCTGGCTGGCCCAGCGCCTGCGCAACATCGCGCCCCTGCTGACCTTGCTGGTCCTGGTGCTGTTCTTCTCCGTCGCGAGCCCGTCCTTCGCGACCGTCGGCAATGTCTGGAACATCCTCCAGCAGGTCTCGGTGACGGGGATCATCGCGGTCGGGCTCACCTTCGTGATCCTGACGGCCGAAATCGATCTCAGCGTCGCCGCGGTGGCGAACGCCACCGGCATCGTGGTCGCGTTCTTCACCCTGCAGGACGCCAGCGTGAACATCGCGAACCTGCCCCTTCCGGGCTTCGCCGCCATCCTGCTGGCGCTCGCCGCCTGTGGGCTCCTCGGCCTCGTGACGGCGTTCGGGGTGACCCGGATCGGGATCCCGTCCTTCATCATGACCCTGGCGATGATGCAGATCGGCGCGGGCGTCAGCGCGCTCCTGGTGCGCGGCCAGATCGCCTATTCGGTGCCGCCGCTGATCGCCACGCTGGGCTCCCGCTCGTTCCTGGGCGTGCCCTGGATCGTGATCGTGGCCGCCCTTTTCCTGCTGGTCGCCCATGTGACGCTGACCTACACGCGCTTCGGCCGCTACGTCTACATGGTCGGCGGCAACCGGGAGGCGGCCGAGAATTCGGGCGTCAATGCGGGCCTGGTGGTGGGCGCGGCGCTGGTGATCTCGGCGGTGTGCTCCGGCGTGGCCGGCATGCTGGGCGTCGCGTATTTCGGCAGCGCCCAGCAAAACGAGTTCGACAGCTACCTGCTGGACGCCATCGCGGCCGTGGTGGTGGGCGGCACCAGCCTGTTCGGCGGGCGCGGCGGCATCGGCAACACGATCCTGGGGCTGTTCGTGCTCGGCGTGCTCAACAACGGCCTCGACCACGTCAACATCGACAGCTTCCTGAAGATCCTGATCCGCGGCCTCATCCTGCTGGCCGCCCTGATCATCAACGTCTACGCGGAGAGGCTCCGCACCGCCAGCCGCGGCGCCGCCTAGGAGGCGCGCGGCCGCCGGGCGAGAGAGGCTCGTCCCTCGACGGGCCCGCGCCCCTCGTCAGCGCCAATAACGGCGACCGCGCCAGGCCGCGTGCCTCACATAGGCTGTCCGGTAGGCGGCGCGAGGGTAGTAGGCCGGTCCCCAATAGGCGTGCCGCCGGTAGACCCGACGCGGGTAGTAGTAGGTTCTGCGAACGACCACCACGCGGGGCGCCGCATAGACGGGCGCATAGCTGACGCCGTAATACGGGTCCGCCACATACGGGTCCCAGCCATCGGCATAGCCCACGCCGTCATACAGACCGTCATAAGGGTAGCCGTAGCCATAGGCGGGGCTCGCCAGGACGGAGCCGATCGCGAGGCCGGTCAGCCCCGCCGCAAGCCCGGCCCCCCAGCCCCATCCGCCGCCGCGCCATCCTCCCCAACCGCCGCCCCACCCGGCGTGGCCCCACCCGGCACGGCCCCATCCGCCATGACCCCATCCGGCATGGCCCCACCCGCCGCCCCAGTGTCCCCCGCCGCCACGCCACTGGGCGGACGCCGGGGACGCGACAATGAGGGCCTGCGCGACCACGGCCGCCAGGGCGTAAGTAGCAAGCTTCTTCATCACGACCTCCACTCCCGAAACGCCGGGCGCACAGGCGTGAACCCGGCAGATCAGATCGCAGCGCGTCGGCCATCGCGGGTCGCGCCGCGCTGCGGCTGAAGCATCCCGATCGGCGCGAACTCGCGCGGGACGCAGCGCAATCGCGCGATCAATCCTCGCCGCCGTCCTCCCAGCTGTCGGACGACTGGTTGCGCGGCAGCATTTCCCGCGCTTCGCGGAGCACGAAGAGGGCCAGGACCGCCAAGCGGTGCTTCTGCTCCTCGGTCAGCGTCGCGGCCAAAGGCTGCCAGGCGTCCGCAAGCTTCTTCAAGCTGGCGCCGCGCTGCATGAGGTTGTCGGCGCGTTGCCGCATCAGCTCGACGATGCTGGCCTCTTCCCACTGCCCCGATTGCAGCCTGGCGACCCGCGCGTGGCGCACGGCCGCCCTGGCGCGGATCGCCTCCTCCACCGGGGGCCACAATTTCAGCTGCTCGGGAGTCAGTTGCAGGGCGAATTTGGTCGCCGCCACCCGGGCGTCCAGGATGGCGCTGAGATCGGCGCTGCTGAGCCTTTCGGACGAGGCTGCGGAAGATGACGCAGTCTGCGCCTGAGCCGAACTCAGGCCGAGGCCGACCACGGCGACGCCGATCGCAATTGCCTTGAACATCTGGGATCTCCCTTTTCGCTGAATGTCGGGTGACTTTCGGGGAATTCGGGTCACGGACTGGCCACGCGGGCCGACGCCGTCCTGGCCGCATCGTGGGGCTGCCGATGGAGGTCGAGCGATCACCGAGGCGTCGAAGCATCGCTGCGGCATGGGCGGCCCGTTCACTCGAAGCGCGTGCGATGATCAAAGCACTTCGGCGAGCGGCTGGCAGGTATCTTACTGTAGGCTGAAGGCCTCCCACGGACCTCCAGGACACGCTGACCGGGGTGCGGTCGGGACCGAGACGGCGTCGATCGCGGCCGCATTCGGCCGAGCTACAGTAAGACACTGCCCGCCGTCGAGCTTCGGACCCATGATGCAGCCGCGCTGGCTGGCGCCAGGGCCTGGATCTGTTCGGAGGAACGCCGTGCTCGCCTGGTTCCACGATTTCCTCGTCCGGTATCCCGAGCTGACGCTCTTCCTGGTGATCAGCGCGGGCTACTGGATCGGCGGGTTCAAGGTGGCCGGCATCGGGCTTGGACCGGTGACCGGCTCCCTCCTGGCCGGCATCGTGGTGGGGCGCTTCGCCGAGCCGCCGACCTCGGCGATGACGAAATCCTTCCTGTTCCTGCTCTTCCTCTTCGGGATCGGCTACTCGGTCGGACCGCAATTCCTGCAGGCCCTGCGCCGGGATGGGCTGAAGCCCGTGCTGGTGGCGCTGGTGAGCGCCGTCAGCGGGCTCGCCGTGGCCGTGGCCGTCGCCCGCTATCTTCATCTCGATCCCGGTTTTGCGGCGGGCCTCCTGTCCGGCGCCTTGACGGAAAGCCCCGCCATGGGGACCGCCACCGAGGCGATCAACGCCCTGGCGATCCCCGAGGCGGACCGGGCCCGCTACGTGGCCCATATCGCGGTGGCGGACGCCGTCTGCTACGTGTTCGGGACGGCCGGATTGATCCTGTTCTGCAGCATCGTGGCGCCCACGCTGATGGGCGCCGACCTGCGCCAGGAGGCGCTGGCCCTGGAGAAGTCCCTCGGCATCTCGCGCCAGGCCGCTGGCGTCGCTTCGGCGTGGAGACGTTTCGAGGTCCGCGCCTATGTCCTGCCAGAGGGTTCTCCGCTGGCCGGCCTCACGGTGGCGCAGGCGGAGAGCGGCGTCAGCGAGCACCGGCTCTTCGTCCAGCGCGTCCGGCGCGGCGCCGCGCTCCTGCCGGCCCGACCGGATCTGCGTCTCCAACCCGGGGACGTGCTGGCCATTTCGGGGCGCCGCGAGACCATCGTCGACCATGTCGGAGCGCGGGCCCAGGAGGTGGAGGATCGTGAGCTCCTCGACATGCCCGTGGCGTCGGTCGACGTGCTGATCCAGAAGTCCGACTCGCTTGGCTCCAGCCTCGCCGAGATCGCTCGGCAGGATTGGGCGCGCGGGATCTATCTGCGCGAGGTGCGCAGAGGCGGGGAGCCGGTTCCGATCGCGCCCGGCGTGGCCCTGGAAAAAGGCGACGTCGTGCGGCTGGTGGGACCGGAGGACGTGGTCGAGGCCGTGGCGGCGCGTTTGGGCGTGGTGGTCGCTCCCGTCGCCTCCACCGACTTCGTGGTGCTCGGTCTGGCGATCTTCCTGGGCGGGCTTGTCGGCGTTCTGGTCACTTTTCCGATCGCCGGGCTCAAGATCTCGTTGAGCACGAGCGTCGGGACGTTGCTGGCCGGCCTCCTGGTGGGGCATCTGCGGACGCGCCTGCCCCTGTTCGGGCGGATCCCGGACGGAGCCGTCAACCTGATGACGTCGCTCGGCCTGGCGGCCTTCGTCGGAATGACCGGGCTGCACGCGGGCCCCGTCTTCTTCCAGGCCGTGGCCGAGGTGGGGTTCGGGCTGCTCCTCGGCGGCATGATCGTGACCCTGACGCCGCCCATCATCAGCCTGCTGTTCGGGTGCTACGTCTTGCGCATGAACCTCGTCCTAGTGCTGGGCGCGATCGCCGGCGCGCAGACCATGACCGCCGCGATGGCGGCGGTTCAGGAGCGCTCAGGAAGCCCGGTCGCGGTGCTTGGCTATACGCCGGCCGTTCCCATCGGCCATATCCTGCTCACGACATGGGGCTCCATCATCGTGACGCTCGTAGCCCCGTAACGGCGGCGCTGACGTGTTGAGAACCCTCGTCCTCGAACTTGGAACGCTGTTCGCGATCATCAACCCGTATGGGCTGGCCTTCGTCTTCCTGAGCCGGACGATGGCGCTCTCCGACAAGCAGCGGGCCAGCATCGCGCGCCGGGTGGCGATCTACGCCTTCTTCGTCCTGGTCGTGTCCACCTTCGCCGGCACCCTCATCCTGCGGTTCTTCGGCATTTCCATTCCCGCGCTGCGGATCGCCGGCGGTCTGGTCGTCACCGCCGCCGGCTGGGCGCTGCTCCACGAGACGCCTCACGACGGCGGCGACCAGCCGCGCTCGACGCAATCGCTCGCCGAGATCGAGCGCCAAGCCTTTTTCCCCCTGACGGTCCCCCTCACCACCGGCCCCGGCACCATCGCGACCGCCATCACGTTGGCGGCGAACCACACTGCCGCGGAAGAGGGGATCGTGATGCAGCTGGGGTCCGTGATGGTCGCCGCTGTCGTCTGCCTGGCGATCTTCCACGCCTATGCGCGGGTGGCGCGGATGGCGCGCATCCTCGGGTCAGAGGGGACGAGCGTCATCATGCGGCTCTCCGCCTTCCTGCTGCTGTGCGTCGGCGTCCAGATCGTCATCACCGGCGTGACGGGCGTGCTGCAGCCCTTGATGCAGGGCCGGTGATCGGCGAGGAGCGCTCCTTCGCCAGATCTCCCCGGCGCGAGCGGGCCGCGCCCCTCCCTCGAGCCTCAGCGGCCGCAACGCTCGTAGGTCTCTCCGCCCGTCTCGGTCGGGCCGGACAGGCGCACCAGGGACCCGTCGTCCCTGCGCAACACATACGCCTTCACGCCTTCCGGCGATAAGGCGTTGGTGCAGTTGAGGTTCAAGGTGATCACGGTCTTGTCCCTGGACGAGCGGCCGATCTTGCAGGTCGCCAGCGGCGTGCTCAGCCGTCCGCCCTGGATCAGGATGGCGGAACTGAAGGCGTTGCGCGGCGTCTTGAAGCTGGTCTTGCCGTTACGGGTGACGAAGACGTCCTCGCAGCTTTGCCCGGGTCCCACATAGGCGCCCGAAAGTTCGCCCGCCGACTGCGCGAGCGCGCCGGACGAGAGCGTCGCCCCGAGAGCGCAGGCCCCCACGGCCCAGGTGAATGCCATCCGCATGTGCTGTCCCCCCTGTCCCAGTCTGCGGAGCGAGCGTCAGCGTCGCTCCGATGCCTGCGGCGTTCGCGGCGGATCCGCCGTGCGCCGGCGGCTCGCGAAGCGAGGCTCATGAACCTCGGCAGGATAGGTTCGTCACGCCTCGGCCTTGAGTATCTTACGGTATCGGGTCGACGGCGCGCTCCGCGGACCAGGGCCAGGGGTGCCCCCTCCGGGCAAGTCCGGTCCATCGCAGGCGGGCGCCGGGACGCCTTCGCGGCCGCGTGTCAGGAGGCGAATGTGGCGGGGCGCCTGGGCTGTTGCGACCTGTTCGCGCATCTCGACGCCGACGACGTCCGCACGGCGCCGGGGAGTAGCGACCCGTCGTTCAGCAATTTGGCGCTTTGCATGCAGCATTTGCGGGCGGCGTTGCGCCCGTCAAAAGTCATCCATTAACAAAACGGCCGCCGGATGCGAAACGGCGACCGTTTTCATCCTCCTCGGGAGCTCAAGCCGGAAGAAGACGACCCAGATTGTCGTCCAAAGCCCCCGCGCTGGCAAGCGAAGCCTTCGACCCTGGCGAAAACGACGGCGCCTGTTGCTCATTTGCGCTAGCCACGATGCAACTTTTAGGAGCAAATAGCCGCTCCAACAACGGAGTCCCTGTGATGCGATCTCTTCCTCTTGCACTGGCCGGCGTCCTGGCGGCGTCGACCGCTTTCGCGGCTGACCTGCCCAGCCGTAAATACGAAGCCCCCGCACCGGTCGTCTACGCTCCCGTGTTCACTTGGACCGGCTTCTATATCGGCTTGAACGCCGGTGGAGCCTTCGCCAACAGCCGGGACGTGACGTTCCTGAACACGCGCACCGGCGTCGCCACGTCGTTCGGCTCGGGCGACAACTCCGGGTTCGTCGGCGGCGTGCAGGCCGGCTACAACTGGCAGTTCGGCTCCTTCGTGGCCGGCGTCGAAGCCGACATCGACTACGCCGACCTCGGCCGTAATCACAACGACTTCGGCGTCGTCTACTATGATGCGTTCGGCACCCCGTACGGCGTGGGCCGCGGCAGCTCGAACCACATCTTCGGAACGGTGCGCGGCCGCATCGGCTACGCGTTCGACCGCGCCCTGTTCTACGTGACGGGCGGCCTCGCCTATGCCGGCTTCGGCGGCGGCGGGTTCTTCAACAACAACGACAACGTGAAGGCCGGCTGGACCATCGGCGGCGGTCTCGAATACGCCTTCACCCCGAACTGGACGGCCAAGATCGAAGGCCTCTACGTCAACATCGATCGCGGCAACAACGACGGGAACCTCGTCTACACCGCCGCTCGCGTGCCCGTCACGGTCAGCTCGGGCAAGAACAACGACGCCGGCGTGGTCCGCGTGGGCGTGAACTACAAGTTCTGAGCGTCACGCTTGAGAGATCCGGAACCGCCTCGAAAAGAGGCGGTTCCTTTTTTTGGCGGCCTTGCCCTTTGTCGAGCCCGTCCTTCACCGCGCTTCCTCGGCGCGATCCTCCTCCAGCCGGTCCAGGACCGCCTCGGGCGCGACGTCCTGCTTGAGTTCGGCCAGAGCCGGGCTTTTCGCGCCATGAACGCCGAGGCGATCGGCGATGGCGACGGTGAGCTGCAGGAGCTTGGTGATTTCATGCTCGGCCAGCAGATTGATCTGGAGGTCCAGGTCGTCCCGGCGGTCCGCCGCGGCGGCGGCCCGGTTCTGGCTGATCAGGATGAAGGTCGAGAGGAAGATGGCCTCGACCGACGCCTCGGTGGCCAGGATCACGAATGAAGGGTCGAACGGCTTCAGGCCGGGAATGAGCCCGACATTCCACGCGATCCAGATCGCCAGCGCGGCCAGGTGGCAATAGACGAACACCATGCTGCCGCTGAAGCGGGTGATGCGTTCGGCCAGCCGCGCCTGCCAGTCCGCCTGCTTGACGTCGCGTTCCCGCCTGCGGCGGAGCGCTTCGATGTTCCGGTGCAGGACCGAGCTCAGTCCCTCGGCTTCGCCTGACTCGACAGGGCCGCTCAACGGACCGCCGCGCCCCATCCGCCGTCCCGCCTCGCCATCGCGGCGGGCCGCCTGCGGGTCATCCGCGGCCTCTCGCCGCCCCAGCGCCCGCTCCGCCGGGCGGCGACGCCCCCGTCGCGCCTGTTCGATCCGTCGGTCATCGTCGAGTCTCCTTCCGCCGGAGAACACGGCCCGATGGGAGCGGTTCCCCATCACGCGCCGCCGCCGACGCCGCACGGGCCCAGGCTGACGTCTGAGGGGTTCCGGGCTCAGGCTGGCCAGTCGCCGGTGCGGGCGAGGACGGGCGACAGCTCGGGCCCGCTCCAGCGGTAGGGCGAGGCGGCGCGCAGACGCCAGGCGCGCTCGGGCGCGAGGCGCCAGACGAAGCGGGCACCGTCCGGCTTGACGGTGGGCGACCAGTCGACGGCGACGCGGCCGGCGATCGACAGCAGGTCTCCGGTTTCGAAGTCGACGACGAGCAGCGCGGCGCGGGGGTCGACCAGGAAGTTGCCGACGGTGTTGTAGTAGTTGTTGCCCCGGAACTCGGGCACGACGAGTTCGCCGCCTTCGAGCCGCACGAAGCCCGGCCGGCCGCCGCGATGGGACATGTCGACGCCGCCGTCTCGGATCGCCGCCGCCGAGGCGACGAACAGGGTGGACGCCCGGGCGACGAGCGCCAGCGCCTCGGCGTCGAGGGCGGGCAGATGCTCCAGCGGCTCCCGGCCGCGCGGCAGCACGGCCTCGATGGCCCTGGCGTGGATATACTGCGGGCAGTTGCCGAAGCTCTGGTCGACCGCGATCGCGAAGGCGCCGTCGCGCGCCTCGACGATGCGGCCGTTGGCGCGGTTGCGCCGGCGGGTGGGCAGCTCGATGCCGAGCAGCCCGACCGGCGCGCCGGGGACCAGCAGCCGGCGCACGAGATCCCTGTCGTCGGCGCGCGGACGCAGCAGCAGGCTCGTGGGGGAGGGCGAGGACAGGAACCCCGGCTCGCCGTCGAGCATGGTGGCGGCAGGCGCCCCGTCGGCGTCGAGGGTCGCCAGGAACACGTAGGGCAGTTGCGCGAAGAACAGCCGGTGCTGGTCCGGCATGAACGGCCTCAGCGGCGCGTGCGCGACGCCAACGCCCGCCAGGCGCTGCGCCTCGATTTCGCCGACGTGGAACGGGTTGAAAGGTGCGCGGGTGTCGACCATGGCCTCACCGCGGCATCCTGGCGAAGCCGGGGATGGCTTCGACGCGGGCGATCCAGGCCTCGATCCGCGGATACTTGTCGAGCCTCAGCCCGCCTTCGTCGGCCACGGCGATGTAGGGGTAGCAGGCGAGGTCGGCGATGGTGGGACGCTCCCCGACCAGCCAGTCGCGGCCGTCGAGATGCGTCTCCATGAAGGCGAAAAGCTCCAGCGCCACGTGGTGCGCCATGGCGAGGTCGGCCCCGACGCCGAAGCGTACGGCGAGGCGGGCCAGCGCCGGCCCGAAACGGATGTCGCCGGCCGCGATGGCGAGCCAGCGCTGCACCTCGACTTCGAGCGCCAGGTCGCGCGGCAGCCAGACGTCGTCGCGGTCGTAGGTCCGGGCGAGGTGGACCAGGATGGCGCCGGAATCGGGTATGACGCGTCCGCTGTCGATCAGCACCGGGATCTGTCCGAACGGCGTAATCCGCCGGTACTCCGGCGAGCGCCTGACCTCGGCCGGCGCGCTGCGGTACTCGTAGGATAGGCCGAGCTGCGTCAGCAAAGCCTCGACGCGGTGGGCGTGGCCGGAGAGCTTTGTGCCGTAAAGGATCAGGCTGGGTTCGGACATGGGCGCCCCATCGGTTTGCGACGCCGGCACGTTGGCGCAGCCGCCGGCGGCGAACCATCCCTTGAAACCGCAGTTCATTCTTTCGACAATCGGAAGAATGGATCGTCTGTTCGAACTCGAAGTGTTCCTCGCCGTGCTCGACGCCGGCAGCCTCTCGGCCGCGGCGCGGCGTCTCGGACGCTCGGGGCCGGCGATCACGCGCATCTTGTCGGGGCTCGAGGACCGTCTGGGCGCGCGCCTGTTCGATCGGACCACGCGCAGCCTGGCGGTCACGGAAGAAGGGCGCAACCTGGAGGAGCAGGCGAGGGGGCTCCTGGCCGGCTACGGCGCCCTCGCCCGCACGGCGAAGCAGCGGGGCGAGTTGTCGGGGCGCGTGCGCGTCACGGCGCCGGTGGTGTTCGGGCGCTTGCACGTGGCGCCATCGCTCGCGCGCTTTATGGCGGCGCACGAAGGCGTCGCGGTCGACCTGACGCTGGACGACGCCAACCGCGACCTCGTTGGCGACGGCTACGACGCGGCGATCCGCATCGGCGCCCTGCCGGATTCCGAACTGGTCGCCCGGCAGGTCGGCGAAGTCGGCCGCTACCTGGTCGCCTCGCCCGCCTACCTCGAACGGGCGGGCTGTCCCATGGATCCGAGCGAGCTTTCCGGCCACGCGCTGATCCTCACCCGCTCCGTGCCGGGACCCGCGGAGTGGCGGCTGGAGCAGGAGGGTCGTCCGCGGATCGTGCGTTTCGAGCCGCGGTTCTCGGTGAACCACGTCGAAACCGCGCTCGCCCTGGCGCGCGACGGCGTCGGCATCGCCCGGGCGCTGTCCTATCAGGTGGCCGAGGATCTCGGGGCCGGCCGCCTGGTCAGGCTCCTCGCCGCTTTCGAGCCGCCGCTGCGAGCCATCCATGTCGTGCATCTCGGGAGGAGGCACATGGCGGCGCGGACGAAGGCGCTGGTGCGCCACCTCGCGGACGACCTCGGATCGCGCAGCTATGTCTCAGGGCCGTCGCCGTCCGGGACGTCAGCGTCTCCTGGGACACGCGCGGGCTGGCCGAGCGGATGACGGCGGCCGTGCAGGCCGCCCAGGCTTCCGCCTGTCCTTCAGCCGCGTCCGCCTGAGGAGAGACGAGCGCGATGGCTCCGATGCCCGATCCCAAGCCGCCCGCCAAGGTCGACGGACGCCGCGTGCGCGGCGACCGCAACCGCCGGACGGTGCTGGAGAGCGCCGTGCGCATCGCATCGGTGGACGGGATCGAGGGCCTGACCATCGGCAAGGTGGGCATGACCGCCGGCGCGGACATACGGCTCGAACGGAAGGTCGGCGAGCTCGACCAGGTCCATCCTGCGGATGGCGGGATGGTCGATCGGATCGCGCTCGCACGGATCGTCCGACAGCCTGTCGCGGATGCCGGCCAGAGCGCGGCGCAACGCATTCAGGATCTCCATGTCCGCCTCCGGTCCTCGCCGCCATGTCACGTTGGCCCGGGCCGGCTCGTCCTGGAATGGAGCAATCCAGGCGGAACCTTTAGGAGAACTCCATGACCCAGCTGCGCCGGCACCAGCTCAACGCGCTGCGGGCGGTGGAGGCGGCGGGGCGTCTCGGCTCCCTGGCGCGCGCCGCCGAGGAGCTCGGCGTCACCGTCGGCGCGGTGAGCCAGCACCTGCGCAACACCGAGCTCCAGATCGGCCAGCCGCTGTTCATACGCAGCCAGAAGGGCCTCGCCCCGACGCCGGCGGGCGAGAGACTGCTCTCCGGGCTCACCACCGGCTTTCGCGAAATCGAAGAGGCGCTGGCGAGCCTCGCGGAGCGCGACGGGCGCGTTCTCGTCGTCTCCGTCGCGCCGGTGCTGGCCTACAAGTGGCTGGTGCCGCGCCTGTCACGCTTCCATGCCTTGCGGCCCGACATCCAGGTGCGCATCGACGCCACGGTGGCGCACGCCAACTTCGACGCCAACGAGGCCGACGTCGGCATCAGGGTGGGCGAGGGCGGCTGGCCCCGGGTCCGCGCCAAGCGGCTCGTCGCCCAGACGATCTTTCCCGTGTGCAGCCCGAAGGTGGCGGAGGGCCTGAAGGCCATCGGCGACCTCGCCCGCACGCCCGTGATCCGCGACCACGGCTCGCGGTCGCTCTGGGACGTCTGGCTGGCCAGCCTGGGTTCGTCCGAGTTCCCGCTCGGGGCGGGCCCCACCTATTCCGACTCCGCGTTGTGTCTCGACGCGGCCATCTCCGGCCAGGGCGTCATGATGGCGTGGCGCACGCTGGCGCTCGACGCGCTGCGCGACGGCAAGCTCGTCGCCCCATTCGAGCACCGGGTCGACACCGGGGCCGCCTACTGGCTCGTCACCTCGGCCCGCATCCCGCCGTCTCCCGACGTGCGGGCCTTCGGCGCCTGGGTGGAGCGGGAGTTCGCCGCCGCCCACTGAAAGCTGCCGGCGACCAGGCTCGTCGCCCTCCTGCATGCCGTGAACGTCGGCGGAACCGGCGCATTGCCGATGGCGGAGCTGCGCCAGTCTCGGCTTCGCGGATCCGCGCACGTCCATCGCCAGCGGCAACGTCGTGTTTGGGTCAGGACTCGCTTCCGCCGCGGTCGGAGCCCGGCTCGAGGCCGCGCTGCTGAAGCATCTCGGCAAGCCCGTGCGCGTCGAGCATCAGTTCGTGGTCGATGCTGCCGCGATTCACCAGGAAGTCGACGAGCGCGCTTCGACCGGCGTGTAGCCGGCGGCGGCGATCAAGTCCTTGACCTTCCGCAGGTCGGGAGCGCCGAAGACCGACACCAGGCGCGTCGCCGGGTCCGCGACGACGCGCGTTCCCGGAATGGCGCTCTCGACCGCCTTCGTCACCGTCGCGGCGCAGTGGCCGCAGGTCATGTCGTCGACCTTGAGCGTCACGTCCGCGCCCTTGGGAGCGGGTTCGGCCGGGGCGTCGGGCTGGCTGCAAGAACACATGGCGAGGATCCTTGTTCGGTTGGGGAAATCCGACGCTGCGCCTTCCAACGCTGGCAAGGTCAAGCGGGATTTTTCCGGTCCCTTTCGGCTTTGCAGCCTTGACCTTCCCACCATGGGAAGGCCCATTTCCGGTGCTCGTCGCAACCCGAACGGAGTGGACCGATGGGCAAGATCGCCGAATCCAGGATTGATTCCGGACTGAACGAGGACGCGCTCAAGGTGCGGCTCGGCATCGAGGGGATGACCTGCGCGTCCTGCGTCGGACGGGTGGAAAAGGCGCTGAAGGCCGTGCCTGGCGTGCGCGGCGCCTCCGTCAACCTCGCGACTGAGCGGGCGGAGATCCTCGTCGGTCCCGGCTTCGACGTAGGAACAGCCGTGGGTGCTGTCGAGGACGCCGGCTATCAGGCTGCGCCCATCGCACGCCACGCAGGCGTTTCACCCGACAAGGACGCAGCCCGGCGCGAGGCCGAAGGCAAGTCGCTCCGCCACGCTCTGCTGCTCGCCGGCATCCTGACCCTGCCGATCGTCGTGCTGGAGATGGGCTCGCACCTCGTTCCGGCGATGCACATGTGGGTCATGCACACCGTCGGCGAACGGGCCGGCGCGGCGATCCAGTTCGCCCTGTGCACCGTGGCCCTGTTCGGTCCGGGCCTGCGCTTCTTTCAAAAGGGCGTCCCTGCGCTGCTGCGGGGCGCGCCGGACATGAACTCGCTGGTCGCGGTCGGGACAATGTCCGCCTACGGCTTCTCCGCCGTCTCCGTCCTCGCGCCAGGGGTTCTGCCCGACGGCACGGCCAACATCTACTTCGAGGCCGCGGCGGTGATCGTGACGCTGATCCTGCTGGGCCGCATGCTGGAAGCGCGGGCGCGAGGACGCACGTCCGACGCGATCCGCCGCCTGGTCACGTTGAAGCCCAGGACCGCGCGCATCGTCCGGCACGGCTCCACGCTGGACATCCCGGTCTCCGACGTGGCGGCCGGCGACGTGGTCTTGGTGCGACCCGGCGAATCCATCCCGGTCGACGGGGAGGTCGTGGAGGGACGGTCCTTCGTCGACGAATCGATGATCACCGGTGAGCCGGCGCCCGTCGTCAAGGAGGCCGGGGCCGCGGTCGTTGGAGGCACGGTCAACAGGACCGGATCCTTCAGCTTCAAGGCGACCCGCGTCGGAGCCGACACGGTGCTCGCCGGGATCATCCGCATGGTCGAGGAGGCGCAGGGAGCCAAGCTGCCCATCCAGGCGCTGGTCGACAAGGTGACGATGTGGTTCGTCCCGGCTGTCCTGGCGGCGGCCGCAGTCACCTTCGCGGTCTGGCTGGTCTTCGGTCCGGAACCGGCGCTGCCGTTCGCCCTGGTCAACGCCGTGGCCGTGCTGATCATCGCCTGCCCCTGCGCCATGGGGCTGGCCACGCCGACCTCGATCATGGTCGGCGCGGGACGCGCGGCCGAGATGGGCGTGTTGTTCCGCAAGGGCGACGCCCTGCAGGCGTTGCGCGGCGTCACCGTCGTGGCGCTCGACAAGACGGGCACCCTGACCAAGGGGCGGCCCGAACTCACGGACCTTCACGTCGCCCGCGGCTTCGAGCGCGCCGAGGTGCTCTCTTTCGCGGCATCCGCCGAAGCGCGATCGGAGCACCCCGTCGGGGAGGCGATCGTGAGGGCCGCCGAACAGGAAGGCTCGGCGATCCGGCCGGCCGAGCATTTCGAGGCGCTGACCGGAACGGGCGCCACCGCCGTGGTAGCGGGACGGCGCGTGCATGTCGGGTCCGACCGCCTGATGACTTCGCTCGGGCTGGACGGGGGAGAGTTCGCCGCGGACGCAGCCCGGCTCGCGTCCGAAGGCAAGACGCCCTTGTACGTGGCCCTGGACGGCCGGCTCGCCGCCATCGTCGCGGTCTCCGACCCAGTCAAGGAGACCAGCGCGGCGGCCGTCGCCGCACTTCATGCGCTTGGCCTCCAGGTGGCGATGGTCACGGGCGACAACTCCGGCACGGCGGCGGCCGTGGCGCTCCGCCTCGGCATCGACGAGGTGTTCGCCGAGGTCCTGCCGGACGGGAAGGTCGCCGCCCTGAAGCAGCTGCGGGCGCGCGCCGGGTCGGTGGCGTTCGTCGGCGACGGCATCAACGACGCGCCAGCTCTCGCGGAGGCCGACGTAGGCCTGGCCGTCGGCACCGGGACGGACGTCGCCATCGGCAGTGCCGACGTGGTCCTGATGTCCGGCGACCTGCGGGCCGTCGTGGCGGCCGTCGCCATCAGCCGGGCCACGCTGCGCAACATATCGCAGAACCTGTTCTGGGCGTTCGCCTACAACGTGGTGCTGATCCCCGTCGCCGCCGGAGCTCTGTATCCGGTGAACGGGACCTTGCTGTCGCCGGTGCTGGCCGCGGGAGCCATGGCGTTATCCAGCGTGTTCGTGCTCGGCAACGCATTGCGGCTGCGCCGCTTCCAGGCTCCGGCCGTTGCGGCTCCGCAAGGCGCCGCGGCCCACGAAGCACCATTTGAAGCCGGTCGGACGGCCGTGCAGGAGATCAGGCCATGAATATCGGCGAAGCCGCGGCGGCGGCCGGCCTCTCGGCCAAGATGATCCGCTACTACGAGTCGATCGGGCTCGTTCCGCCGCCGGCCAGGTCCGAGGCGGGCTACCGCGTCTACACGCAGGCCCAGGTCGACGACCTCTCGTTCGTGCGGCGCGCCCGCGACCTCGGTTTCTCGGTCGACAGCATCGCGAGGCTGCTGGCCTTGTGGCGCGACGGCGGCCGCACCAGCGCCGAGGTCAAGGAGGTGGCGCTTGGCCACGTCTCCGCCTTGCGCCGGCGCATCCGCGAGATGGAGGCGATGGCGTCCGCGCTGGAAGGGCTGGCGGCCCAGTGCCATGGCGACGGCCGGCCCACGTGTCCGATCCTCGACGATCTCGGATCCGAGCGTTCCGACGAGCTCTCGCCTCGAAACGGCCGACACCCTGGAAAGGGCAGGAGGTTCGGCCTCGACGCGCCGGCGACGAGGCCGCGCGGAGGTCCTTGAGGGCTCTCTCTTCCGGACGACATTGACACCCTTCGCCGCGCCGGACGAGGCGGTCCGGGACGCGGGGGTCCTCGTCACCATGCTCAAGGATGGACCGGCCGACCGCGAGGCCTTCGTCGCGGCCTCGTCCAACCTGCGCCATGACGCCGTCTGGTTCCAGCTCGGCACGGTCGGCGCGGGCGCCGCCGACGCGCTGGCGACCCTGGCCAGGGAGCGCGGCGTCGCGTTCTACGACGCACCGGTCCAAGGGACGCGGCAGCCGGCCGAGCAAGGCAAGCTCGTGGTCCTCGCTTCAGGCGCCCCGGACAGGCGCGCCGAAGCCCAGGCGGTGTTCGACGCCATCGGGCAGCGCACGATCTGGGTTTCGGACCAGCCGGGGGCGAGCAGCCGCCTCAAGCTGGCCTCCAACGCCTTCGTGTTCGCCCTGACCCATGGCTCGGCGGAGAGCCTCGCCATCGCGAAGGCCCTCGGCGTGGATCCGGCGCTCGTGCTCGAGGCCGTCACGGGCGGGCCGCTGGACAGCGGCTACTTCCAGGCCAAGGCCGCCGCGATGCTCAAGGGCGACTTCGCGGCGAATTTTTCGGTCGACAACGCCATCAAGGACACGCGCCTCGTCGAGGATGCCCTTTTGGACACGGGCGTGCGGGCGGATCTCGTCGCCGCCGGACTGGCCCGCTTCCGGAGGGCGGCCGACGCCGGCCACGGCCAGGACGACAGCGCAGCTTCCTTTCTCGCCTGAGGTGTTGGCCATGGTCATCAGCGACAAACGCGAACTTTCGGACAGCGGCTCACGCGCCTGGGAAAAGGACCTTGGGATCGCCTTGCGCCCAAAGGTTCTCGATGAGCATGCGCGCGATCACCCAGTGGCCTTCCTCGCGCACGAGTTCGGTCGTGTAGACGTTCTTGAGCAGGAGATGACGGCTCCGGTCGTCCTTGGGAAGGTGCTGCGCCTCGACGAGGCACCACAGCACCGCACGCTCCGCGTCGAAACGGAGGATGCGGGGATTGCTGACCGTGTGCGAGGTCGCGAGCCGGCTCGTCGCTCCGACGATGATGTCGGCGATCGCCTGGCGTCCTTCGAACACCGGGATCTCGGTTCCGAGGATTTTCGCTGGCCCGGTGAAGTCGACGGTGGAGCGCTCGGTGAAGGCGGACTCGAACAGCGCGCGGTCGTCGAGATCCTGGCCGGCGCCGAAGCGGTAGAGCGCGTCGAGGATGCCGGCGCGGTCCGCGGGCGGAACCTCGGGCAAGTCGGCAGGGGAAGCGGAGGCGGTCATGGCGGTCTCCATGTCGCGAACAGGTCTCGACGCCGGTTCGGGCGTTCGCCGGCGTCGATCGGACTCCCGTTGCTAGGATGTTATGGTCGCGCCAGATCGAAGGGCCACCTGGATCTCTGAGGTCGCGACGATCTCGGCGAATTCGCCGGACAGGTTCGCCTCGCTCATGCGCTGGATGTCCGCCGCGCGATGGACGAGCCCGTCGGGCCCTTCGCGGTCGAACGTCCAGGTCGCGTCGGCGACGAGCCGCGTGTCGAAGCCCAGGTTGCCCGCCATGCGGACGGTCGTCTCGACGCAGTGGTTCGTCGTCGCGCCGCAGACCACGACAGTGCGGATCCCCGTTCTGCGCAGCCGCGCTTCCAGGTCCGTGCCGATGAAGCTGCTGTTGACCGTCTTCCACAGCACGGGCTCGCCGTCGATCTCGCGCGCGGCTGCGACCGGTTCGCAGGCCTGGCCCTTGAAGACGCTTCCGGGAGACGTTCCGCGGTGGCGGATGTGGATGATCGCAGCTCCGGCCGTCCTGAATGCGGCGAGCAGTTCCGCGATGCGCTCCACCGCGTCCGGGTTGTTGCGGGGCGTCCCGCCGCGCTCGATGACCTGGAAGGCCTGCTGCACGTCCACCACGACGAGAGCCGTGGCGTGGGGGTCGATCGGGGTCATCGGCGTCCTGTGCGGGTTCAGCGGTTCGGCGTCACGGGCCAGCCGTAGCCGATCCGCATCGACTCCGGGTTGGAGAAGTTCTCTCCCGACCTTTAGGTGGGCTCAAGGACGAGGCAGACGTTCTGAAGAGCAGGAGCAGCGCCGTCCATGCGACGACCTGGGCGCCTCGACGCGGCCGTTGCGCGCATCTCGTCCGCTCGGGAGTAGCCCATGTATGCGATGCAGCACGCGATCGAATCTCGACGTCCACGTGCTCGACAGCGTGGCCGCGCCCGCTGTCGACTCGCCGCAGAAGGACGGCCTCGGCTTCGCGGAGCTTGGCGAACTGCTGCGGGCGCTGCTCGCCGGCCCGGCGCTCGGGATGCAGGTCACGATCTACGACCCGGACCGCGACCCGGACGCCGTCGCGGGCCGCGCGCTCGTCGACTGCCTGACGACGGCGCTGGCGTCCTAGGCCCCGCGGCCGCCCGCGTTCGGGAGCCGCAGCAGCGCCGCGTCGTGCCGTTCGAGGAAGGCCATGAGCCTGTCAGCATAGTCGCACGGCGCCGCCGCCAGCACGCTTGGACGGGTGGCCAGGGCCTGCCGCCACGCGGTGACGCGCTCCAGGCCGTCGAAGACGTGGGTCTCGGCGATGCGGTCGAAGACGTCGAAGTAGCGGAAGATCGGCGCATAGACCGCGTCGACGAGGCTGAACGTCTCGCCGGCGAAAAAGGGGCCGGCGCCGAGCTCCGCCTCGACCCGCGCGAACTTCGCCGCGAGCGCGGCGCGCTTGGCCTCGAGGACGTCCCTGTCCTTGGCCGTCTCGTAGCCCCAGAGGTCGGCGAGGATCGTGGAGCCGAACTCCATCCAGCCGCGATGTCGGGCCTTGTGGAGCGGATCGGCGGGGTGGAGTGCGGGCTCCGGCTGCGTCTCCTCGATGTATTCGCAGATGACGGAGCTCTCAAAGAGCACCGCGTCCGGCGCGCCCGGTCGGCGCACCTGAAGCAGCGGCACCTTGCCGAGCGGCGAGAGCGCCTTGAACCAGTCCGGCTTGTCGTCGAGGTCGATGGTGATCCTCTCGAAGGCGATGCCTTTTTCGAGGAGCGCGATGGCGGCCCGCTGCACGTAGGGGCAGAGGCCGTGGCTGACGAGGGTGAGGGCGGTCATGGTCGCTCCTCCCGGTCAGCGCGCGACGGCGGCGTCGGGCAGGCCCGACGACGGCTTCAGCGCCAGCGCGCCGTCGCCGACCAGGAACTGGGCCGCCGAGAGCACGATCAGGTAGAGCGGGTATTCCCAGCCGCCGCCCGGAGCGTTGAACACCCAGCCGTTGCCGGCATGAGCCCAGATAACGGCGCCGAGCAAAGCCGGGGTCAGCGCCAGCGCCACCCAGCGCGCCTGAATGCCGAGCACCAGAAGGGCGCCGCCGACGGCCTCGGCCGCGAAGGTGACGTAGGCGAGCCAGCCGGGCAGGCCGATGGACTGGAAGTAGCCCGCCGTGCCGGCGAGGCCAAAGGTCATGAGCTTCAGGACGATGCTGTGGGCGAGATACATGAGGCCGAGGCTGACGCGCAGCAGCGCGGCGCCGTAGGGAACGAGCGACGAGCGGGTCATGAGGGAAGCTCCGAATTAGATGCGTCTGCATCTATAGGAGCGCCTTGCCATCGGCGTCAATCTGGATGTAGTTGCATCTATGCAAAGGAAGCCCAGCCGAGACGCCGTCCCGCCCTCCGCCGTGCGCGCCTGGGTGCGCCTGACCCGGGCCCAGCAGACGGTCCAAGCGGCGGTCGAGCGCGCCCTCAAGGCCGAGGGGATGCCGCCGCTCGGCTGGTACGACGTGCTGCTCGAACTCACGCGGCCCGAGGACGGGCGCCTGCGGCCCTTCGAGATCGAGGAGCGCACGCTGCTGGCCCAGTACAACCTCTCGCGACTGCTCGATCGGCTCGAGCGACAGGGGCTGGTGCGGCGCGAAGCCTTCGGCGACGACGGCCGAGGCCGCTGGGTGGTGATCACCGACAAGGGACGCGAGACGCAGGCCCGCATGTGGCAGGTCTACGCCAAGGCCTTGCGCGAGAGCGTCGCCGCGAAGCTGGACGAGGCGGAGGCGGACCGGCTGGAGGCGCTGCTCGCCAAGCTCGAGTCCTAGTGGTGGAGATAATCTGCAGGTCAGGCCGGCAGAACTGCGGCTGCGGAAAGCGCGGACGGGTGGGATTTTGACCGTTCAGGGAGCGCGCGTCAGTCGTGGAGCCCCGATGTCACGTAAGGCCGCCCGCCTCGTCCTGCTTGGCGAAAGGCGGCGCCCTCCGCCGGAGCCGAGCCGATGGACGAAAACACCGGACCCACCAGCCGGCCAGCGCTGGCGTACTCCACAGCCGCGTTGGCCGAGATCACGACGGCCGCGTTCGAGGGCTACGTCGTTCCGCTGGGGTTCTCGGCGGAGAGCTTCGACGCGCGGTTCCGGCGCGAGACCCTCGATCGCACCGCCAGCCGCGTGTTGCTGGACGGCGATCGTCCGGTCGCGGTCGTCCTGGTGGCGCGGCGGGGCTGGACCGCCCGGGTCGCCGCCATGGGAGTGGTCCGGGAGCGCCGCGGTCGAGGCTTGGGTGCGGATGTTCTGCAGGACGTCGTGGCCGACCTGCGCCGGTCCTGCGTCCGCCGCCTGCTGCTCGAAGTGATCACGTCCAACGAGCCCGCCCTCCGGCTCTACCGCCGCCTGGGGTTCCGCGACCACCGAACGCTTGTCGGCTAACGCCGGCCATTCGGCGCCGACTGCCCCTGGCCCGCGGACCTGGCCGAGGCCGATCCCGCGCTCGTGGCGCGGCGGGTCGCCGAGCACGGCGAGGCCGATCTTCCCTGGACGATGGCCGCCGAGACGATGGCCGCCGCGGTTTCCCCGGCGCGCGGCTACGCGCTCGCGGACGAGGCGTTCGCCCTGGTCGAGCCCGCCAGGACGGGCGGGGTCGTCCTGCGGACCCTCGTCGTCGCCCGGCAGGCGCGGGGCCGGGGCCTCGGCCGGCGGATGGTCGAGGCGCTGGCGGGCATCCTTCCGGGGCAGGACCTCTTGATCGCCGCCGACACCCCCGAGGACCTCGCGCCCGGGTTCCTGGCGCGGACGGGCTTCGAGCGCACCGCCATCGCCCAGTTCGAGATGGAGCTCGATTTGTCGGAAAGGGTCGCGGCCGCATTCGACGAGAAGAAGGAGAGATCATGACCCAGCAACGCGTGCTCCTGGCCGGGACCTCCGGCGCGATCGGGGTGCGGTTGATCCCGCCCCTGGCCTCGTCGCTGCCGCACCGGCATCCGGGATCGGTGACGGCCTACGTGCTCAAGGGCACGCTGCGGTCCCAGCTCGCCTGAGAGCCGGCCAAGGCCTACGCGCCGGGCGAGACCTGGTTCGAGCCGACCGGCGTGGCCGACAGCGACTGCGGCCCCCTCGTCATTCCCGAGTAAGAGTCCTGGCCGGGGAGCCGCCTCCGTCTACCTGGCGCCGAGCACCGCACCGAGGTCGATGCCTTCGGCCACCACGGCGTTGCCCGCGTCGCCGGGATGCAGGTGGTCGCCAGAGTCCACGTCCGCCCGCAGCTTGGAGACGTCGTTCGGATCCCGCGCCACGGCGTCGAAGTCGAGCACCGCGTCGAAGGTCCCCGAAGTGCGGATCCACTCGTTCACGGCCAGACGGACCCTGTTCTTCGCGGGGTTCCAGAAGTTGGCGATGGGCGTCCCCGCGAAGGCGCCCTCGAACGGGGTGATGGTGGCGCCGACTATCCGGACCCCGCGAGCGTGGGCGCGCGCGACGAGCTTGCGGTAGCCGTCCTCGATCGCGGCCGGCAGGAACGGCGCCGAGTGCGGGTCGAACGGCGTCTCTCCCCAGGCGAGGTCGTTGGTCCCCATCATCACGATGACCGAGCGGATGCCGGGCTGGGCCAGGACGTCGCGGTCGAAGCGGTCCAGCCCCGCCTCACCCATGCCCGGCTTCAGGAGACGCGCTCCCGAGATGCCGGCGTTGATCACCGACACGCCCTGCGGGGCGAGCCGCTCGGCGAGGATGTCGGGCCAGCGCCGGTCCCCGTCGACGGAGACGCCGTCGCCGTCCGTGATGGAATCGCCGAACGCCGCCACGACCGCCGTCGACTGCGGCCGCTCAACGTGGATGGCGGTCAGGAACAGGCGCGCCTCCAAGGTGCTCTCGGGGGAGATCTTCTCGGCGGCGCCATGGTCGCCGCGGGCGACATACGCCGTCTCCTTGCCGTCCCAATGGAACGTGGCGAGGGGCGTCTCCTTCGGCAGGTACAGCGAGACGGCGACCTTGGCGAGATCCGCGACCGAAAGGTCGACGGGGTCGCTCACGACGGCCTGGCCGGGGGGAACGGAGACCTTCGCCGAACCGCCGAAGCGGACGGCGTGGTCCGTCTTCGGGTCGATCGCTCCTCCGCCGAAGGCCGCGGCGACGTGGGCCGAGCCGATCTGGAGGGGCTCCGGGCCGTAGCGGTTCGAGATCTCGATCCGAAGCCCGTCGCCGCCCAGCGCGATGCGGGCGACCTGGCGCACGGTGGCGTCGGCGAGGGTCGCAGGGATGCGGGTCGGGAGCGGAAGCTTCGCTCCCCAGGTCGCCTCCGGGCTCGCGGCCCAGGTGGCCGTCCAGACGCCCGCGGCGGCGGGAGATGCGGCCGCGGCCAGCAGGATGGCGGCGATGGCGAGACGGGACTGCAGCATGGTCCGGGCCTCCTCAGACCAAGGGGGGATTGAGGCGGGCGAAGCCCTCTTGCCGGTGATAGGGAAAGTGCGGGTAGGGCGGCGTCGTCGCGCTCGCGGCGTCGAGCCGGCGCACGTGCTCGGGCGCGAGCTCCCAGCCTACGGCCCCGAGGTTCTGCCGCAGTTGCTCCTCGTTGCGGGCGCCCAGGATGACGCTCGACACCGTCGGGCGGCGCAGCAGCCAGGCGATGGCGATCTGCGGCGCGGAGCGACCCGTCTCGGCCGCCACGGCCTCCAGCGCGTCTACGACCGTGTAGAGGCGTTCGTCCTCGACGGGAGGGCCGAAGGACGCCGTCTCGTGCAGCCGGCTGCCCGCCGGGATTGGCCGGCCGCGGCCGACCTTGCCGGTGAGGCGGCCCCAGCCGAGCGGGCTCCAGACCAGCGCGCCGAGCCCCTGGTCGAGGCCGAGCGGCATCAGGTCGTGCTCGTAGTCGCGCCCGACGAGCGAATAGTAGACCTGGTTGGCGACGTAGCGCGGGTAGCCATGGCGGTCGGCGGCGGCGAGCGACTTCATGATCTGCCAGCCGGCGAAGTTGGAGACGCCGACGTAGCGGACCTTGCCGTCCCGCACGAGGGCATCCAGCGCCTGCAGCACCTCCTCGACGGGCGTGAGAGCATCGAAGGCATGGAGCTGGAGCAGGTCCAGATAATCGGTCCCGAGCCGCCGCAGCGCCGCGTCGACGCCGTCCAGCAGACGGGCCCGCGAGGTGCCGGCCTCGTTGGGACCGTCGCCCATCGGCAGGCCCGTCTTGGTGGAGAGCAGCACCTTGTCGCGGCGACCCTTCACCGCCGCCCCGAGCACCTCCTCCGACGCGCCGGCGGAATAGACGTCCGCCGTGTCGAACAGGTTGACGCCCGCGTCGAGGCAGCTGTCGACGAGGCGCTGCGCCTCGCGGGCGTCGGTCGTGCCCCAGTGGCTGAAGAGCGGCCCTGATCCGCCGAAAGTGCCCGCGCCGAAGCTCAGGACGGGGACCTTGAGGCCGGATCGGCCGAGTTGCCGGTATTCCATGACGAAGTCTCCTGCGCCGGGCCTGGCCGGCATCCGGGGCTAAGGTGTCGAGGCCGGCGGTCTGTGCCTATCCGTGCCGCTGGAACATGATCTGTGAACCGAGTTCATCGACGGGTGCGCCGCACAGCGGGCTCTCGCGTCGCGAGGGCCTTCTCGTATCGAGAGAACCCCGTTGGTTCAGGCGATGCCGGCTGGATAGGGCTCGACCGTGCGCGCGGCCCTCAGAGCAGCCGCCCACCAGCGCAACCGCTCCAGCATGACGTGGGCCTGGCGCTCGAAGCGCGGCGGCTCGATCAGCGCTCCGTCCGTGCCGAACCGCTCCGACGCGTTCGGAAAGGCGACGGCGTCGCGGATCGTCACGGCGTGCAGCTCGGCGAACACGCCGCGCAGCTGCTCGACGGCGCGGATCCCTCCCGAGAGCCCTCCGTATGACACGAACCCGACGGGCTTGGCGCGCCACTCGGGGCCGACCAGGTCGACGACGTGCTTCAGGGCCGCCGGATAGCCGTGGTTGTATTCCGGCGTCACCACCATGGCGGCGTCGGCCCGCCCGATGCGCGCCCGCAGGTCGCGGACGCGGGCATGCGGCTCGCGCGGGTGATGGACCGGCAGGTCGACGAGAAGGGGATCCACGACGTCGAGCTCGAACCCGCCGGCGCGCCGGATCGCCTCGCCGGTCCATGCAGCGACGGTGTCGCAGAACCGGCCGGGCCTGGTGCTGCCGAGGATCATCGCGATCCGGATCGGTTCGGTCATGTTGCTTGCTCCCGTCGCTTCCATGCAGGACGACCGGCGCCGGGAAGACGTGACATGGCGCCCTCGAAAAGTCGTCGCGCGGATCAGGCCAGCAGGCTCCAGAGCGACCAGGCGAGGAGGACCGCGATGATCGCGAGCTCGATCCCGGCGCGGCCGGGCGCGGCCTGGATGGCGTAGGACATCGTCTTGATCGGGGAGTGGGGCGGTGGCGGGGCCTCGGCCTCGTTCAACGGAATCGAGTAGCGGTGGAAGTAGACCTGGATGAGCGTCATGCCGACAAGCAGACCCGTCAGGAAGCTTGCGGGCTCAGCGCCGCGCCGCGCCAGAAGCCCCACCAGCACGAGGCAGAAGACGATCAGGATCGGATCCGACCGCGACGTGGCGCTGGTGCGGCCGGCGTAGCTGCGGTCGAGCATGGACCGTCGCTTTCCGTAGGGCAGGACCGCGAAGAAGACGGGCTTGAGGAGGGCTAAGGCGGAATAGATCGCGAGCAACCAGACGAGCAGGGTATCCATGGTCAGATTCCGCCGGAGAGGGTCCGCAGCACGTCCCGGGACGCCACGATCTCGGCGAACTCGCCGGACAGGTTGGCTTCCGTCATGGCCTGGATGTCCTGCGCTCGATGCATCCGGCCGTCTGGTCCGCGGCGATCGAAGGTCCAGGTCGCGTCGCCGACGAAACGCGCATCGAAGCCGAGGTTTCCGGCCATCCGGGTCGTGGTCTCGACGCAGTGGTTGCTCGTGGCGCCGCAGATCACGACGGTCCGGACGCCTTGCCGGCGCAGCATCTCTTCGAGGCCGGTCCCGATGAAGGCGCTGTTGACGGTCTTCCAGAGGACCGGCTCGCCGTTCCGCTCCTCCGCTTCCTGGATCACGTCGCAGGCGCTCCCCTGGAAAAGGCTGTCGGGCGCGGCGCCGCGGTGGCGGATATGGAAGATCGGCGACCGGGCGCTCCGGAAGCCGTCGAGGAGGGCGGCGATGTTGCCGACGGCATCGGGATTGTTCCGACCGGCGCCGGTCTCCTCCCAATCCTGGAAGGCCTTCTGGACGTCGACGACGATCAGCGCCGTCGACCGCGGATCCATGTCTTTCAACGTCTCTTCTCCTGCGCTTGCGCCCGGACCGGGCATTGACGAACGGCGGAGCCCCGGCGTGACACGCGGCGCTCGATTTTTTTAGGAGTCGGGCGATGTCACGTCCTGCGACTTCGCTTCGTCATGGTTGCGAACCGGAACCAGGAGTTCGTCATGACGCCGCGCCTCAACCCGATGAAGCAGCCGCCCGCCGGCATCCTCAAGCTGGTCGACCTGACCCAGACCGTGGCCGCATCCGGCCTCGACAAGAGCCTGCTGGAGCTCGTCAAGATCCGGGCCTCGCAGATCAACGGCTGCGCCTATTGCCTGCACATGCATACCCGCGACGCGCGGGCCCAGGGCGAGACGGAGGAGCGCATCTACCTCCTCGACGGCTGGCGCGAGGCGCCCTGCTACACGGACAAGGAGCGGGCGGCGCTGGCCTGGACGGACGCGCTGACGCTGGTCGCGACGACCCATGCACCCGATGCCGACTACGACCCGTTGAAGGCGCAGTTCTCCGAGGAGGAGCAGGTGAACCTGACGCTGGCCATCACCACGATCAACGCCTGGAACAGGCTCGCCATCGGCTTCCGGTCCGTGCCGGACATGGGAGGTGCGCGTGACCGGGCCTGAGGCCGGCGCCTTCGAGGCGATGCGGCCTCGGCTGCTGCGCATCGCCTACCGCATGCTGGGCTCCCTCGCCGAGGCTGAGGACATCGTCCAGGACGCCTGGCTGCGCTGGAGCCGCGCCGACCGCGACGAGGTGAGCAACCCCGCGGCCTTCCTGTCGCGCACCGTGACGCGGCTCTGTCTCGACCACCTGAAGTCGGCCCGCGTCAAGCGTGAGAGCTATGTCGGCTTCTGGCTGCCGGAGCCGCTGATCGAGGTGGCCGAGGAGGACGGCGCCGTCGAGGCCGAGGACGTCTCGCTGACGCTGATGCTGGCGCTCGAACGCCTCTCGCCGCTGGAGCGGGCGGCGTTCCTGCTGCACGACGTCTTCGACATGCCCTTCGCGGAGGTGGCCCGCGCCATCGGGCGCGACGAGGCGGCCTGCCGTCAGCTCGCCGCCAGGGCCCGCGCCCATGTCCGCTCCGAGCGGCCACGCTATCCGCTGAAGGGGAACGAGGGCGAGGCGATCGCCCGCGCCTTCTTCGACGCGGTGGCGCGCAACGACGCCGAGGGCCTCAAGGCCATGCTGTCGGAGAACGTCGTCGCCTACGCCGACGGCGGCGGCAAGAAGCCGGCCCATCTCAACCCGATCTACGGGCGTGACAAGGTGCTGCGGCTGATCGCGGGCCTTGCGGCGAAGCCCGGCGATCCGCCGCGCTGGGTCCAGGCGGCCGTCATCGACGGCCTGCCGGGGTTCGTCGCCTTCGACCGCTGGGGCACGCTCCAGACCACGGCGCTGGCGATCGAGGACGGCCGGGTCGCGGCGTTCTACACGATGCGCAACCCCGACAAGCTCGCGCGCGTCGAGGACTGGCTCGCAAGGGAGCCCCGGAGCGGACCGGGACTGCACTGAGGAAAGTCGTACAACCATGCAGGACATCGTCATCGTCGGAGCCGGCCCGAGCGGCCTCGCGCTCGGCGCCGAGCTGCACCGGCTGGGCCGCCGCCCGCGCATCCTCGACCGGCAGGCGGCCGGCGCGAACACGTCGCGCGCCGCCGTCGTCCATGCCCGCACGCTGGAGGTGCTGGAGCCGCTCGGCGTCTCGGCCGAACTGCTCGCCGAGGGCGTCAAGGTCCCGGTGTTCCGGATCCGCGACCGCGACGCCGTGCTGGCCGAGATCGGCTTCGCAGGCATCCCGAGCCCCTACAACTTCACCCTGATGTGCCCGCAGAATGTCACGGAAAAGCACCTGCTGGCCCGGCTCGAGGCGCTCGGCGGCCGCGTAGAACGGCCGGTCGAGGCCGCCGGCATCGAGGCGGGCGGGGACGGCGTGCGGCTGCGCGTCCGCAAGGGAGCCGGCGACGAGCCGGTCGAGACCCGCTGGCTGGTGGGCTGCGACGGCGGGCATAGCGTCGTCCGCGAGCAGGCCGGCATCGCCTTCGAGGGCGCCGCCTATGCGCAGAGCTTCCTGTTGGCCGACGTGCGCATGGACTGGCCGCTCGACCGCGAGGAGGTGTCGCTGTTCTTCTCGCCCGACGGGCTCGTGGTCGTGGCGCCGTTGCCAGGCGGCCATTTCCGCATCGTCGCGACCGTGGACGAGGCGCCGCATGATCCGCCCCAATCGCTGTTCGAGGACCTGCTGCGGCGCCGGGGGCCCACCTCGGCCGGGCGGATCACCGAGACGGTCTGGACCTCCCGCTTCCGTATCCAGCACAAGGTGGCGCGCTCGCCGCGGCAGGGCAGGGTGCTGCTGTGCGGCGACGCGGCCCACGTGCACAGCCCCGCGGGCGGGCAGGGCATGAACACCGGCATCCAGGACGCGATCTCGCTCGCCGGGGTGCTGGACAGGGTGTTGGGCGGCGAGCCGGAGGCTCTACTGGACGACTGGGCCCGCCGGCGGCACGCCGTGGCGGAGGACGTCGTGGCCACGACCGACCGGCTGACGCGGCTCGCGACGATGAAGTCGGGCGTCGGCCGCTCCGTGCGCAACGCGCTGATCGGCTTCTTCGGCAAGCTGCCGCCCCTTCGGTCGGCGCTGGCCCGCAAGCTCGCCGAGCTCGACGGCGAGGAGCGGGGATGATCCGCATCCTCGCTCTTTGCGGCAGCCTGCGGGGCGTCTCCAGGAACCGTCAGGCCCTGCTGGCCGCACGAAAGCTTGCGCCTGCGGAATGCGAAATCGCGCTCTGGGAAGGCCTCGGCGGATTGCCCCCGTTCTCGCCGGACCTGGACCAGCCCGGGCTGCCGCTGCCCGGCGCGGTCGCCGCCTTCCATGCCGAGGTCGAGCAAGCGGACGGCCTGCTGGTCGCTTGTCCCGAATACGCCCACGGCATCCCCGGCGCCTTCAAGAACGCGCTGGACTGGCTCGTCGGAAGCTCCGTGTTCCCCGGCAAGCCTGTGGCCCTGATCAACGTCGCGCCGCACGCGAGCTTCGCCCAGGCGCAGCTGCGCGAGGTGCTCGCCACCATGTCGGCCGAGATCGTCGACGAAGCCTGCCTCACGGTCGCCTTCCCCAGGCCTGAGGCGCCGGGGTCGACGCACGCGTTCGAGGCGGCGCTGCGCTCGGCCCTGGACGACTTCGTGCGCCGGCTGGCCGACATCCGGGACCACGGAGCCGCTGGGGGCGAAGGCCCGCCAGCTCCGATGCTCTAAGGAACGAACCCCGGATCACACGAACTGGGCGAAAAAGGCCCGGATGTCGTCCGCCACCACGTCCGGAGCCTCCCATTCCGGGAAGTGGCCGCCGCGCTCCATCACCGTCCACCTCGCGACATTGTAGGACCGCTCCGCCCACTCGCGCGGCGCCGGCGGGTTCACGGCGTCGTTGAGCGGCACCATGATGGCCGTCGGAACCTCGACGCGCGCCGGCGTCTCCAGATCCCTGATCGCCTCGCGGTAGATCCGGACGGAGGCCGCGCCCGCTCCGGTGAACCAGTGGAGCGAAAGGTTGTCGAGCAGCCTGTCCCGGCCGAACGCCGCGTCGACGCCGGCGCGTGTATCGCCCCAGCGCTGGAATTTCTCGATGAACCAGCTCGCCAGCGCAACGGGCGAGTCCGACAGGGCCGGCGCCAGCGTCTCGGGGCGCTGCGCCTGCAGCCTCGCATAGAGCGTCTCGCGGGGAGCCCACTCCTGCGCCTGCCTCTGGTACTCGACCTCCGCCGGGCTGAGGTCGGTCGGCATGGGCGAGGCGAAGGGCGTCACGCCGGACCTGTGCAGCCCGATCAGGCGCTCGGGCGTAGCGAGTGCGATCCGGCGCTGCACGAGGCCGCCCTGGTCGGTCCCCCGCGCCGCGAAGCGTTCGTAGCCGAGCTCCTCGACCATGAGCCGGGTCATCAGCGTCGCCATGCGCGCGAAGCCCATCCCCGGCCCGTCGGGAAAGCTCGTGAACGGATAGCCCGGCAGGGACGCCGCCACCACGTCGAAGCAGGGCGTGCCGTCGTCGCGCGCCTCGGTCAGGAGCGGGAGGATCGATAACATCTGCACGAAGCTGCTTGGCCAGCCGTGGAGCAGGAGCAGCGGGACGGGCGAAGGGCCTTGCCCCTTCGCGTGGATGAAGTGGATGTCGACGCCGTCGATGTCGGCGATCCGGTGCTCGTGCCGGTTCAGCGCGGCCTCGCGCTCGCGCCAGTCGTAGCGGTGACGCCAGTGGCGCACGAGCTCGCGCAGGTACAAGGCGTCCGCGCCGTCCTCCCAGCCGGCTCCCGAGAACGCCGATGGCCAGCGCGTCCGGTCCAGCCTCCGGTGCAGGTCTTCGATGTCGTCATCCGGTACGGATATCCTGAACGGGCGAATGGGCATGCGTCGTCTCATCGTTCTGCGGTCGTGGAGCCTGGCCAGCGGCGGCGCGGACGACGTCGGGACGAGGCAGGATGCCCGCGCGTGACATGGCTCCGGCGCACTCCTCAAACGGGGTCAATGGGCCGAATGGCTGGCCACATCATAGACCGCGTCGCGGACCTCGCGCGTGTAGGCACATCGTCGGCAGCGGCTGCGGCGCGCGGCTTGCGAGCAGGCTGGCCATGACGCCGAGCAGGCTCAGCCCGGCTCCGACGAGCGGGACGGCCTCGAGGCCGAAGCCGCTTGAGAGCGCCGCGCCTCCGGCCCAGGCGCCCAGCGCGTTGCCGAGGTTGAAAGCGGCGATGTTGGCGCTCGACGCGAGGTTGCGACCCGCGTCGCCCGCCTGGTCCAGCACCCGCATCTGCAACGGCGCGACCGTCGCGAATCCGGCCGCGCCCAGCAGCCCGACCGCCGCGATGGCCGTGGCCGGGCTTCGCAACGCGACGCCGAAGACCGCGAGGACGCCCGTCAGCAGCAGCAGCGTCGCCAGGGCGGCATGTCGCGGCAGCCGGTCTGCGAGCTTGCCTCCGGCGATGTTCCCGACGGCGAGCCCGAGGCCGAAGACGAGCAGGATCGGCGAGACGCTGGCCTCCGCGATGCCCGTCACGCGCGTCAGCATGGGCTGGATGTAGGTGAAGGCCGCGAACACGCCGGCATAGCCCAGCGTCGTGGTCGCCAGGGCCAGCAGCACCGGCGCGCGCAGCAAGGCGGCCAATTCCCGTCGGACGGGCGTGGCGGGACCGTCCTGCCGCAGCGGGGGCAGGGCCGCAGCCAGGATGGCGAAGGCGAGGACTCCGACGCCCGCCACGGCCCAGAAGGTGGCGCGCCACCCGTATGTGAGCCCGATCCAAGCGCCGGCCGGCACGCCGAGAAGCGTGGCCACGGTGAGCCCTGTGAACATCACCGCGATGGCGCTGGCCTTCCGGTCCGGCGGGGCCAAGTCGGCGGCCACGACGGATCCGACCCCGAAGAACGTGCCGTGCGCGAGCGAGGTGACGATGCGCGCGGCCACGAGCGCCGCGTAGTTCGGCGCCAGGGCGCAGGCGATGTTGCCGGCCACGAACACCGCCATGAGCCCCAGCAGCACGGTGCGGCGGGGGAGCGACCGCGCCGCAAAGGTCAGGGTCGGGGCGCCGATGGTGACGCCGAGCGCATAGGCGGAGACGAGGAGCCCGGCGAGCGGCAGGGACACGTGCAGGTCCCCGGCGACCTGCAGGAGCAGGCCCATGATGACGAATTCGGTGGCGCCGATGCCGAAGGCTCCGGCGGTGAGCGCATAGACTGCGATGGGCATGGGAGGACCTCGTGGATGTCAAGGCAGCCCACATGGCTCTTTGGCGTACTCGGAACGAGACGGCCGACGGGACATTCACTTGTGACGTGAATTCTCATGTTGGGGAGTTAGGATGGCCCTCCGATTGAGGCATCTGAGGCAGCGAGGTCCCGAGATGAAGGTCTTTCGGCCGACCGGAACCCTGTCCGGCGATGGGGGCGACTGAACCATGCCGTCCGTCAGCGTCAACCGCGCCGCCGAGATGGAGGTGTTCGCCGCCGTCGTCGAGCGGGGCGGCTTCTCGGCGGCGGCGCGCGCCCTGCGGATGACGCCGTCCGCCGTGAGCAAGCTCGTGGGGCGGCTGGAGGCGCGGCTCGGCGCAAGGCTGGTCAACCGCTCCACCCGCAAGTTCCAGCTGACGGCCGAGGGAGCGGCGTTCCACGAGCGCTCGGTGGGAATCCTGGCCGACATGGACGAGGCGGAGCGGGAAGCCTCCGCCGGCGCCATTCCGCGCGGCCGCCTGCGGGTCAACTGCAACGTCCCCTTCGGGCTGCACCATCTCATCCCGCTCGTGCCGGGCTTCGTCGAGCGGCATCCCGACGTCTGCCTCGATCTCGTGCTCTCCGACCAGGTCGTGGACCTTCTCGACGTCAGGGCCGACGTGGCCATCCGGGTGGGGCCGTTGCAGGCGTCGCGCCTGATGGCCCGCAAGCTCGCGGCGAGCCGCATGGTCGTCGTCGCCTCGCCCGCCTACCTCGCCCGCGAGGGCCGACCGCTCGGGGTCGAGGACCTCGACCGGCACGTCCGGCTCGGCTTCTCCTTCGCGAGGTCTGCGGACGGCTGGCCATTTCGCGACGGAGAGCGCGAGATCCGGCTCAGGACCAGCGGCGACATCCAGGCCGGCGACGGCGAGACGATGCGCCGCCTCGCGCTGGAGGGACTGGGCCTGGCGCGCCTCGCCCGCTTTCACGTCGGACGCGACATCGAGGAAGGCCTGCTCGTACCCGTGCTGGAGGAGTTCAGCCCCGGGGACGTCGAGGACATCCACGCCATCTACCTCGGCCAGGGCGGCCGGCTGCCGGCCAGGATCAGGGCCTTCGTCGACTACCTCGCGGGTGCGTTGAAGAACCGGCCGTGGGACGCCGGCTAGGCTCGCTCGACGCCTGAAGATGTGAATGTCTCGTCCAGCAGATCGAGCACCGCCTGCCACGCCCGCACGGCGGCCTCCGGATGATAGCCGACGCCCGGCACAGTGGCCTCGGCATGGGTGGCTCCCTCGGCGGGAGAACCATCGGGATGGGTCGGCCGAGCCCAGAAGGCGTGCTTGGCGCCTCCGTGGATGGTCGCGCGCCAGTCGAGCCCGGCCTCCTGAAGCGCGCGGCCGAACGTCAGAACCTGCTCGGGGGTGCAGATGGGGTCCTCGGAGCCGGTGCACAGGAGGACCGTGCCCGTCTTGCCCGTCCAGTCGTGGGCATTGGCGGGCGGAAACGCGGGATGGACGACCGCGATCGCCTTGAACGGCACGCCTGTTCTGGCCAGTTCGAGCACGATCCGTCCGCCGGCGCCGTAGCCGAGAGCGGCGATGCGGTCGGGCTCGACGCCGGGCTCCGCGAGGAGAATGTCGAACGCGGCGCGGCCGATGGCCTGCATGCGTTTCTCATCGCCCAGCAGGGGCATGGTCCGGGCCAGCATCGCGTCGGGCCGGCCGAAGTAGGTCTGGCCGCCGTGATAGTCCATCGCCAGCGCAAGGTAGCCGTGAGCAGCGAGGTCGTCGGCCCGGCTCCGCTGATAGGCGTCGAGGCCGACCCCGTCATGGCCGATCAGAACCGCCGGCCAGGGCCCCTGGCCGCTAGGCCGCGCGAGATGGGCGACCATGCCGAGTCCATCGACCTGGTAGGCGATGTCACGCGTCGAGATCGTCATGACGCTTCCCTTTGAGCATCTTGGACGGGGTTCGCCGCGATGTCCCCTCGGCAGACGACGTGGACCTTGTTCCCGTCGGGATCGCGGAGGTAGGCGCCGTAGTAGCCGTCGCCGTAGTGGGGGCGTGGACCGGGCTTGCCCTCGTCCGTCCCGCCGGCCCGCAGTCCGGACGCGTAAGCCGCGTCCACGGCGGCGGAATCGGCGGCCAGGAAGGCGACCATGGCGCCGTTGCCCGCGCTCGCCGGCTTTCCGTCGAAGGGCTGGTAAACGTAGAAGCGCGGCAGGATCGCGTCGGGGCTTACCCAGCAGGCGGAGGCAGGGCCGCCGTCAGGCATGACGGCTCGCCGTTGCAGCCCGAGGGGCGGCAGAACTGCGTCATAGAAGCGTGCGGCGCGGTCGAGATCGCTGCACCCGACTGTCACGTGGCTGAACATCGGCGTCCTCGGGTCAGCGGCGGCTCTCCACGGCCATCCTCAAGGCGAGGCCGCCCAGCATCGCCCCCATGAGCCAGCGCTGCACGCGCAGCCAGCCCTTGTTGCGGGACAGGAAGGCCGCGAACGATCCGGCCGTGATGGCGATCAGCGCGTTGACGGTCAGGCTGACGGCGATCTGGGTGGAGCCAAGCACGATCGACTGGCCGAGCACGCTCCCCTGCGCGGGCTCGACGAACTGCGGCAGCAGCGAGAGATAGAGCACGGCCGCCTTGGGGTTCAGCAGGTTGGTGAGCAGCCCCATCATGAACAGCTTGCGCGGCGTGTCGCGCGGCAGCTCCACGACCTGGAAGGGCGAGCGCCCGCCGGGCTTCACGGCGTTCCAGGCGAGATAAAGCAGGTAGGCCGCGCCGGCGAAGCGCACCGCGTCGTAGGCGTAGGGCACGGCGAGCACGAGGGCGGTGATCCCGAACGCGGCGCAGAGCATGTAGAACATGAAGCCGACCGCGACCCCGCCCAGGGAGATCAGGCCAGCCGCCTTGCCCTGGCTGATCGAGCGCGAGACCAGGTACATCATGTTCGGCCCCGGCGTGCAGACCATGCCGAGCGAGACGAGGGCGAAGGCGAGCAGGTGGGCTGAAGTGGGCACGAGACACCTTGTGAAGGTCGGACGCGTCCGAATAGCGCGGCGACGCCGTCCTCGTCATGGAGAATTAGCGGAGCGGTCTTTAGGCCACCTCTAGAAAGGGCGCTTCGGCGAGGCGGACAATTCTCCGGTCAGGATTTCCCGCGCGTTTTGTCGATGACCACCCCGGCGACGGCGATCGCGCCTCCCGCGAGCGTCTGCAGGCCCGGCGCCTCGCCTGTCAGCAGGAACGCCAGGACGGTGGCGACGGGCGGAACGAGGTAGAGGAAATTGGAGGCCCGCGCCGCTCCGAAGCAGCCGAGCGCGAAGGTCCAGGCCGCGTAGCCGAGCGCCGCCGCGACTGTCACCTGGGACACAGGGAAAAGGGCGAGCGGGTGCTCACCACCATCCTGCTGAACTGGCGGGGGCAAGATCTGCATCGGCATCGCCCAGGCGGCGCCGGTTCAGGCTGAACGCCTCAGCCGCGAACCGGCTTCGCCAGGACATCCAGCGCCAAGGTCATTGCGCCGAAGCCTGCGCCGACGAGGCAAACGGCCGTCCAGCCGCCCCAGGACCAGGCTACGCCAGCGACGCTGGATCCAACTGCGCCCCCGAGGAAGAACAGCCCGACGAACAGGCCGTTGATGCGGCCCCGCGCCTCGGGGTTCAGCAGGTTGATCGAACGTCGGCCGAGCGTCTGGTCGCCAGTGGTCCCGACATCCAGAAGGACCGCGGTCAAGCCGAGCAGCGCCAGCGAGACCGTCGCGGACCCGGTCTGCGGGGCCCATGCGGCGATCAGCAGCGAGCCGACGATCAGGACGTGGGCGGCGACCGTCGCCGGGCGGGTCCAGCCGCGGTCGCCGGCGCGCCCGAAGATCGGCGTCACGACCGCGCCCCCGGCGCCGACCAGCGCGAACAGGGCGACGCCGCGCTGGCCGAGGTCATAGGGCGGCTGCGCCAGCTTCAGCGCGATCGAGGTCCAGAACAGGCTGAACGACGCCATGGCGAGGCTCGCGGTCAGCGAGCGGCGGCGCAGGACCGGCTCGTCGCGCAGCAGCTGCCACAGCGAGGCGATCAGGGCGGGGTAGGAGGTGCGCCCAGCGGGCGCCCGGCGCGGCAGCTTGCGCGCCAGCACGGCCGTGAGCAGGGCCATGGCGGCCGCGCTGCCGCCGTAGAAGCCGCGCCAGCCGACCGCGTCGGCCAGCAGGCTGGCGACGGGACGCGACAGCAGGATGCCCACCATCAGCCCGCTCATCACGTCGCCGATCACCTGGCCGCGGTGCTCCGGCGCGGCCATCGAGGCGGCCACGGGCACCAACACCTGGATCGCCGAGCAGCACGCGCCGAGCAGGAAGAGGCTGGCCAGCAGCGGGCCGGCTCCCTGGACCAGCGTCGTGCAGGCGGCCGCCAGGACGGCGCCGGAGAGCAGGCGCACGACCAGGGAGCGGTTCTCCGTGAGGTCGGCGAGCGGCACGAGCAGGAACAGGCCCGCCGAGTAGCCAAGCAGCGACGCCATGGCGACGAAGCCGGCGGCGCCCTCCTGCAGTCCCAGCGAGGCGCCGATGACGCCGACGAGCGTCTGCGAGGCGAACAGGTTGGTGACGATGACGCCGACGGAGACGGCGAAGAGCAGCGTCAGCGATCGGGAGATGGTCGCGGCAGGCGCGTCGTCGCTCCTGCCGTCCAGAAGTGCCGCGTTCAACATCGGTTCGCCTCATGCTGGTTGCGCATTGTTCGAGGCGACGTTATGTGCATTACTGATGATGCGACAATTGAATTGTTCTTATGTCGATGATGCGAGATCCGCATGAACATGCACGACCTCGAAGCCTTCGTGGCCGTGGTGGAGACGGGCTCCATCGTGGCCGCCTCGGCGCGGCTGAACCTGACCCAGCCCGGCGTCACGCGTCGCATCCAGAATTTGGAGCAGGCGCTCGCCGCCGATCTGCTCGATCGGCAATCCAAGCCGTTCAAGCCGACGGCGGCCGGCAAGGAGGCCTATGAGCACGCCCGCCGGATGATCCGGTCGCTGGAGGATCTCAAGGCGGGGCTGCGCGAGGAGGGTGATCTCAACGGCGAGTTCCGGCTCGGCGTCATGCCTCACCTGTCCGAGCTGTCGCTGTCCCACCCCCTCGACCGGCTGCGGGGCGAATTCCCGCACCTGACGCTGAAGATCGCATCGGGATGGTCGCCGCGCCTCGTCGACCAGGTCTCCCGCAGCGAGCTCGATGCGGCGGTGGTTGCGCTGCCCGACGGCGTTCCCCCGCCCGATGGCCTCGTCGGCGAGGAACTCGGAGCCCAGCGCGTGCTCGTCGTTGCGGCGCCGGCGCTAGGCGTGCCGGCCGATCCGACGATCCCGGAGCTGGCGTCGTTCCCCTGGGTGGTGAACGAGAACGGATGCGGTTTCCGCGACTATATCCGCCACGCGCTTGAATCGGCCCGGCTGCCCTTCAACGCCGCCGTCGAGGCGATGAGCGCGGACCTGCGGCTGTCGCTGGTGGCGCGAGGCCTGGGCATCGGGGTCGTCACGCCGTCCGCGCTGGCGGGCAGCCCGTGGCGGGACGCGGTCGAGATCGTCAGGGTCAAGGGCTTCTCGCCGGTGGTGCGCTGCTGGGCGATCCACCGGCCGCCCGCGGGGCGGCTCTCCCGTCCCATCGCGACCTTCGCGGCCGCCGTCCGGGACGAGCTCGCCGCGACGGCGGAGTGACTTGGGCTCAGGAGAACGCGCCGCCGCCGTCCACGTCGAGGGTCGCGCCGCTGACATAGCCGCAGGCCGGCGACGACAGGAACGCCACCGCGTTGGCGATCTCGGCGGGCTCGATGAGACGGCCGAAGGGCGAGCCCGCCAGCATCTCCTCCCAGCGGTTCTCGTCGCCGAACCTGGCCTTGGCGCGCGCCTTGGACAGGGTGACGCTGCGGTCCGTGCGGGTCATGGCGGGGTTCACGGCGAAGACCCGGACGCCCCATTTCGGCGACTGCGCGCCGACGGCTCCGGTGAACGCCATCAGGGCGGCGTTGCCCGTGCCGCCGCAGACATAGTCGTAGCGCGGGCTGCGCCCCGCCGCGCCGATGACGTTGACGATCACCCCGTCGCCACGGTCCTTCATTCGCCGCAGGAAGAGCTGCGTCAGGTGGATGTAGCCCATCACCTTCAACGCCCAGGCTTCGCTCCAGCGCGCCATGTCGAAGTCGAGCAGCCCGCCGCCCGGGATCGCGCCGGCGTTGTTGACCAGGATGTCCGCGCCGCCGTGCGCCTCCGCCAGCCGCTCACGGGCGGCCGGGTCGGACAGGTCCGCCGCGAAGGTCTCGACCGCGACGCCGTCCGCCTTCAGCCCAGCCGCGGCTTCTCCAGCGCGGCCGGGTCGCGGGCGACGATCACCACGCGGCAACCTTCCTGCCCGAACGTCCGCGCGCAGGCGAGGCCGATCCCTTTGGAGCCACCCGTGACCACCACCAGCTTGCCGTCGAGATCGAGGTTCATGCGTCCACTCCGTTCAGACAGGTTCGAGCCGCCAGGTTGCGCTGGCGGAATGCGGCTTCGGCGTGGGCGCGGCGCGCGTCGTCAGCTTCGCGATGCGAGCAACTGCACCCCGGCCAGGGTGAAGAACCCGGCCAGCGCGCCTTCGATCCAGCGCCGCGCCCGGCGGTAGGTCCGCACCATCGGGGCTGACGAGAACACGATCGCGTAGCCCGCGAAGATCATGGCTCCCAGCAGGGCGCAACCCGCCAGGATCGCGGCGACGGTCGTCCAGTTGGCGCTGGGGCCGAGACCCAGCGTCATGAGGGCGATCCAGCCCAGCACGGCCTTGGCGTTGGTGAGGTGCATGACGAGGCCTAGCCGGTAGAGCGTCGCCGTCGTGTCGGGCGGGGCCGCGGGACCGGCTGCGGGTCCGGCCGGGTCCGGCGTCAGGGCTGCGCGTCCGGCCTTGAACCCGAGATACAGGAGGTAAACCCCGCAAACGAGCTTCAGCGTCGACATCGCTCCCGCCCACTGCGCCAGCAGCGCGGACAGCCCGGTGGCGGCCATCAGCCCCCAGAACAGGGAACCCGTCATCACGCCGGCCGCGAGCGCCAGGGCCGATCGCCGCCCGCGCGTCATGGCGGTCGCCATGATCCGCATGTTGCTGGGCCCGGGGCTGCCGGCGGCGACGACGTAGGTGGCGTAGGCCAGCAGAAGGCCGTGCATGTCCGGGTTCATGGTCGAGGTCTCCGGTGCGCACTGTGTGCGGCCCGGGCGGGCCGGGCAAGACAGGATTCCTCGGTTGCCGTTGAGCCTGGCTAAACCCGCGCCGGCGACGCCGCGCATCCCAGCAGCCGGCGCGAGAAGAACGCCAGGATTTCGTCGCGAGCCTCGATCGTCGGCTGCCCGGCCTCGTCGATCAGATGGGCCGTCACCACGCTGTGGGGCGTGGCGACATGGCGGGAGAAAAAGGAGGGCGCGTCCGGGTTTGCGGCCGAGTCGGGCAGGACGCGGGCGACGAAGCGGTCGCCAAGAGCCTCGGCGTAGGCTGCGAACCGTTCCGCCCGACAGAACGCGTCGCCCGCAAACCGGTAAGCCATGACCGTCAGATCGTCGCGGTCCATGCGCTCGCGAACGGCGGCCAGCTCGGCTGTCGTCATGTCGACGCCGGCCGGATCGTCGAGCGGCAGCGCCGGTTGCGACAGCACCGGCGCCAGCACCGCCGGCTCCAGCATCATCGCCAACGCGAAGCCGCCGGTGAAGCACATGCCGATGGCGCCGACCCCCGGTCCGCCGCACTCGCCGTGCGCCAGCCTGGCCAGCGCCCGCAGCCGTTTGGTCACCGGGCTCGAACCTCCGCCGGCGAAGGCCCGGAACTCGGCGCTTACGCACGCGCGCCGGAAAACCTGCGCGCCCTCGTCGGCGTCGGCGACCGCTCCGTCGCGCCCGAACAGCGAAGGCATGAAGACCGTGAAACCGGCGTCGCGCACCCAGCGGGCGAAGCGCGCCACATGCGGACTGATGCCGGGCATCTCGGCCATGACGATCACCGCCGGGCCGGCGCCCGCGACATGGACGGTCTTGGTGATCCCATCCAGCGTGATTCGCCGGGGCTCGAAGTCGTCGAGCGGATCGTCCGCGGCCAGGCTTCGCCGTGTCATGGGCTCCCTCCTGAGATCTTCGCCGCACAAGGGCGGTCCTCGATGGCCCGCAGGGCAAGCTTCATGTCCGACATGGCCGCCGCCGGATTGCGTCAGCAGGATGCGACGGACCTGCCCGGGCTCGACGTTCTCCGCTGCGAAGGCTTGCAGCGTTCCGCTTAGACAGGAGCCGGGCGCTGGCGCAATGAAGTTTTCCTCAACGTCCCGCTAGGAATTCTCGCTGATCTCGACCGACGCTTTGCGCTAAGGCCCTCGTCAGTCAGTTCGGATTCGCCCATGTCGGCGAGCGGTGGGACGACGAAGACGGGCTGGAGTTCGTGTTCGAGATAGACTTCGGCACGGGTTAGGACCCCGCTGATCGTTCCGACTGAACGAAGACCGGGTCAGCGCGTATGTCGCCGAGGGCTGGCGACGGACGCAGGTCGTCGGGAACGCGCCTGCGGTGTGCACCACCCAGCGCCCAAGTCGGCGTGCAGGGCCCATCACTTGAGGCGCAGCAAGGATCAGAGGAGGATCGTGGCGGAGAGGGGGAGATTCGAACTCCCGATGGGCTTGCACCCATGCCGCATTTCGAGTGCGGTGCATTCAACCACTCTGCCACCTCTCCGCGAGCCGAGGTGCCGGAGCGGGCCGGGGCCCGCCGCCGCGGGGCCAGAGCCCCGGTGGTCGGCGGGGCCAATAGCATGGGCGTTTGGGTTCCACAAGCGGCAGAAACGTCCGTCGAGCCGGCGGAAGCGGATCCGCCGAACGGGGCGTGAGGCGCGGGCTCGGGTTGACACCACGCTGGCCCGCGTGTAGCCAGACCGCTTCGCGCGCGGCTCCCGGGCTTGCGCGCGGTTTCGTGCTGCACGCGCCAGGGGAGAGGACTCCCGCGGGAGCGCGCGGCGCCCAAAGATCCACGCCGGATCGCTGCATAAGAAGACGGCCGTTCGCCTGAGGCGGGCAGAGCCGGATCGAACACGAGGACAAAAACGATGTTCGCAGTCATCAAGACCGGCGGCAAGCAGTACAAGGTTGCCGCCAACGACGTCATCACCATCGAGAAGCTCGTCGCCGAAGCCGGCGAAGCGGTCTCGTTCGACCAGGTCCTGATGGTGGACGGGGAGGTCGGCGCGCCGATCGTCGCCGGCGCCACGGTGGCGGGCGAAGTGGTCGAGCAGACCCGCGGCCCCAAGGTCATTTCGTTCAAGAAGCGTCGCCGCCAGAACTCCAAGCGCAAGCGCGGACATCGGCAGGACCTGACCGTGGTGCGGATCACCGAGATCCTCACGGGCGGGGCGAAGCCGGCGGCCAAGGCCTGATCGGCGGTTCGAGACGCAGGCGGGCCGGATCGCGATCCGGCGCCTGACCGAAGCAGAATTTTCGGGTATAAAGCCCGCAACGGTTACGGAGCAGTACCATGGCTCACAAAAAAGCAGGCGGTTCCTCGCGCAACGGACGCGATTCGGCTGGCCGCCGCCTTGGCGTGAAGAAGTTCGGCGGCGAGCGCGTCGTTCCGGGCAACATCATCGTGCGTCAGCGCGGCACCAAGATGCATCCCGGCTCCAATGTCGGCATGGGCAAAGACCATACCCTCTTTGCGACGTCCGCCGGCACGGTCGAGTATCAGAACAAAGCCAACGACCGAATTTTCGTGGTCGTACGAGCTCAAGAAGCAGCAGAATGACGGCGTAGGTCGAGACGAAGGACCTCCGCCGGATCCCACGAGACCCGGCGGATTTCTTCAAGTCGCGACAGCGAGCCGAAATCCGAGAAAGCCAGGAGAAATCCTGGGATTCGACCGGGGAGAGTGGGAAGCCGCTCTCCCTTCGTCGTATCCGGGTCACGATTCAGCGTGACTCTCACTCGGACCGGAGGCTCGGTCATGTTCCCAGAGATCACCCGCGACGACGTTTTCAGGCTCGAGACGCGCCGCCTTTGGCTGCGCTGGCCACGGGCGAGCGACGCTCAAGGCGTAGCCCGGATCGCCGCCCGCAAAGAGGTGGCGGACATGACGGCCAACATTCCGCATCCCTATCCGCCCGGCGCCGCCGAAGCCTGGATTTTCGACGCGCGCTCGCGCAACGCGGCGGGCGCGCAGCTGACCCTCCTGGCCACGCTGAACCGGGGCGCGCGGGAGCCTGTCGGCTTCGTCAGCGCCCGGTTCGAGCCGGACGGGACGGCGGTGCTTGGCTACGCCTACGCCACGGAGCACTGGGGCAAGGGCTACGCCACGGAGGCCCTGCAGCCTGTGGTCGACGCGCTCTTCACCCTCACGGAGGTCGAGGCCGCCACGGCGCAGACGCGGGTGACCAACCCGGCGTCGCAGCGCGTGCTGCGCAAGTGCGGCTTTTCTTATGAGAGCTCCGGCCTCGTCGAGATGAAGGCCCGTGGCGGGCTCTTCCCGGTCGACCGGTTCAGGCTGGACCGCAAGGTCTGGCGCAGCCTGAAGGGCTGGGGCGAGCCGCGCTACAGGAGCCGCGAGGCCGAGCCGCCGGCCGCCGAGACCGTCGCCTGCCTGTAGGGCTCGCGTACGTCGCCCTGAACGCCCCGGCCGCCCGCCGGGGCGTTTTTGCTTCAGGCCTGCGGCGGCGCGCCGCGGCTCCGCGCCGCCGTCTCGTCCGTATACGGGAGGAGGCCGCCCTGAGGCGCCCGCCGCCGGAGACGCCACATGACCCGCCGCAGCCTTGTCCTGACCCTCTCCGCCCTCGCGCTGGCGGGCCTCTCAGCCCCGTTCGGCGGGGCGCAGGCCCGCATCCGCCAGGTCGCCCCTCCTGCTCCGGGGCCGCTCATTCTGGAGGAGTTTTTCCGCGGGCCGCTGACCGCCGAAGGCGTGTTCAGGAACACCCGCGACGGGACCACGCGCGGGCTCAAGGTCCGGATGTTCGGGCGCCAGGAGGGTGACACGCTGGTCCTGCGGGAGGACTTCGTCTACTCGGACGGCGAGCGCGACCGCAAGACGTGGCGGTTCACCCGCACGGGCCCCGGCGTCTATTCGGGCGTGCGCGAGGACGTCATCGGGACCGCCGACATCCGGCAGGACGGGGATGCGGTCCGCCTCAGCTACACGGCGCGGGTGAAGACCCAGTCCGGATCGAGCTACGATATCCGCTTCGCCGACCTCTTGCGCAAGACCGGGCCGCGCGAGGTGCTCAACACCGCGGACTTGTCCTTCCTGTTCTTCAAGGTGGGGACGGTGGAGTTGCGCATCCGGCGCGGACGCTAGCCCGCTTCGGCCATTGCCCGCCGCCTTGCCGTCCGGTATCGGTTCGGCATGAAATTTCTCGATCAGGCCAAGGTTTACATTCGATCCGGCAATGGCGGCGCGGGCGCCGTGTCGTTCCGCCGTGAGAAGTTCATCGAGTTCGGTGGACCGGACGGCGGCGACGGCGGCAAGGGCGGCGATGTCTGGGCGGAGTGCGTGGAAGGGCTGAACACACTCATCGACTACCGCTACCAGCAGCACTTCAAGGCCCAGTCCGGCGTCCACGGCATGGGCAAGAACCGCGCCGGCGGCAAGGGCGCGGACGTGGTGCTGAAGGTGCCCAAGGGCACGCAGGTCTTCGACGAGGACGGCGAGACGCTGATCGCCGACATGACCGAGATCGGCCAGCGCGTGTTGCTCGCCAAGGGCGGCAATGGCGGGTTTGGCAACGCCTATTTCACCACCTCGACGAACAGGGCGCCGCGCCGCGCCAATCCGGGCCTGGAGGGCCAGGAGCGCACGATCTGGCTGAAGCTGAAGCTCATCGCCGACGCCGGGCTCGTCGGTCTGCCCAACGCCGGCAAGTCGACCTTCCTGGCGGCCGTCACGGCGGCGCGGCCCAAGATCGCCGACTACCCCTTCACCACCCTGCATCCCGGGCTCGGCGTGGTGAGCGTGTTCGGGCGCGAATTCGTGCTGGCGGACATTCCGGGCCTGATCGAGGGCGCGCATGAGGGGCAGGGGCTGGGCGACCGGTTCCTCGGCCATGTCGAGCGCTGCCAGGTGCTGCTGCACCTCGTCGATGGCGCGGGCGAACACGCCGGCAAGAGCTACAAGGTGATCCGCGGCGAGCTGGAGGCCTATGGGCACGGGCTCGACGAGAAGCCCGAGATCGTGGCCCTGACCAAGGTCGACGCGCTCACGCCCGAGATGCTGAAGGAGCAGAAGGCCCGGCTGAAGCGCGCGGCCAAGCGCGAGCCCCTGCTGCTCTCGTCCGCCACCGGCCAGGGCGTGCAGGAGGTGCTGGGAGCGCTCCTGAAGATCATCGACGCGGCCCGCCTGGACGAGGCCCAGCGCCAGGCGCCGGTCGCCGGCCCGGCGGAATGGCGGCCATGAAAGCCGAGGGCCTCCAGCCGGCTCCCGTCGCGCCGAGGCTGGAGCAGTTCCGGCGCATCGTCGTCAAGGTGGGGTCGTCGCTGCTGGTGGATCAGCAGCGCGGCCGCCTCAAGCATGCGTGGCTGGCCGCGCTGGCGGAAGACATCGGCCGGCTGCACGGGACCGGGACGGACCTCCTGGTGGTGTCCTCGGGCGCGATCGCGCTCGGCCGCACCGTGCTGAAGCTCCCCGACGGGGTCCTCAAGCTGGAGGAGAGCCAGGCGGCCGCGGCCGTCGGGCAGATCGCGCTCGCCCGGAGCTGGGCCGAAGCCCTGGGCCACCAGGGCATCACGACGGCGCAGATCCTCGTGACCCTGGGGGACACGGAGGAGCGCCGGCGCTATCTCAACGCCCGCGCCACGCTGGGCCGGCTGCTGGAGCTGCGCGCGGTGCCGGTCGTCAACGAGAACGACACGGTGGCCACCTCGGAGATCCGCTACGGCGACAATGACCGGCTCGCCGCCCGGGTCGCCACCATGGCGGGCGCGGACCTGCTCGTGCTGCTGTCCGACATCGACGGGCTCTACACCGCGCCGCCGCATCTGGATCCGGCCGCGCAGCTCATCCCGGTGGTGCCGCGCATCACGGCCGAGGTCGAGGCGATGGCCGGCGGCGCCGCGTCGGAATATTCGCGCGGCGGCATGCGCACCAAGGTGGAAGCCGCCAAGATCGCCACCGCCGGCGGGGCCGCTATGGTGATCGCCGACGGCCGGGTGAAGAATCCGCTGGGCGCCATCGCGGCCGGCGCGCGCTGCACGTGGTTTCCCACGCCGTCGAACCCGGTCGCGGCGCGCAAGAAGTGGATCGCCGGCTCGCTGGAGCCCAAGGGCGTGCTGCATCTCGACGACGGCGCCGCCAGGGCCATCCGGCTGGGCCGCAGCCTTCTGCCGGCGGGTGTGGTGCGGGTGGAGGGCGAATTCTCGCGCGGCGACGCCGTGCTGATGCGCGGCCCCGACGGCGGCGAGATCGGCCGGGGGCTGACGGCCTATGACGCCGACCATGCGGTCGCGATCGCGGGACGCTCGTCGCGCGACATCGAGGCCATTCTGGGCTATGCGGGGCGGGCCGAGATGGTGCACCGCGACGACATGGCGCTCGCGGTCGAGTAGCTTTCGGAGAAGGACGATGCTGCAGAGCGCGCGCAGGCCTGACGGCCAGGAGCCCGTGGCCGATGTCGCCGCCACGATGGCGAGCCTGGGACGGCGCGCCCGCGCGGCCGCCCGCCGGCTTGCGACCTCGTCGTCGTCCGCCAGGAACGCCGCGCTCCAGGCCGGCGCTGCAGCCATCCGGGCCAGCGCGGCCGACATCCTGGCCGCCAACGCGCTCGACGTCGCCGACGCGCAGGCGCGCGGCACGAAGGGCGCCTTCATCGACAGGCTGGTGCTCGACCCCGGGCGGCTGGAGGCCGTGGCGCAGGGCGTCGAGGAAATCGCCGCGCTGGCCGACCCCGTCGGGCGCAGGCTCGCCGAATGGACCCAGCCGAACGGGCTCCGGTTCGAGCGGGTCGCGACGCCGCTCGGCGTGGTGGGGGTCATCTTCGAGAGCCGGCCCAACGTCACGGCCGACGCCGGAGCCCTGTGCGTGAAGGCCGGCAACGCCACCATCCTGCGCTGCGGATCGGAGAGCCTGCGCAGCTCGGGGGCGATCGCGGCGGCGTTGCGCCGCGGCCTCGCCCAGGCGGGCCTGCCGGAGGACGCCATCCAGCTCGTCCCGACGGCCGACCGCGCCGCGGTCGGGGCCATGCTGGCGGGCCTCGACGGCGCGGTGGACGTCATCGTGCCGCGGGGCGGCAAGAGCCTCGTCGAGCGCGTCCAGAGCGAGGCGAGGGTCCCGGTCTTCGCGCATCTGGAGGGGCTTTGCCACGTATTCGTGCACGCCGCCGCCGACCTGGAGATGGCGAAGGCCATCGTGCTCAACGCCAAGCTTCGGCGCACCGGCGTGTGCGGCTCGGCCGAAACGCTGCTGGTGGACCGCGCCTGCGCGGCCACGCATCTGGCGCCGCTCGTGACAGCGCTGCTGGACGCCGGCTGCGAAGTGCGGGGAGACGGGCCGACGCGGGCGGTCGATCCGCGGGTCGTGGCGGCGAGCGAGGAGGACTGGCGGACCGAGTATCTCGACGCCATCCTGGCCGTGCGGGTCGTCGACGGCCTCGACGGCGCGATCGACCACATCGAGACCTATGGGTCCCACCACACGGATTCCATCGTCACCCAGGACGAGGCCGCCGCCGAGCGGTTCCTGGCGGAGGTCGACTCGGCCATCGTGCTGCACAACGCCTCGACGCAATTCGCGGATGGCGGGGAGTTCGGCTTCGGGGCGGAGATCGGCATCGCGACCGGCCGCATGCATGCGCGCGGCCCGGTGGGCGTGGAGCAGCTGACGAGCTTCAAGTACCGCGTCCACGGGACCGGGCAGACCCGGTCTTAGGCGCCGGGCAAGGCCGGTCCGGCGGGAGGTGGGGCGAGCGTCGCCGCCTCGCTCTCGTCCTTCAGGTCCACGCCGGTGAGGCCCCGGCGCAGGGCTTCGCCGATGAGCCAGGCCGCCTTGTGGGCGGCCTGTGCATAGGACAGGCCCGCCGTGCGGATGTTGGAGATGCAGTTCCTCTCCGCATCGTGACGGCCAGGCCGCGGACCGAAGGTGAGATAAAGCCCGAGGCTGTCGGGCGCCGAGAGGCCGGGACGCTCGCCGATCAGCACCGCGACCGCGCGCGCGCCCAGCCTCTCGCCGATCTCGTCGCCCAGCGCGACCCGGGCCTGCCGGGCCACCACGGCCGGACCGACGGTCAGGCCCGCCGCGGCGAGCAAGGGGAGCAGCGCCGCCGCGAACGGGATGGCGTTGTCGTGCACGGCCCGCGCCGACAGGCCGTCGGCGATCACCAGCGCCACATCGGCCGGATCGGGACGAAGCGCCTCCAGGGCAAGCCGGCTTGCGGCCGACAGGGTGCGTCCGAGGTCGGGCCGGCGCAGATAGACGTCTCGCGCCGGCGCGGCGCTGTCGCAGATCACGGCCTGCAGGCCGAGCCCGCGCAGGCCGGCGGCGGCCGCTTCGGCGTCCAGGGCGGCGTGCACGGCGTCGCGCGCCAGGGCGTGCGCCATGGCGAAGCCCAGCACCTCGCGCGTCGGCAGGCTGGCGCCGGAGCGGCCCAGCCCGATGCGGGCGGGCGTGAAGGCGCGCAGGGCGGCCAGCGGGTCAGGACCGGCCTGTGAAGGCGAGGGCGGTGGCCTGGAGGGAGCGTCGGTCATCAGGCGGCCAGTTCCCGGGCCGCCCCGAGCAGCCGCGGCGCCTGTCCGGGCAGGAGCCGCCCATCCGGTCCGGCGATGCCCATGCGGGCCAGCCAGGCCTCGAATTCCGGGGCGCGCCGCAGGCCGAACACCTCGCGGACGTAGAGGGCGTCGTGGAACGAGGTCGACTGGTAGTTCAGCATCACGTCGTCCGCGCCCGGCACGCCCATGACATAGCTGACGCCCGCCGCGGCCAGCACGGTCAGCAAGGTGTCCATGTCGTCCTGGTCGGCTTCGGCGTGGTTCGTGTAGCAGACGTCCACGCCCAGCGGCAGGCCCATCAGCTTGCCGCAGAAATGGTCCTCCAGGCCGGCCCGAATGATCTCCTTGCCGTCATAGAGATATTCCGGCCCGATGAAGCCGACGACCGTGTTGACGAGCAGCGGATCGAAGGCGCGCGCGACCGCATAGGCGCGGGCCTCGCAGGTCTGCTGGTCGACGCCGTGATGCGCGCCGGCCGAGAGGGCCGAGCCCTGGCCGGTCTCGAAATACATGACGTTGGAGCCGACCGTGCCGCGCCCCAGCGACAGCGCCGCCTCGCGCGCCTCGCGCAACATCGCGAGATCGACGCCGAAGGAGCGGTTGGCCGCCTGCGTGCCGGCGACCGACTGGAACACGAGATCGACCGGCGCGCCGCGGCGGATCAGTTCGAGCGTCGTCGTGACATGGGTGAGCACGCAGGACTGTGTCGGGATCTCGAACCGGGCGATGACGTCGTCGACCAGCTTCATGAGGTCGCCGATCACGGCGGTGTTGTCGCTGGCCGGATTGATCCCGATGCAGGCGTCCCCGGCGCCCAGCAGCAGCCCGTCCAGGATGGAGGCCGCGACGCCCTTGCGGTCGTCGGTGGGGTGGTTGGGCTGCAGCCGGACCGCCATCGTGCCGGGCAGCCCGATGGTGTTGCGGAACCGCTTGACGACGCGGCATTTGCGGGCCGCGGCGATGAGATCCTGGTTGCGCATCACCTTGCTGACCGCCGCCGCGATCTCGGGCGTGACGCCCTTGGCCAGCGCGCCGAGCGCTTCGGGGGTGGCGGCGTCCGAGAGGAGCCAGTCGCGGAAGCCGCCGACCGTGAGGGACGCCACCGGCGCGAAGGCCGCGTCGTCGTGGCTGTCGAGGATGAGACGGGTGACCTCGTCCGCCTCATAGGGAATGAGCGGTTCGGCGAGGATGCGCTTGAGCGGCGTATCGGCCAGCGCCATGCGGGCGGCCACGCTTTCCTCGGCCGTTTCGGCCGCGACCCCGGCGAGCCGATCCCCGGAGCGCGGCGGCGTCGCCTTGGCCATCAGCTCCTTGAGATCGCCGAAAACCCACATGCGTGGGCCGATCATGATCCGGTAGGCCATCTGCGTTCCGTCGCTGCTCGCGCCTCCGCGGTCGCCGAACTATGGCGGGCGGACCCGAAGCGGGCAAGCAAGCTTCGGACCGGGGCGGATGCTTGCGCCGCCGCGTCGCAGCCGCCATGGTCGCCGCGCATGCGCGTCGAAGGCCCTCTCGTCCAGCCCCGCACCACCGGTCCGCTCCCCAGCCTGCCCCGGCACGCCCCGGGCATGCGGATCGGCCTGCTCGGAGGCTCGTTCAATCCCGCTCACCACGGACATCTCCTGGCCAGCGAGACCGCGCTGCGTCGGATGGGACTGGACCGCGTCTGGTGGATCGTCACGCCCGGCAACCCGCTCAAGGACAACGCCGGGCTGCCGCCCCTGCGCGAGCGCATGGCGGCGGCCCGCGCCGTCGCCCGGGATCCCAGGATCGACGTCACCGGCTTCGAGGCGGCGATCGGCACGCGCTTCACCCACGACACGCTGGCCTATCTGGGTCGGCGCTGTCCGGGGGTGAACTTCGTCTGGCTGATGGGGGCCGACAACCTCGCCAACTTCCATCGCTGGCAGCGATGGCGGCTAATCGCGGGCCTGATGCCGATTGCGGTCATCGACCGGCCGGGGTCGACGCTGAAAGCGTCGCGCTCGGCCGCGGCCGTCGCGCTGGCGCGGCATCGCCTGGACGAGAGCGACGCGGGGCTGCTGCCCGGCGCGGCCACGCCGGCCTGGACCTTCCTGCATGGGCGCCGTTCGCCCCTGTCGTCGACGGCGCTCCGGCGACAGCGCGCCCAAGCAAATCCGCCGGCTCCGTCATGCGCTGAAAAAGACTGAGTCCGCCCTCATTGGAACTTCGGCCCGTTTCGACTATATTCACGAGATGCGCGAATTGCGCGCACATCGACAAGAGGGTCGAACGCTGACAATGACCAACCTTCGCGAAGTCGCCGAGACTTCGCACCTCGCCGCGACCGGCTCGGTCGAGCCGAACGACGACGCGACGCTCCCGTTGGTTCTCGGGCTCCTGGACGATGCTAAAGCCGAGGACACGGTCTCCATCGACCTGACGGGCAAAACCTCCCTCGCCGACGCCATGATCGTGACATCGGGCCGGTCCAACAGGCATGTTGGGTCGATCGCCGATCGCGTCATCGAAGGCCTCAAGGAGCGTGGACGCAAGGACATCAGGGTCGAGGGCATGCCCCACTGCGATTGGGTGCTCATCGACGCCGGCGATGTCATCGTGCACGTCTTCAGGCCCGAGGTCCGGCATTTCTACAACCTGGAAAAGATGTGGAGCGGGGACCGGCCGGCCGATCGCGCCGTCTCGTAACCCGCGCCATCCAGGCCGCCTGACGTCGACCAGCGCGCCGCGGGCGCGGAGATCCGACCTGTGCGCATCTTCGTCATCGCGGTCGGCCGTCTGAAGGATGGCCCTGAACGGGAACTGGCCGCGCGCTACGAGGAGCGCGCCCGCGCGTCGGGTCGTGCGCTCGGCTTCACGGGCTTCGAGACGGTGGAGTTGCCAGAGAGCCGCAGTCCGCGCGCCGCAGATCGAAAAGCCGAGGAGGCCGCCGCCATTGTGGGCAAGCTCGGGGACGGCGTGCTGTTCGTCCTTGACGAGCGCGGCGGATCGCCCACCAGCGAGGCTTTCGCGCAGGCGCTCGCGACGCAGCGCGACGCGGGCCGCCGGAGCCTGGCGCTGGCGATCGGAGGGGCGGACGGCCTCGACCCGGCCCTGCTGGCCCGCGCCGAGACGTGTCTGGCCTTCGGGCGCATGACGCTGCCTCATCAGATCATACGCGTGCTCACGGCCGAACAGCTCTACAGGGCGATGACCATCTTGGCTGGCCACCCCTATCATCGGGCTTGACGGGCCTCGCCGCAAAGCGTGTGGATGACGCCCGAGCCCCCATCAGCTTGCCGCATTGCGGGGCACACTGGCGACACCAGAGAGCCCGATTCGGGGCGGAGGCGCGACACGGCCGATGCGGCTGAACCCCTTGCGACATGCGATCCTCGGCATGGGCCTTGGTGTCTGCCTCGGCCTGGCGCCAGGCGGAGCGTGGGCCCTCGATCCCGCGTCGGCCGAGCAGGGCGCGCCCGCCGCGCCGGACGCAAGCCTCAAGGCGGCCGAAAGGGCGACGCGCCGGCTCGAGTTGGAGGCGACGGAGCGGTTTCTGCAATCGACCAGCGCCGACCGCGCCCGCCTGGAGAAGGAGGTCGCGGGGATCCGCTCGGACAGGGCGCGGCTGAACGCCACTCTGATCGAGACCAGCAACCGCCTGCGCGCGACCGAAGAACGGATCACCGCGATCGAAGGCAGGCTCGCCACGCTGAGCCAGACGGAAGACGCGATCCGGACCTCGCTGGAGGGGCGTCGGAGCATCGTCGTCGAGGTCCTGGCCGCCCTTCAGCGGCTCGGCCGCAGTCCGCCGCCCGTGGTCCTGGTGCGGCCCGAGGACATGCTGGAGGCGGTGCGCACCTCGATGCTTCTCGGCGCGGTGCTGCCCGAGCTGCGCTCGGAGACGGAGGCGCTCGCCTCCGACCTCGCCGAGATGGTGCGGTTGCGCGCGGCCGCCGCGACGGAGCGCGACACGCTCGCCAAGGATGTCGGCTCGCTGGTGGAGGACCGGCAGCGGCTCGCCGCGCTCGTCGAGTCTCGCCAGAAGGAGCTCGCCAGCGCCGAGCAAAATTCGGCCCAGGAGGCCGAAAAAGCCGCCGCCCTGGCCAGCAAAGCCCAAACTCTCAAGGAATTGATCGGCCGTCTGGAGACCGAAATCGACGCCGCCGCACGGGCCGCCGACGAGGCCCGGCGCGCCGCCCTCTCGGCGGAGGAACAGACCCGCCTCGCCCGCGAAAGCGAGGTCAAGGAGACCCGCGACAAAATCGCCGCCCTGGCGTTCCGCGACCCGGCCCGCCTGGCCCCAAAGCTTGCATTTTCAGAGGCCAAGGGGCTTTTGCCGGTGCCGGTGAGCGGCGTTTTGCTGAAGCGCTTCAACGCTCCCGACGCGGTGGGCGGCACCCTGAAGGGAATGTCGTACGCCACCAGGCCCGGCGCCTTCGTTTCGGCGCCATGTGATGGCTGGGTGGCGTATGCGGGACCATTCCGCACCTACGGGCAACTCTTGATCATCAACGCCGGCGGTGGGTACTATCTCCTCCTGGCTGGCATGGATCGGATCAATGTCAGCCTGGGACAGTTCGTGCTGGCGGGTGAGCCCGTGGCCGTCATGGGCGAAGGGTCCCAGGCGACCGCGGCGTCGGTGGGTAGCGAAACATCGCAACCGGTGCTCTACGTAGAGTTTCGGAAAGACGGGATATCGATCGATCCGTCGCCCTGGTGGGCGGCATCGACGAACGAGAAAGTTCGCGGATGATGCGCAAGTTCCCCATGCTCATGCTCGGCGTCGTCCTCGGGGCCGGCGCCGCCACGCTGGCGACGAACGACCGGCTGCTGTCGACGACCAGCGCCGTGGCGGCGGCGTCGGACACCTATCGGCAGCTGAACCTGTTCGGGGATGTGTTCGAGAAGATCCGATCCGACTATGTCGAGAAGCCTGACGAATCGAAGCTGATCGAGTCGGCGATCAACGGCATGCTGTCGGGCCTCGATCCGCATTCGAGCTACCTGGACGCCAAGAGCTTCCGCGACATGCAGGTGCAGACGCGCGGAGAGTTCGGCGGGCTGGGCATCGAGGTCACGATGGAGGAAGGCCTGATCAAGGTCGTTTCGCCCATCGACGATACGCCCGCCTCCCGGGCCGGCGTGCAGGCCGGCGACATCATCACCGCCATCGACGACGACGCCGTGCAGGGGCTCAGCCTCAACCAGGCCGTCGACAAGATGCGCGGCGCTGTGAACTCCGTGGTGCGCCTCAAGATCACCCGCAAGGGCGCCAGCGACCCGCTCGAGCTGAAGCTGACCCGCGACGTGATCCGCATCAAGTCGGTTCGCTCGCGCAGCGAGACGGATGTCGGCTATGTGCGCATCACCCAGTTCAACGAGCAGACCTTCGAGGGCCTGAAGAACTCGATCGACACCATCACCAAGGATGTCGGAGCCGACAAGCTGAAGGGCTACGTCATCGACCTGCGCAACAATCCGGGCGGCCTGCTCGACCAGGCGATCGCGGTGTCGGACGCCTTCCTGGAGAGGGGCGAGATCGTTTCCACCCGCGGGCGTAACGCCGACGAGACGCAGCGCTACAACGCCCGCTCGGGCGACCTGACCAAGGGCAAGCCGGTGATCGTCCTGATCAATGGCGGCTCGGCGTCGGCCTCCGAGATCGTGGCCGGCGCGCTGCAGGACCACAAGCGGGCGACCATCATCGGCAGCCGGTCCTTCGGCAAGGGCTCGGTGCAGACGATCATCCCGCTCGGGTCCAACGGCGCGGTGCGCCTGACGACGGCCCGCTACTACACGCCGTCCGGCCGCTCGATCCAGGCCAAGGGCATCGACCCCGACGTGCAGGTGCTTAACGAGGTTCCGGCCGAGCTGAAGGGCAAGGACGAGACCAAGGGTGAGGCCAGCCTGAAGGGCCACCTGAAGAACGGCGACGACGAGCAGGGCGGCAGCTCGGCCTATGTCCCGCCGGATCCCAAGAACGACAAGCAGCTGAACTACGCCTTCGACCTGCTGCGCGGCGTCAAGGTCAACGACGCCGGCGCCAAGGCGAGCAACCCCTCAGCGTCCGGGAAGCCGGCCAACGCCCCGAACTGATAGGCGCACGCGGCGCGCAGGCGCCGAGATCGGCGGAAGTGAAGCGGCGGAGCCACAGGTTCCGCTGCTTTTTTGTAGATGATTGTTCCCGTCCTAGCGAATCATAGGATTCAGCTATGATTCGGCGGCGGTCCGAACGGTTGGGCTCGCCGTTCAGGACGCGTTTCGCTTGATCACTCGACGGGACCGCACGTGACGTTGGGCCACGATGAACTGACCCGCCCCCTCGGGCTTGAAACGGCTCGGCGGCCTCCCCGCCGCATGCCGCTGGCGCTGGGCAATCTTTTCGTCGGCGGCGTGGCGACGGTTTTCCTGGTGTTGGCCGGCTATCTGGTGATCGTGAAGGATCCCTACGGGGGCGAGCCCTACGCCACCGCCCCCGTGACGCGCAGCAAGCCGGCCGATCCGGCCGCGTCCGCCGCCGAGCCGCGCGTGCGCGAAGGCGCTCCCCCGGCCCAGGACTCGGCGTTGGCGATGTCGGAGGCCGAGAAGGCCACGGGCGTGCGGGTGGTCCGCGGGACCGGCGATCGATCCGGCGGCATCGTCATCCAGGTGCCCCCCTCGGCCGTGAAGCTGGCGCCCGCGCCTGACAAGCGGCTGGTGGATCGCTCGCGCCATGGCGTCCTGCCCCGCATCGGCGCCGACGGTGCGCGGCCGGCCGACGTCTACGCCCGACCCGCCGTCGCGTTGCCGCCCAAGACCGTGGGGCGCATCGCGATCGTGGTGGGAGGGCTGGGCCTGAGCCAGGGGTTGACCAACGACGCCATCCAGCGGCTGCCGGGCGACGTGACGCTGGCCTTCGCCCCCTATGGGGCGGATCTGGAGCGGCAGGTCTCCAAGGCCCGCGACGACGGCCATGAGGTGATGCTCCAGGTCCCGATGGAGCCTTTCGACTACCCGGACAACGATCCCGGGCCGCATACGCTCACCGCCGCCAACCCCGGCGGTGACAACACGGACCGCCTGCTCTGGGTGATGAGCCGGTTCCCGGGCTATGTCGGCGTGATGAACCACATGGGCGCCAAGTTCACCTCCAGCGAGGCCGCCCTGGCGCCGGTCCTGAAGGAGATCGCGTCGCGCGGGCTCCTGCTCCTCGATGACGGCTCGTCCGCGCGCAGCCTGATGCCGGCCGCGGCCTCAAGCCTGAAGCTGCCCTTCGCCAAGGCGGACGCGGTTCTCGACCTGAGCCCCAAGTCCTCGTCCATCGACGACCAACTCGCCCGCCTGGAGACGATCGCGCGCGAGCGCGGCGTCGCGGTGGGAGCGGCGAGCGCGTTGCCGGTCAGCATCGAGCGCATCGCCGCCTGGGCCAAGGGGCTGGAGGCTCGCGGCCTGGCCCTCGTGCCGCTCAGCGCCGCGATCGCCAAGCCGGGCCGCCCCTGAGAGCGGGGGTGGACGCGGCGGGCCCGCTGGGGTTCGATGCTCGTCCGGCCAACCAGAAAAGCAGCGCTCATGAGCACCGACACCCTTCCCTATCGGCCCTGCGTGGGGATCATGCTGCTCAATCGCGAGGGCCTGGTCTTCCTGGGGCGGCGCAGGCAGGAGGCCGGACCCGAGCATGTCGACGCCACGCATTCGTGGCAGATGCCGCAGGGCGGCATCGACCGGGGCGAGGACCCCTACCGGGCAGCCCTTCGCGAGTTGCAGGAGGAGACAAACGTGACGTCAGTCTCGCTCCTCGGGGAGGCGCCGGACTGGTACGCCTACGACCTGCCCAGGGCTGTCTCGGGGCGGGCCTGGCGGGGGCGCTATCGCGGCCAGACGCAGCGATGGTTCGCCTTGCGGTTCGAGGGCCAGGAGAGCGAGATCGACATCCACCGCCCGGCCGGAGGCCACAAAGCGGAGTTCGACGCGTGGCGGTGGGAGCGGATGGAGCGCCTGCCGGCGCTGATCATCCCGTTCAAGCGCCCGGTCTACGAGAAGGTCGTCGAGGTTTTTGGCGGTTTCGCCGCGCCCTGAGGCGCGCTCACCGTTCGCGGCGGTGGCCCGGCGTCACCCTCCAGACGGGAGCCGGCGGCGGAAGCTGCAGTCGTCCTGCGCCAGCCTGGCCGGCGCCGCCGGAGCCGGAGCTGGAGCCGGACGCGCCCGGCGCCTGGCCGCTGGAGGCTTGGCCATCCTGCTGCTGGCCGCCGATGATCACCTCAGCGCCGATGTGGATGGGATCGCGCGGCCGAGGGTCCGGCAGGTCGGCGCAGTCGGAGTGGGACCGGGCCACGATGGCGCCCTTCTGGCGTCCGGCGTCGACCGCCACGAAGGATCCGTAGTCCGGGCAGGGCTGGGAGGGTCGGGCCGCTGCGTTCTGCGCGGCCGCGGGGCGCGGCGACAGGGCGCCGGCCGCGCAGAGCCAGCACGGGGTCAGCAGGAGGACAAGGCGCAGCGCGGACATAGCTTGATCATGAGGCGGACCTGTTAACGGCCTGCAACCGGTTCGCCTTAAAGTTGCGCCTACGGAAAAGCCCGCCCCCGGAGACGGGAGCGGGCCTGGTTCGCGCCGGGTTGCGTCAGTCGCAGGACTGCGTGGTCGTGGTCTTCGTGTCGCCGAAGGAATTCTGCTTCTGGACGGTCTTGGACGCGCAGTTGGAGACGGTCCCGGTTTCCACCGGACCGCGCTGCTCGACGATGACCTTGTCGCGGTTCGGGCCGGTCGCGGCGCCGCCGACGACGCCGCCCACGCCCGCGCCCACGGCCGCTCCGACGGGGCCGCCCACCACGCCGCCCGCAATCGCGCCGGTCGCTACGCCGGCAGCCGCGCCGCTGTCATCCGCATAGGCGGGAGCGGCGAAGACGGCGGCGAGCGCGGCGGCGGCGATGATGATGGTCCTCATGATTGTCCTCCTTTGAAGATGAACGTTCGATGTCAACCAACGCAAGCGTCGCCGCCCTGTTCCCGAAAGGCTGAAGCCGCAGGCGATTGACCTGCCGCCGAGGCCCGCTATAGTCCCGCCGCCTCCCGAAAGGGCGGGCCCCTGTGGCGGAACTGGTAGACGCGACCGACTCAAAATCGGTTTCCGCAAGGAGTGCTGGTTCGATTCCGGCCAGGGGCACCAATCCGCCATCCATTGCAGTCCAGGTGAGACCGAAAACCCGAGGCTGTCCTTGGGTTCTTGCGTTGAGATCATCCGAAATGACATGATGCCGTCCATGGCAGTCCGACACAGAATGTGGGACTAAACGTGGGACAACGGCCGATGCCCAAACTAAGCGCCCGCCAAGTCGAGACCATCAAGACGGAAGGGCGCTATGGCGATGGAGGCGGCCTCTATCTCGTCGTGGCCGAGAGTGGCGCGAAGAAGTGGGTCCTGCGCTACCAGCAGGCGGGGCGTCGCCGAGACATGGGCTTGGGAAGCTTCCCCGACGTGCCGCTCGCCGCCGCCCGCGAGAAGGCCAGTGCAGCGCGCCGCGCCGCCGCAGCCGGCGAGGACCCGATCGCCAAGCGCAAGGCGGAGGCTGCCCGTGGCCGGCGCCCAACGTTTCGGGAGATCGCGGCCGAGGTGATCGAGCTAGAGCAGGCGAAGTCGACCAACGCCAAGGTGCGCTATCAGTGGGGTCTCCTGCTGGGTGAAGCGTATTGCGGCTCGATGCTCGACCGCATGGTGGACGAGATCACGACCAGCGACGTTGAGCGCGTTCTCCGGCCGGTCTGGCACGCCAAGCCGGAGACGGCGCGCAAGCTTCACCGCCGCATCCGCCGCGTGTTCGAGCACGCGCGCGTTCGCCTGCGGGACGGCTTCGGCATCACCATGGCGGAGAATCCGGCGCGGTGGGACGACCTCAAGGCGCTGGGCTTCTCAACCCCCGAGAAGCTGAGCCGTGGGCCGCAGCCTTCACTGGACTATGCCGAAGCGCCAGCCTTCCTCTCCGCTCTTCGGCAGCGCCGGACCATGGCGGCGCGGGCGCTTGAACTGCTGCTCCTGACCGCTGTGCGCACCGATGCTGTCCGGAGAGCGGAATGGCGTGAGTTCGACCTCGGTGCGGCGCTGTGGACCATCCCGGTCGAGCACCTGAAAGACAAGCGCACCCGCGCGGAGCCGTTCCGAGTGCCCCTCGCGCCCGTGGTGGTCGACATGCTGCGCGCCATGAAGGAGCAAAGGACGTCGGCGACGTTCGTCTTCCCGAGCCCCAGGGGCGATCAGCCGCTCAGCAACATGGCCATGCTGACGCATCTGAAGAAGATGAACATGGTGGGAAATGGCGGCGTGCGTTGGCGCGACCCGCGCGACGGCCGGCCGATCGTGCCGCACGGCTTCCGTGCGACTTTCCGGACGTGGGCCGAAGACCAGACGCACTTCCCCCGCGCTGTCATCGAGCAGGCGATGGGTCATCAGGTCGGCACGGAGGTTGAGCGGGCTTACCGGCGGACAGACGTGCTGGAGAAAAGGCGAGAACTGATGCGAAGCTGGGCTGAAAACACAGTGTAAAGTTATCCACAGCGAATTTAGGCGCGCCAATTGTTGCTCATGAGCTACTGCTCCGGCCCCAAATAAGGAACTCATTTGTCTCCGTGTGCCTTGCCCGGGTTGACGTTGGTTTGTGCGGGCGTGTCCCCTAGAAAGGGACCTCGCGGGCGGCCAGCAAGCTAAAGAGCTTTCGGCGTCCGGCGACGTCTGTCGAAAGACGGTTTAGGGTTAATTCGTCCGCAACTAAGGTGTGGATCGACAAGAAAAGAGCCGCCCGACCTGGCAGTCGAAGCGGCTCTCCAGGGTCTCCCCTGTTGCTCTGGAAGGAGCGGGTTGACCCTACGCGCGACAGGCGGTCGGTGCAATGCCGTCCCGCCATCGCGAGCTTGTCGTCGTGCAACGTCAAGCCAACGAGGGTCACGTGGCCGCTTCGAACGATGACGCTCGCCCGCAGGGCGGCGCTCACCTGCCCCAAACCGGGTTCATCCGCCTCACCTCCATTCTGGCCCCGCGCGGACCCATCCCGGTCGCGCGATCCACCTGGTGGGCGGGTGTTGCGGCGGGACGCTATCCGAAGCCTGTCCGGCTCGGGCCGCGCATCACCGCCTGGCGTGTCGAGGACATCCGCGCGCTCATCGAGAAGGGAGCGGGCTGATGCACGATTTCTTACCCCCCTTGACCGACTCCGAACGGTTGATCGAGGAGCGCCACGCCGCGTGCGAGTTGCTGCCTCAGAAGGCTATCCGCTGGTTCACCGAGCAGCAGGTACCGGCTGCGGTGCTAGCGAACCCCGATGTGCTCGTTCACGCCAAGGTGAAGTTCGCGGGGACGCGGTTCATCTTCCACGATGAGGCAGCTCACTACGACAAATTCCAAGACGCGCTCATCATCATGCTGCGCGACGGGGATGGACGGCCCTACGACCTCGCCGCCTGGGCTCGGCGTCCCAGCCGACTGGGAACGTGGTGCGGCCGCGCCGCCGTTCTCGGCGATCCCGTGGCTCCCCGCCTTCACAAGCATGGGGCCTTGCTGGTCCACCCTGACCCCCTCGGTTGGCTCAGGCACAGCCGTGCGGGCGTCGTGATTATCCACCGGCGAACTGCGGCGCGGGAGTTGATGGACCTTGGCCCCTTGGCGGCCATGGGCGGAAAGGCCCACGTCGGCGAATTGTTCGCGCTCTTTGGCGCGATGGTTCCGCCTATCGTCGACGGAAGTTTGCCGGAGGCCGGCTGATGAGGTCGCCCTCTTGGTGGCGGGCCGACGCCGTCGGCTCGAATGCGCATGACAGGACCGTTCGGGCCGGCCACGTCTCATCTGGGTGCTTAAACGAGAGTTGGGCCACGCACATGATTGTGGCGGACTCCTCTGAAATAAATCCGCTCGCGTCAGGTCCATCGGGGGTGAGGTCGCTTTCAACCGCGTCGTGGCTAGGGAGAATCGGCCATGGCTGATCGCCATGCCCCGCCCTCTCTAAGCCCGCCTATGCCGTTCGCCCCGGATGTTGAGGTCTTTTCCGATGCGCGTCCGGAACTCGTCACCCAGGACGGTGTGGCGCAGGTCTTCACTCGGCGCTTCAAGGACCTCCTGCGCTACTGCTTCAGCAGGGGAGCGTGGTTCGAGTGGGACGGCACGAGCTGGCGTGTCGACCGCACCGACAGTGCGCTTCAGCATGCGCGCGACATCGCCCGAGATCGCTCCCGCTCCTGCCACGGAGCCGAGATCAGACAAGCGCGATCGCTTGCCTTCGCCAAGGGCGTCGAAAAGCTCGCGCGAGGCGCCATGAAGGCGACGGCGGCCGATTGGGACGTCGATCCCTTCCTCCTCGGCACGCCGGGTGGAACGGTGGACCTGAGGACGGGCGTCCTGCGTTCGGCCAATCCTCAGGACGGGATCACAAAGATCACCTTGGTTGAGCCTGCGCCGACGGCAGATTGTCCGCGCTGGACCGAGTTTCTCCATGAAGCGCTGGGCGGAGACGCCGAGGTCATCCGCTTCTTGCAGCAGTTTTCGGGCTACTGCCTCACCGGCGTCACCCGTGAGCAAACGCTGCTGTTCCTGCATGGACCCGGGGGAAATGGTAAAAGCGTGTTCCAGGAGGTGCTCATGAGCATCCTCCATGAGTATGCCGCGACGGCGCCGATGACTGCATTCACGACGTCAGCGCACGATAAACACCCAACCGAACTTGCCATGCTGCATGGCCCCCGACTCGTCACTGCCTCGGAGACGGAGTTTGGACGCGCATGGGACGAAGCGCGGATCAAACAGCTCACTGGTGGCGACCGGATCCGGGCGCGCTTCATGCGCGAGGATTTTTTCGAATTCATGCCGAAGTTCAAGCTGATCTTTGCGGGCAATCACCAGCCCAGGCTCACGGTGGTCGACAATGCCGCACGTCGCCGTGTGGCAATGGTCCCGTTCGTGGTGACGCCGAAAGATGTCGATCATCTGCTCACCGAGAAGCTCAAGCACGAAGCGCCGGGGATCCTGCGGTGGATGATTGATGGCGCGCTGGACTGGCAAGCCAACGGCCTTTTGCGCCCAGCGTGCATAGCGGACGCAACGGAGACCTACTTCGCTGACCAGGACGTGTTCGGGTCTTGGCTCGCGGAGTGCTGCGACACCGGCGACGATGCGTATTGGGCCAGTTCGCTCGAGCTGCGCATGTCCTACGAGCGCTACTCTGAGGCTGGCGTCAGCCAAAAGAACTTCGCGTCGCAACTGCAAAGCCGAGGGTTCGCGCCCTACCGGACGGGTGATGCTCGAGGCTTTCAAGGCATACAGCTGAAACGTCAGCCATGACGCATGACGCATCATGACGCTGAAAACATGATCACAAATTTGAATGCATCCGAAAGCGAAGGTGACGAAAACGCGTCACCTTGCGTCATCCGTCAGAGCGAGGGAGACAATCTCCGACTCAGCCGGATTGCCCAACAAGAACTAAACGGCGCGACGTACCGACAGGCCGCGCGCTGCGAGCGCATCCGGGCGCGGACGAACCGCCCGGCAACACGGCCTTCCGAGATTCAGCTCACGCCGGCTTATCGACCGAGACGCGCTGATGCCGGCGGCGATAGAGGCCGCTCGCCGCGCCCTGAACTCAAAGACAATGGAGACAAAGATGATGGCATCCGATGTGGCTACCCTCACCGTGAGGGAGTTCGCCCAAAAGTCATTTCTGAGCGAACGAACTATCCGACGCGAGATCGGCGCTGGGCGCCTGCAAGCTTGCCGAATTGGTGGTAAATTGCGATTGGACCCAAGCGACATTCAACTGTGGCTCGATGCACACGGGTTTCTCGCTGCGATAGGAATTTGGCCCGCGGGGTCCGTGGGCCCGATCCTCAATGATCAGGATGCCTCGGCGCTGTTCTTCCTGGACCGGCACAGTGGGAACGCCTTTAGCAGAAGGATGAGACTGAGAGCTCCTCGCCTTCGTGAACGCGGGGTTCCGATTGAACTTGTGGCCGGCAAAGACGGCCAGCCGCGGTACCGCCTGAGTTCGACGCTCCCAGTGAGATGCGAGGGATTCGTATACAATCTCGGTCCGACCAAGACCATGCGCTAAGAGCAGGGACGCACCTCACAGCTTGCCCACGCTGAATTGCGCAGCCATGTCAAACCGTAGCAAGGATCCGCACATGGCCCGACTGACAGCTGAAGAGTGGGAGGAGATCAAGACGCGCTTCTGCGTCGGCATGTCCGCCCGCCAACTGGAAAAACAGTACAACGTCACCCGCCAGGGCATCCTTCAGCGCGCCGAGAGAGAGGGTTGGCAGAGGACCCCAAATGGCGAGATCCAGATTGCTGTGGTGGCCAAGCTGGCTACCACATCGGTTACAGATCGGTCGCCAGTTGCAGGCGGTAACACACCTACGTCAGAGGTGACGCGCGAGTTGGTGGTGAATCAGGAGGCCGAGCGCCGCGCCTCGATGATCCGCCAGCACCGCGCTCAGTGGGAGGAGGTAACCACGCTGCGCAACGATGCTCTGGCCCTCGCCAGGAAGTCGCGAGAGGGCAGCGCTGAAGCCAGCGTGCGCCTGCCTGACGCAATCGCGGCCTATAAGAAGATGGCCGAGGCGACCGCCGCGCATCAGAGGGGCGAGCGCGTAAGTTGGGGAATAGACTTCTCGCTCGCCATACCCAAGGACCCGACCGGCGCGGACCTCACGGCCGAGGAGCGGGACGCCATCCTCGACGACGTACTGCGCGAGGTGGACGAGATGTGGCGCAGGCGCGCGGAGAGGTAAGGTCCGGTCAGCGCCGCAGCTCGACGACGCTGGTGCACGCCGTCTGACAAATCCTCCGGGAGGTCGCGATGAACCTGTCTGAGTTCGTGGAAAAAGCTCTGATCGAAGTGCTCGACGGAATCCGAAAAGCGCAGTCGAGCGAGGGCGGGGATAACGTTGCGGCAGCCTTGCAAAAGGTCGAAGGCAAAGGGAGCCTGATCCAGGACGCACTCGGCATTTTTACGGTCGTAGACTTCGAAGTCGCCGTTGTCGCTGAAACAAAGGGCAGCGGGCGAGGTGATCTCAAGGTCTGGGGCCTCGCGAGCTTTGAGGCAGGCGGCAGCCACTTAAATCAACAGACCAGCAAAGTTAAATTCTCAGTGCCGGTTCGCTTGCCCGATGGCGACCAGAAGCGGCGGATAGCCTCTGACGAACAGAAGGCGCGTCAATCCGCCGAGGCAACCCGGCAAGCTACGAAAGCCAGGGAAGCAAGGAACAAGTCGATCGTTTAAGCGTCGGCGCCAAAAACTCCCGTGCCTTGGCGACGTTCTCCGGGCGCAACTAAAGATTGCCCCTCCAAGGTGCACTGACAGCCCCACGGATCAGCCCATCCGTGGGGCTTTCTTCTTCCGGGTTTCCATGCGGCCACCTATCCCCGCCCACAAGCGCCGAACCCCTCCAGGCTTCATTGCGCCTTGTCTCGCCTGTCCCGCCGACCGTGTCCCAAAGTGCCCTCTCTGGATCCACCAGCCGAAGCACGACGGCTTCCGGATGATCTGCCGCCGGGAAGGGCCACAGGCGCGGCTGTGGAGCCGTAACGCCCTCAACTGGACCCAGCGCCTGCCGAGGATCGCCGGCGGCCTCCTAGAGCTTCCCTGTCGCTCCTGCGTGCTCGATGGCGAGGCCGTCGTTCAGCTCCCCGACGGACGAGACGACTTCCACGCGCTCCGGTCGGCAGCGGGCGCCCGCAACGCCATGCTGATGGCCTTCGACCTGTTGGAGCTGGACGGCCGGGACCTGCGCGCCTTGCCGCTGGAGGAGCGCCGGGCCGAGCTGCGTCGGCTGGTCGAGGCGGGCCCGGTCGACGGCGTCGCGTTCGTGGATGCGATTGATGAGGACGGTGAGGCCCTGTTCCGCCATGCCTGCCGGCTCGGCCTGGAGGGCATCATCAGCAAGCGCCGGGACAGCCCTTATCGGTCGGGACGGTCGCAGGCATGGCTGAAGTCGAAATGCGCCGGCTATGTCCGCCATGGAGAGCAGTAGGACAGAGCGCCGCGCTCCTGCGGGGAAGCCAAGAAATCCCAAAATCGGCGTAGATTTCGGTCCTTCCAGCCCCCTATGCTCGGCCTTCTTTGTTGGTTGGAGGTGCGATGCGCCGCGTTCTCGTTCTGGCGGCGGCTGCTGTCGCCCTCACCCTTCCGGTCGTTGCATGCCAATCGGCGGGTGAGCCGTTGTCGGCCAAAGCCCCCGAGCACGATGCCAAGTGCAAGGATATGGGCTACTCCCCGGGGACCGCGCTGTATCTGCAATGCCGCCAGTACATGTCCCAGGTCGCCGCGGCCGACGCGGCGCAGCAGCAGCAGAGACAACGCGAAGCCCGCACGCGCCTCCTGCGTTTCGGTCAGGCTCTCGGGGGAAATCTCCCCGAAGAACGGCGCGTGACCTGCCACCAGAACGGCTCAACGACGGAGTGCCGGTCATGGCAGGGCCCGGCAGGGTGGGAGTGATCGCGCCGCGCGTGCGCAACCGCCTCACGAAGCGGGCGTGACTACCGCGCCGGCCCGCGTCTCGTGCAGGACGAAGCCTTCCAGCGGATCAATTTCGGCCTCCCAGGGAGACTGCTCCAGCATCGCGCACGTGTCGCGATAGCCGGCGTCCCACCGCGCCCTGATCCCGGCGGCGCTGAAATCGATGTCCTTGGTGTGGTCCTCGCCGTCCAGGGAGGGCGCCAGCAGGCGCACCACATGCATGCGGGTCAGGCAGCCATAGGCGGCGAGCTCCCTGGTGAGCGGATCGCTGCGCAGCGGCTCGGGAACCCGCCGGGCCAGCTCGGCGATGACGTGCCGCAGCTTGTGCATCTGGCGCTGGCGGGCGATGTGGCTGGCGGCGCGGCTGGAATACTGGATGTCCTTTTGCCGGTGCAGCACCTGCCACATGGTGTCCGGCTCCGGCCCGTTCGGATTCCAGACATGCACGGCGAACACCACCGAGTCGCGCCGCGGCATGTCGTCGAACACGGTCTCGACGGGGGTGTTCGACAGGATGCCGCCGTCCCAGTAGAGCTCCTGCCCGATCCGCACGGCCGGAAAAGCAGGCGGCAGCGCGCCAGAGGCGAGCACGTGGCGCAGGTCGAGCGCCGTTTCGCGGCTGTCGAAATAGCGCATCTCGGCGGTCCGCACATTCGCCGCGCCGACCGTCAGGCGCGGCTGGCAGGCCTTCACCAGCGAGAAGTCGATGAGCTCGGCCAGCGTCGCCGCCAGGGGTGCGGTGCTGTAGTAGCCCGCCGCCTCCGGGCCGAGCGAAACATGGGCCCCGCCGAACGACCGCAGGTTGGGCTCGAAGAAGCCCGGCACGCCCTGCATCATCGTCATCAGGCTCGACATCGCGAGCCCGACGAACGGCAGCGCCCCAAAGGCGCGGGCCATGGGCCCGTGCTCCACCCTGGCCCAGAACTCGTGCAGCCGGTCCATCCGGTCCGCCACCGCGTTGCCGGCGATTAGGCTGGCGTTGATGGCGCCGATCGATGTGCCGATCACCCAATCGGGCTCGATCCCGGCCTCGTGCATGGCCTGGTAGACGCCGGCCTGGTAGGCGCCGAGAGCGCCCCCGCCCTGCAACACCAGCACGATCTGCCCCTTGTTCCGCGGGTGGGCGCCGACTCGCCCTTTCGGGAGCGCCGCGTCGGCCACCATCGTGCTGCGATGGATTGTCATGGCGTTGTCCTCCGGCTCGGGTGCAGGGTCAGTGGGCCGTCCAGCCGCCGTCCATTGGCAGCGCCGCGCCGGTGATTGAGCCGGCTTCCGGCGTCGCCAGGAAGAGCGCCAGCGCGCTGAGCTGCTCGACAGTGGCGAAGCGCTTGTTGGGCTGTTGCGCCAGCAGGATGTCGCGGACCACGGCGTCGCGCGGCACGCCATGCGCTATGGCCTGGTCGTCGATCTGGCGCTCGACCAGCGGCGTCCAGACATAGCCGGGACAGATCGCGTTGCAGGTGATGTCGGCTTCGGCCGCCTCCAGCGCCGTCACTTTGGTGAGCCCGATCAGACCGTGCTTGGCCGCCACATAGGCCGCCTTGAAGGGCGAGGCGACGAGCCCATGCGCTGAGGCGACGTTGATGATGCGCCCGAAGCCGCGCTCGCGCATGCCGGGCAGGGCCAGCCGCGTCGTGTGGAACGCGGCCGTGAGGTTGACGGCCAGCACCGCGTGCCACCGAGCCGGCGGGAAGCTCTCCAGTGGGCTGACGAACTGGATTCCCGCATTGTTGACGAGGATGTCCACCCGGCCGAACGCGGCGACGCTCATGGCCATCATGTCCTCGATGGCGGCGGCGTCCGACAGGTCCGCGCCCGAATAGAGCACCTTGACGCCGTGCTCGGCCCGCAGGTCGGCCTGAAGCGCCGCGATCTCGTCCCCGGCCCCGAGGCCGTTCAGAACGACGTCGGCGCCGGCCGCCGCCAGCGCGCGGGCGACGCCGAGGCCGATCCCGCTTGTCGAACCCGTGATCAGGGCGACGCGTCCGCTCAATGCCTTGTGCGTTGCGGTTTCAGGCATCGCATGGATAGTCATGGCCGCCTCCGTGAGTGGCGCCCCAAGGGCGCTGTTCATGGAGGCAGGATGCTCGTTCCAAGCATTGATCTGAAATGCCGGCTCACTGCCATGTCGATAGGAGCCCGCTATGGAGATGCATCAGGTCCGCTACTTCCTGGCTGTCTGCGACCACCTGAACTTCACGCGGGCGGCCGAGCACTGCCACGTCGCCCAGCCCTCCCTGACGCGGGCCATCAAGCTCCTGGAAGAGGAGCTGGGCGGAGCGCTGTTTCATCGCGAGCGCGCCAACACCCACCTCTCCGAACTCGGACGCATGGTGAGGCCGCACCTGCAGGAGCTCTACGAGAAGAGCTTAACGGCCAAGAAGGAGGCGCTCGACTTCACCCGCCTCAAGAAGGCCCGCCTGCGGCTGGGCGTTATGTGCACCATCGCGCCCAACCAGCTGGTCGAGCTGGTCACGGCTGTGCAGGCGCGCCATCCCGGCGTCGACCTGGAGATCATGGACGCCAGCGCGCGCGATCTCGACGTGCGCCTGAAGGAAGGCCTTCTGGAGGTCGCGATCTTTTGCGACCCGCGCGACGAGGAGGACGAGCGCCTGCACCGGCTACCGCTGTTTCGCGAACAGATGATGATCGCGGTCCCGCCCAGCCACCGCTTTGCGGGGATGAACGCAGTCCGGGTGCGCGACCTGGAGGGCGAGTGCTACGTCAACCGCGTCAGCTGCGAGTTCAACGGCGTCGCCGGGCCGGTCTGGCGCGATCTCGGCGTCAACTGGAAGACCATCTACCGCAGCGAGCGAGACGACTGGGTCCTGGCCATGGTGGCGGCGGGGCTCGGCTTCGGGTTCATGCCGGAACACTGCATCAATCACCCCGGCGTGGTCAGCCGTCCTCTCGTTGACCCGGAGTTCTGGCGCGAGGTGTCGCTGGTGACGGTGCGCGGCCGGCCCCATTCGCCGGCGGTCGGCGCGCTCGTGCGCGAGGCGGTGCGGGCTCCCTGGCGGCGGGACGCCCCTCGGGCCGAAGTCGCCTCACGCTGAGCGGCGCAGCGCGGCGGCGGGCGCCTGCTCGGGCGCGAGGGGGTGCTCCTCGCCGCTGCCGGTGATGAGCCGCGGGCCGCGCTGGTAGGTGACGTAGCTCCACGCCCAGTTCGCCGCCACCGACATCCGGTTCCGGAACCCGATCAGGAAATAGACGTGGGCGACGCACCAGATCAGCCAGGCAAGCGAGCCGCTGAGCCGCACCCGCCCGAGGTCGGCGACCGCCTTGCGCCTGCCGATCGTCGCCATGGCGCCGTAGTCGCGATACCGGAACGGCGCGCGCAGCTCGGGCGCAAGTCCGATCTGGCGCGCCGCGTGGCGGCCCTGCTGCTTGGCAACCGGGGCGACGCCCGGCAGCGGCCGCCCGTCCGGGCCCGCCACATGGGCGGCGTCGCCGATGACGAAGATGTTCGGGCGTCCGGGAACGGAGAGGTCCGCCGCAACCTTGACCCGTCCTGCCCCATCCGCCTCGGCGCCCAGCCAGCGCGCGGCCGGCGAAGCGCGCACGCCGGCGGCCCAGACGATCGTGCGGCTTTCGATCCGCCGGCCGGCGACCTCTACACCCTCGCCGTCGACCGCCGTCACCGGCGCGCCGGCTTCCACCTCCACGCCAAGGCCGCGCAGGCCCGCCGCGGCGGTCGCCGACGACTGCGGATGGAAGGACGGGAGGATGCGCGGCCCGGCCTCGATCAGCACCACGCGGGTCATCCGCGGGTCGATGGCCCGGAAATCGGCCGCCAGCGCCGTGCGCGCCAGCTCCGCGATAGCGCCGGCCATCTCGACGCCGGTCGGCCCGCCGCCGATCACCGCGAAGGTCAGGAGGCGGCGGCGCTCGGCGGGGTCCTTGACGATCTCCGCTTTCTCAAAGGCGAGCAGGATGCGTCGGCGCAGCTCCGTCGCGTCCTCGATCTTCTTGAGGCCGGGCGCATGGCGCTCCCACCCGTCGCGGCCGAAGTAGGCGTGCTTGGCGCCCGTCGCGATGATGAGCGCGTCATACGCGACATCGCCCTCGTCGGTCATGACGACCCGCCGGTCCGGATCGACCCCGGTGACGCGCGCCAGCATCACAAAGGCGTTCTTCTGGCGGTGCAGGACGCCCCGGATGGGAGATGCGATGTCGGCCGGCGACAGCCCGGCGGTGGCCACTTGGTAGAGCAGCGGCTGGAACAGGTGGTAGTTGTGGCGATCGATTAGTGTGACGTCGACCGGCGCGCGCGCCAGCGCCTGCGCTGCCGACAGGCCGCCGAAGCCGCCGCCGACGATCACCACGCGCCGCCTCGATGAGACCGTGTGCATGGCCATCACCCCTTTTTTTCAGTGGTGGTGAACAGGGCGGCGATGCGCCAATCCTCCGAACGGTCCTTGCGCACCGCCAGCATCGAGACGAGGAAGCGCAGTCGGTCCGGCCCCGGCACGCGCGGGCCGATGGCCAGCTCGAGCGGCAGGTGGAGGTAGGCCGCGCCGGCGTTCAGCTCCACCGCGACGGCGCGGTCGAGGTCCGGGGTCACGCGCCAGATCTCCGAGCTCCGGAACAGGGCCATTCGTTCGATCGCCGCGTCGCGGCCCCAGATCGACATCCCGTCGCTCACCCACAAGAACGGCGGATCCTGCGTGAACATCTCCCGCACGACGGCGAGTTCGCCGGCGTTCTGAGCGGCGGCGAAGGCCTTGTAGGTCGCAATCACGTCCGCGCCGCCGGCCCGGACGCCCACGGGCGGGAGCGCCGCGGCGAGCGCCGCCCCGGCGCCGCCCGCGATGACATGGCGGCGGGTGGGCTGGGCCTCCGGCGAGAGCCCGGCGGCGGCGTGAGCCGACGCTGGAAGAAGGGAGCTTTTGTCGAGAGAGGTCATGGCTGCAACTCCTTCGGGGAGAAGACCGAGGCGGGCGGCGCGGGGACGACCAAGCGGGCCGAAAGCAGCAGGGAGAGCACGAGCGCCGCCGCGACTCCGGCTACGCAGGCGGTCCAGCCGAAGCCGTCGAAGAGCCAGCCCAGCACGGCGCTGCCCACGAGGCCGCCCGTGAAATAGCTCCCCAAATAAAGCCCGCTGGCCGAGCCCCTGTCGCCCGTGGCGGCCTTGCCGACGAAGCCGGTTGCGACGGCCTGGGCGAAGAACGTGCCGGCCGCGACCAAGGTCAGCCCGGCCAGGATGGCGTCGAGGCCGGGCGCGGTCACGAGGGCGAGCCCGGCGAGCGCGACGAGCGTCGCTGCCCCGAACGCCCGGCGGGCGCCCAGCCGCGCCACGGCGAGGCCGGCCAGCGGCGTCGTAACGATAGACGGCAGGAACACGAAATAGACGAACCCGACCGTCATCTGGCTGATCGCGATCGGCGGGCGCACCAGCACGAAGTTGACGTAGGTGAACGCCCCAATGAAGGCGAAGAGGATACAGAAGCCGATCCCGAAGGCGGCCCGCAAAGCGGGGTTGCGCAAATGTTGCGCAACGCCGGCCAAGCCCGCCGGAGCCGCGCTCCCGGTCCCGGGCCGGCCTGCCCGCGCCATGGTGGCGCGCACCAACGCAGCCCCGGCCAGGTTCATGGCCGCAAGCGTGGCGAAGGTGGCCGGAACGCCGAAATGATCGGCGAGCGCCGCCGCGACGAGGCGGCCAACGAGGTTGCTGGCGACATTGCCGGTGACATAGGCGGCGAAGGCCGCCGCTGTCTTCCGGCCGCTGGTGGTCTCGCCGAGATGGGCCAGCGTCAATGAGAACGCAGTCGCCATGCAGAGGCCCTGCAGCACCCGCAGCGCCGCGAAGGCGCCAAGGCCGGGCGCGCCCGCCAGCAGCACGGTCGGTATCGACAGCAACAAAAGGCTGGCCACGACGCCGCGGCGGCGCTCGAGGCGGTGGCTCATAAGGGCGACCGCGAGCCCGGCCACCGCCATCCCCAGCGTGCTGGCGTTCACGGCCAGCCCCATCGCGGCCGGCGTGACACCGTAGAGGCGCGCCAGCGACGGCAGGATCGCCTGCGTCGCGAAAAGGTCTACGAGCGTCAGGAACGAGACGAGGCCGATCAGGCCCATCCTGGCCGCTTGGGCGAGGGCGCCTGGCGCGGCCGGGACTTCCGCTCCCGGCAAGGCGCGATCGGGGTTGGCCCGATGGAGGAGTGCGGCGATCATGGCGTGTCCTTTCGCGGGACGGGGCGGCGCCCTGCGAGGGCGCCGCCGGGCGGGCTCACATGTTCGCGTCCGTCTTGTCGTGCAGGATGTCGGCGGACAGCAGGGTCACGGGCTTGCTGCCGGTGTTCTTCCACCAATGCGCGGTGGCGCTCGTCTCCCGCGCTACCTCGCCGGCCTTGTGCAGAATCGGGACCGCGCAGGTGCTGGCGTATTCGGTGATCGAGCCCTCGACGATGTAGATGATCGCGGGTCGGTCGCCATGGCTGTGCCAGGGAACGACGCCGCCCGGCTGGACGACGAGCTTGCGCAGCCGCAGCTCGTGATCCTTGAGCCCGACGGGCTCCTGGGCGAGCTCGATCTTGGTCAGCACGGTGTCGGTGACGTCCTTGGCGGGCGTCGTGACCGGCTTGGTGAGGTCGCGGCCCACCTTGTCGGCTGGGCATTCGCCGGCCAGGGCCGGCAGCGCGAAGGTCGCGGCGGCGAGGCCGAGGATCGCGGTCATGAAGCGGTCGGTGGGACGGGTCATGGGTCTCTCCTGGCGGTTGGGCCCGAGGGCCGTTCGACGCCTGAAGGATCCATGGCGGATGGGCGCAGCGGAAATGCCGTGTGCGTCCGATGTCGATAGTCGCCCGCTATTCCCCGCCCTGGCGCGCGGCTGATGGGGTGAGTGAAGGTGAAGGTCACTCTCGCTGCCGCGGATCGCCCCGCGAGCAGGGCTTTTTTGCGTGAACGACCCGCGTCCTCATTGCGGCCGTCCCACCCAATCCGGCAGTCGCGCAATCCCGACAGCGATCCGCCGCGCCTCGTCGGGCGTTAGGTCGCCTGCTTCAGGGTCGCTGTGGTAGACGGCCGCCAGCCTGATGCCGCTCGCGTCGGTGACCGAGAACCAGGTTTTCCGGTCCTCAACGAAGAACGGCCCCTGCGTCCCGGGCGGGAACTCCGCCGATCCGACGCCGTGCATAAGATCAGGCATGCTGGCGATCATCTCCGCCATTGCCCTCGCCTGGTCGGGCAACATCATTACGCTGCCCGTACTCCGGTAACCCGTGGTGTCGCCGTAGCAGTAGGCCAGCCAAGCGCCGTTCGCGTCGGCGACGCGGAAGCCCGCCGGCATGGGGTGGACCGTCCAGGGCGGCGGGAAGCGGCGATTTTCAGACATGAATATCTCACGAGACGGGCGCAAACTGCGGCACAATTACGCGCTCTTTGTACACTTTTTGTTCCGAATAAACTGATCCAGGTCAAAACAAACTGATTTACGTTAGTTTCTTACTTTCGTCAGGAGACGCAAGGTCCAGAATACGCTCGATCTGTCGGCGGGCCTCTTTGAGGAGTTCTCGCGCTTCCTCCAGGGTCTCTGCGTGGTCAGCGCGGTCCAGCAAACTCAGGATCTTGTCCCCTAGGAACTGGACGCGCTCCTGGAGCTCTGGGTCATCAAACATTGTCCTTTTCGCCCTCGGCCGGCGCGAAAGTTAGCATTTCAATGGGATGCCGCTTAGGGAGGTTCCCGCAAGTTACAAAACGCGCACGTAATTTGGACACCTCGACTTCAGCCAGTGCGGCGATCGCCCCGATCGATAGGGGCTGTCCCGCCGCTTGGAGATAATGCCCTCGAACTCGAGCCTGCAGGCATGGCGGAACAGGGCCTCTCCGTCGTCGTCCATCGCATCCACGAACGCGACGCCGTCGACCGGGCCCGCCTCGACCAGCCGACGCAGCTCGGCCCGGCGCTCCTCCAGCGGCAAGGCGCGCAGGTCCCGGCCGTCCAGCTCCAACAGGTCGAAGGCCATCAGCATGGCGTTGCGGGCGCCCGCTGCCGACCGGAGCGCGTGGAAGTCGTCTCGTCCGTCGGGGAGCTGAACGACGGCTTCGCCATCGAGCACGCAGGAGGCGCAGGGGAGCTCCAGGAGACCGCCGGCGATCCTCGGCAGGCGTGCGGGTCCAATTCAAGGCGTTTCGGCTCCACACGCGCGCCTGTGGCCCGGCGCGGCGGCAGATCATCCGGAACCCGTCATGTTTCGGCGAATGCAGCCAAAGCGGGCCCTCCGGTACGCGGTCGGCGGGGCACGCTAGGCAAGGCGCGATGAAGCCCGGGGGTGTTCGGCGCCTGTGGGCGGCGACTGGAGGACGCATCCGGAGACGATGCCGGGATCACCTGGACAGTTCCAAAGGCGGCACCAATCCGCACGCGCTAGTCCAGGCTCGGGCTGGCCTCGTAGACGGGTGAGTTGCAACTCCAGGCGAAGTTTCGCGTTCAGCCGCGCGGAGGGCAGGGCGATGACGTCCAGACATTATCGAGAGCGGGCCGAGCGCTGCATGCAGCGGGTCCAGACGGCCGCCGACGACCAGGAACGGGCGCTGTTGTTGGACATGGCCGAGAAGTGGCTGGAGATGGCGCGACGGGCTGATGACCGGGCTTCAGCGCAGGAAGGCGGACACCCCCTGGCCGCCGAGGACGCCGGCATAGCCACGCACATCAGGCACGATCCAGACCGAACGTAAGACCCGGCGCCGCCGAGCCGCGTTATTCACGCATGACCCGCCGCTTCCCGCCGCCCTGGACCGTCCACGCGATGCCGGCGGGCTTCCGCGTGGCCGACGGGAACGGCTACAGCCTTGGTGGCGAAATCGCGAAGAGCGCTCATGCGTAACCCTCCCGTGGCGTCCATGGATGACGGGCAACTCCTTGCGGGGCCTGAATGCGGGGCGCAGACGGCCGAAATGTTGGCGGGGTGGTTAGGGGCTGGTGGACACCCTGAGGATCGTCTGCGAGCCCGTCAGGGTCAACGAGAACGGACGGAGACGGGGCGTGCGAAGCGCTGCCCCACCTGTTCCGCCGAGGGGCTTGACCGTCGATCCTGAAGCCCGGCCGACAGCGGGGCCGGACGCCAGGACGGCACGAAAACACCTGCCGCCGGCGACCTCACGCGCGACGAGGCGCGGCGTATCGCGGCCGGCATCATGCGCCTCTTCGCCTCCCGGTGATGGACGCTTGTTGCACGATGTTTCCACCCGGAACATGCCTACGCGCGGAGCAATCAGCTCGGCCCATGGAGAGGCCGTGGAGGCCCGCCACGCCCTTTGGACTAGGAGTCGGAGCGCTGTCGCACTCCAAAGCCGCCACGGCCCTGCCTGAGGCTCCAGAGGGCATGGCGCGCGCCCGGCCGGTAGGTGCGGCTGTGCTCCTCCGAGCGGTGGCGACAACAACGGCCCGGCAGCCGCACGCCGTCGAGCTCGCCGCCGCGATCGTATCGCTCATGGGCCAGGGCGGAGGCGTAGGGGCGCGCTGGGCTCTCGTCGGGCTCAGGGAGCGCTGTCGCATCCAAGCCAGCGATACGGCCCCGTAAGCGGCGTGCCGGTCGACAATCGGCCGGTCACCACCCGATGCCCCTTAAAGCGCCCTTTACCATGCTAGGGGGATGATCTCCCGAGCAATGGCCGATCATCGGCCGTTCGGGGTTCTCCCATGTCCGACTGGTACACGTATGCCGAGGCCGCGAAAGCGCTTGGGATTTCGACCGAGGCGGCCCGCCAGCGCGCCGCACGCTTCGGTTGGCGCCGTCAGCTCGGAAATGATGGCAAAGCCCGCGTGCAAGTCCCTGAAGAAGCAATCGGTTCTGATCGGCCGGTTAAACGGCCCGATGAGCGCCCGATGAGCGCCCCCGATGACCGGACGGTTGATCGGCCGGACGATCGGGCTGCTCTGACCGCCCACATCGAGACGTTGAAGGCCGAGGTCGCGCGCCTCGACGCGCTGGCCGCGGAGCATCGGGCCGATCTTCGGCAGGAAAGGTCGCGGGCGGATCAGGCCATGGCGGAGCTGGCGAAGATGGCCGAGCGCCTCCTAGAGCTGGAGCGCCGCCGAGCACGGCCGTGGTGGCGTCGGCTGGCCGGGTGAGCCGCGCGAACCGACTACTGGCCTTCCAGGAGATCGGGTGGAAGCGGCTCATCTACGACGGGCTGCAATCGCTCGCGAAGCTCTTCCTCTTCATGGCGAAGCTGTTCAAGGAGATTGTCCAACCGCCGCGGAGGCAGAACAGGTCGCTGGTCCGGCCCCATCAGCCATACGATGCAATCCATCCTGATGCCTCCGCCCAACGCCCGCTGGCGGAGAAAGCGCAACGCCGTCGCGGACGCCGCCTCATGGCTACCGGCCCGAACGTCGCCCAACGGGATCACCGGACCGTCTCTGTCCTTCGCGTAGATCGGATAGACGGCTAGTGCGCGCATGCGCAGGTCTCCCCGAACCACATTGAAGGCGCGTGTTTATTTCACGATGGCTGTACGGGATATGAACGGCGAGGTGGCACAGCCTCCCCGACGGTGTCCAGCCGCCGTTGACGCTCGATAAGCACCCGGAGGCGTTCGTGGTCAGGTCCGCCGAGGGGCGCTATCTGGCTTGGGTCTACACCGGTGACCCGCGAGCCGGTGACCTCACGCGCGACGAGGCGCGGCGTATCGCGGCCGGCATCATGCGCCTCTTCGCCACCCAGTGACGGGCGCTTCTTACTGATGTTGCGCGATCAACTGGAGGGCCGTCACGCCCTAGGTATCCACACGAGCCTGTGCCGGTCGAACAAGGCCGTCCAGTCGATGCGCGTGAAGGCGTAGAGCGCCGCCAGGAGAAGCACCTGGGTGCCGATGAACCAGGCGCCCGCGTACAGACCCGACGCGAGCGAGTCGATGTGCAGCCGCCGTCCCGCCGCGGCACCGCCCTCAATGAAGAAGGTGTAGCTGGCCAGCCTGCCGACGAAGAACGGCAGCGCGACCCGCAGCAGCGGCAGCCCGGTCAACCCATAGGCGATGAACAAGAAGTTCGAGGGCAGGGGGCTGAAGGCGTAGAACAGGAACAGGCCGACGGTTAAGACCGTCCGCTTCTCAAGGCGATCCTTGATGACATCAATGTTCGCCCGGTGGGCGTCGCTCAGCAGCTTCTCCCGCAAGAGCCAATACGACAGCCTTGCGAGCGTCAGCCTGCCCAGCGTCGCCGCGACCGCGCCGACCACGGCCAGGTGGACGGCGCCTGTGTCGGGGAACTCGAAGCCCACCAGGGCCAACGCCATCCAGGTCGGTGGCGCGAACGCCGGAATCAGGTTCAGCCCGAAGATGAAGATGAACAGCAGGGCCAGGGCGGGCAGTTGACCTAACACGGCGCCTCGCTCCCAATAGCCTCCACCTCCGGTTCCTGTCATGGGCGCTGGAAACCGAGGGCCTGTCCACCACTTCGTCACGCACCGGCCTCAGCATGGGTCAGAGTATGCCCGTAATCAGGCGGTCCGCACGGGTGCCCTCCCGGTAGGCCGCCCTTACCGCGGCAGCGGCAGCAACGCCCGTGATGGCGCCTCCGAGAACGTCGCTCAGGAAGTGGGTCCCGATGTAGACGCGCGAGACGGCCAGCAGCACCGCGACGGCAAGGAGGACCAGCCCCTGGCGTTTAAAGCCGTGCAAGAGGAAGGCGGTCGCGATGGCGACGCTTGCCGTCGCGTGATCGGAGGGGACCGAGAAGTCGGCACTTCGTTCGACGAGCAGACGGCTAACGCCAACGTCGTATGGGCGGAGCCGGTGGACGAACAGCAGGACGATCTGGTTGAACCCGAGGCCGAGCAGGAACGACAGGCCTGCCGCGACCAGAATGTGGCGGCTGGAGCGGTCCGGGCGGGGAAGCCACCACTGCACCGCCACGGCCAGGACGAGTACTGGGATGCCCAGTGCGGAAATCCAGGTCATGAGGACGTCGGCTGCGGCAATGTGCCCCGACCACCCATTGATCCAAGTGGTCAGGGCGGCATCAAGGTCGGTCATCCAGAACTCCGGCGGGGTTAGGCCAAAGACGGCCGACACGGTGCCGTAGGCGCATGCGGCGGCGGTGGCGGTGTGGGAGTATCGCCCACAAAGAAAGGCCGCCGCCGGATACCCGGACGGCGGCCAGGAGATGCGTTATGCACCAATCACCCTACGGCTTTGCCACATTTCCCGTCAGGGGGTCCTGGCCTTCTCTGTTGAGTTCGACCAATTCCAGGACGCTCAATGCAATCTGGAGGTCGGGTGAAAGCGACTCCTCCACGACCGGCTGCAATCGCTCGCGAAGCTCTCCCCCAATACGGCTGATCTCGTTGTCGTCGTCCGATGGGATGACGCGCGTGAGGTGCTCTCTGGCTCCAGAATTGCCGCGCATTCCAGCCTCCCTCGGAACCAAGGAATGCCGAGACCGAACAGGAGGTTCTTCGAAGGACGAGCGTTTTCTACGGCACATGAAGTGCGCCAGCTTGACAGCTCGAGCTTTACTGTTACATATAGTGCAACGAACATCGCTGATGACGTAACAGTAGGACTGTTTCGATGGTCGAGGGGAATTTTGTCTCATACCTTCGGGTCTCGACCGACCGACAGGGCCGATCGGGTCTCGGGCTGGAGGCTCAGAAGGTGGCTGTCGACGAGTTCTTGAACGGCGGCCGCTGGTCCTTGGTGGGGGAGTTCATCGAGACCGAGAGCGGCGCCAAGGATGACCGCCCGAAACTCCAGGAGGCGCTGGCAGCCTGCCGCGTCCACAACGCCACGTTGGTGATCGCCAAGCTCGACCGGTTGTCCCGCGACGCCCATTTCCTGATCGGGTTGCAGAAGGCCGGCGTGCGGTTCGTGGCGGCCGACATGCCGGAGGCCAACGAGATGGTGGTCGGCATCATGGCTGTCGTCGCCCAAGCCGAGCGCAAGATGATCTCGGCTCGAACGAAGGCGGCGCTCGCGGCGGCGAAGGCGCGAGGAAATAAGCTCGGCGGAACGCGCTCCAACAGCGCCACCATCCACCAGCTCGGCGCGCCGGCGTCACAGGCGGTCCGCGTCGCGAAGGCCGCCAGCAGGGCCGCCGACCTCTCCCCCGTGATCGAGCACATCCGCGCCAGCGGGGCCGCCTCATTGCGCGAGATAGCGGCGGCGCTGAACGCGAAAGGCATCACGACTGCCCGTGGCGGCGAGTGGAGGCCAGTCCAGGTTTCGCGTCTCCTCAAAAAACAGGGGCGATAGATGTCGCGCCATCGCCAGCGCCTTACCCATTAAGTCGGGTGGCAGATATGGTTATCACGACGGGTGGGCCGACCCGCCCGCAATATGCGGATGTGGTCCAGGCTCTCACCCCGGTGTTGCACAATCTGCCCCCGAAGCTTGTCGCCCTCGACGGGTGGCCCGACGTCGGAAAAACAACGCTGGGGCGGTTCTTGGCTTGGCGTTTCAACGTCACCCTACTGGAAACGGACCTGTTCCTGACCCCCCGGCCAGACGATCGCCTCGTCTATCTGAACAACCAGATCACCCGCATCATTGACGATCGGCTTCAGGGCTGCTTCCCGCGCCCAATCATCGTGGAGGGGATCGCCGTCTTACGGTTGCTCAAAAAAGTCCAGCGCGCGCCTGACTTCGTGATCCATGTGACCAACCGGCTTGTTTTGGATGCCGGCAACCTCATCGATGAGATGGAGGCTTACGATGCCGAGTTCAGGCCGCGCGAGCGGGCGGATCTGACGATCACCCTCGACAACTAACCGCCGGCGGTCAGTGCCACAGCCTGCGCCAGCGCCGCCAACCGAGACGCTTGAAGCAGTTTCAGGCCCCGCCAAAGCGGGGCCTGAGGTCTTTCAGCGCCGGGGTTGTCCCGCTCACCCAATGCGACCTTGCTGCGTCTGCGCATGCAGCAGACGGCCGAGCTGATTGCCGCGGCGGCCGCCCGCGAACTCCGCGGAGCGCCTCGCAGGCCGTTGCATCTGATCGACATCGCTGGCGGCCCGGCGATGGACGCGATCAACGCGGTGATCATCACGGCTGCTTCCTCGCCAGAGTTGCTCGGCCCGGTCGAGATCCATGTCCTCGACCTCGACGAGGAGGGGCCGGCGTTTGGCGCGTCGGCTCTGGATGAGCTTCGACGCGAGGGGCGGCCGCTTCACGGAATCACTGTGTCCCTTCGCCGGCTCGCCTATGACTGGAGCGACACGGGGCTGTTGGACGCGCTTGTGACCGCGCTTACGGCAGGGGACGCCGTTGTCGTGGCCTCGTCCGAGGGCGGTCTCTTCGAGTACGGGAGCGACGACGAGATCATCCGCAATCTGTCGAGCCTGCGCGCAGGCGGGCGAGGAGCCAGCGCGGTGATCGGCTCGGTAACGAGCTCAGACCAGCGCAGGCGCAGTCAGGCTATCCAGAGCAGACTGAAGCTCCACCCACGAGGGCTGGAGGGGTTCGCCCCGCTTGCTGCCGCTGCGGGATATCGGATCTCGCAGTCGAGGTGGGCGGTCATCAGTGATCAGGTGGAATTGTCGCCACTCACCTAGCGCGCTTTATCCTCGTCTGCTTCGAGTCTTCCCGCTCGGGCATCCCCGAAGCTGATTTCCTGGATCTCATGTGCGACCATCTCGCCGTTCAGGAGTCATTATGGATCGGCCGGTGGGGCGATCTCGAATTCCCGCGCAAGACGAGGCGTGTGCGGGAGGTCTCGGATGGATGCCGCTGGACAGGAAGGTTCGCTGCCAAACTGAGCGAGATAGACAACATGCTGGCCGCTGGACGGCCTCAGGCCCAGCGTCCCGGGTTAACGGCAGCCGATTCCGGTTTGACAGGACGTGGTGGAAATCCGGACCAAGCAAAGCCGAAGCACACTTTGCCAAAGCGGGGTGAGGTGGTGAGCGGGCAGTATGCTCACTCTGGGTCTTTGCCGAGGCGCGTAGTGCTACAAGGGAAATTCAGCCACGGGGAGCACGGGGAGCTACACTGTCTCATCTCCCCGGTGCTTGATATAAACGTCGGCCTCGGCGGGGTCGTCCGCCAGCGCTAAAGGGTGCTCTGCCGCACTCGGCCATCGTTCAGGGGGAAGCGAACAGCTTGTCGTTCCGATCGCGCCAATCCTCGTCAGAGAGCCAGCGGTAGTCCTGGTCGGGCATAAAAGGGATCGTCTTCACCTTCGCCTGTGACATCGGGAGGAAAAAGCTGACCCGCTCCTGCGAGACCTTCAAGGCCCGAATCGGGACGACGATGCTGTCCTTTCCTGGCGTGAAGAACCCGCCCGCGGCGACGATTGCATAGTCCCGCCGGTCTTTCGTGCCGAACACGACATTTCTGACCTCCCCGATGATCTTGTCGTCGGAACTACGCACCTCGGCCCCGATGATCTCGTCAGCTCTCATCCCGGGCGCCAGGTCCTCAATGTTGACCAGCGGCTTGGCGCCCTTTCGGTCGCGCTCGCCCTTCACGGCGCCGCGAGAGGCTTGCGGCTTCGTGGCGTCCATCTGCGCTTCCGCGTCTTCCTCGTCATTGCCGCCGAGCGTCTCCATTGACGGCCCCGACACAAGCTCCCGGATCGTAGCTACGAGCCGCTCGCAATCATCCTGACGGCCGTAGGACCACAGCGTCAATGCGGCGTCGCGCAAGCTTCGAAGGTCGCGCACGCTCTGCCGGTTTGCAGGGCCCTGGAACTTCGGACGATTGCGAATTGCTTCCTCCAGTTTCGCGTCCGCGATCTGGCACTCTGCGCGGGCTTGCGTGGCCGTTAAGCTCATAAACGTCAAGAAAAGGATGCCTTTAGCGAGCTTCATGTGGGTCGACTCCGACGGCCGCGAATGGGCCAGATCTGACCGGCCTTGCCAGATCTGGAGCCGATGTCTCAGTGATTTGGCGAGGTGGGAGCACGAAGAATCGCTGTGGCAGGAGCTCGCCGGCGACAGCGTCGGACATTGAACGACGCACGCTTGAAAATGATGACGTTTGCGCCGAGCTTGGATCACGACGTGTCTGCCCGCTCAGCAAACATCACTCTGGTTCAGCAGGCCTGCGATCGCGGTGATGACCTGAGCTGGCACAAAAGGCTTCGTGATCAGCACGCTGTTCGGCACCCCCTGCGAGGCCCATTCGGCGGCGCCCGCGCCGGTGATGTAGATGACGGGAAGAGACGGCGCGAGTTCGCGGGCGCGCCTGACGACCTCCCAGCCGTCGGGACCCGCGCCCAGATGCGCATCAGTGATGATGGCGCCAAATCGACTCACGTCTTCTTCGATCTCCTTCATGGCTCCCTCACCGTCGCCTGCGCAGACGACGTCGAACCCCGCGTCCCGCAAGGCGCCCTCGAGCATGTCCAGGATAAGTCGCTCGTCCTCGGCGAAGAGGAGGAGGGAGGCTACCGCATCAGATTTTTGCAATTTTCGTTCCTTGCGGATTGGAAGTCGTATCCAACCCTACTGGAAACATCTGCTGATGAAATTGGTTGCCTGTTCTTCAGTCGCTTATTGATGTTTATATATCGCACTCAACGAGACTTTTGTTGATATGTCTGTTTTCAGCATCCCTTGGCAGTCATTTACCCGCCATGTCGGAGGGCGTCGCAAGCGCGCCCGCGGACACGGGGTCGTCGCTGTCGAGCTGGTCGAAGGCGAACAGCAAGGACGCCACGCGGTTCACCGAGGACATGCAATCCGCCAGACCGGCGTAGTTCTCGACGAACCAGTTGAGGGCGGCCTGTACGGTGATGAAGGCGGCGGTCACCTGCGCCACCTCGCCGAGCGACATCGAGCCCAGCAGGTATTTCGGCGCGCACAGCCCCCAGGCGAGGACAGGCGCCAGCAGAATGTTTCCTTGTGACACCATTGTCATGCGCATGAGTTGGAAGCAGACCCTCCGCCAGCTTGCGATCACGATCCCGAGCGCTTCCGCCAGCGCATGATGCTGCTCGGGTCGACCGATGGCTGTCGGCAGCGCCGCGGACCTCTCCTGCAAGTGGGACCCGACCGACCGAAATTGAGCCTCAGCGGCGTTCTTGCTCGCAATCACGCTCACCAGGCGACGGCCGATGACCATCGCCGCAAGGGTGAGCAGGGCCGAATACAACGCAACCGCAATCACCAGATATTTCGGGATCGTGAGCGTGAATCCGCGCCCCTCGACGATGAGATCGCCTCCGACATTCCACAAGATACCGATGAAGATGATCGCGCTGAGGACCGCGTTGAGCAGGCCGACCGCCAGCGCGATTGGCGCGTCGGTGGCGGCTCGAGCGTCTTCGGCGATGCGGTACTCTGGGTTCTGGTCTTCGCCGACGGTGAAGGTCAGGTTTCTGAACCGCTCATGCAGCAGCCAACGATCGATGAGGTGACCGGTCAGCCAAGCGCGCCAACGCCGCTGGGTCGTCATGCGCGCCCACACCGCAAAGACCGTCGCCAGAAGACTCGCCCCGGCGAGCGGCAAAAACAGCAGGGCCTGGGATTGAAGAGTGGCGCCGTCACGACGGCCGAATGCGTCGAAAAAATCTCGCCCCCAGTAGTTCAGGCGATACTGGATCGAAAGTTGCAGGATCACGCTGCAGACCACGAGCCCTGCGAGACCCTGCGCTTTCCAGGCTCCCGGCCCACGCCAGAAGCCTGACGCGCTCCGCCAATAGCGCGCGGCCAGTCCGAGCTGCGTGTCAGGCTCGCGCACCTGCCCACGCAGACGGTACGTTTCGGTTGCAATCACGGCCATAGTGGACTGCTCCGGCAGGCGCGACCGAAGACCTTCAAATCCGCCCGAGCACGAGCAAGACGAGGATGATGATCAGGAGCAGCCCGATCACACCGATACCGCCGTGACCAAATCCGTAGCCGTACCCGCCGAAACGGCCACTGAAGCCCCCAAGGAGAAATATGACCAGAACGATGAGAAGAATGGTTCCAAGAGACATGGGCGTTTCCCCTCAGGCGGCGAATCGGGTCGGCGGTCGCCTCTCAAAACCGCTCACGATCCAGCAATGAGAGGATACTGGCGAATGCGCATCCATAGTCCAAGCATTCCGGTCAGCGCGTCGCAGCGACAGCCCGCGCGAGTCGAGCCCTCCTGCAACGGGCCTGCTGGCGCGGCGTGGCGACGATGCGACGCGCCTGATCGACGCGCATTGAGCTGCATCAGCTCCGCCGGCGCGGCACGTGAAGCGACTCCAGGCTGGACCGCTATGGTGCTGCTTCGGTTGGGCTATGAAACCCGATCTGTTATTGCACGATTTTGACCCGGCCTCACCCCCGTCTTATCCCGCTATGCCGCCAGCTTGTGGCTTCTACCCATCTACGCTGGCGGGAAATCGGATGGTGACGGTCGTTCCAGTCACCGGCGAAGCGGACCTGACGAGTGCGCCTGAAAGCTGGCGAACGAAGATCGCCACATAGTCGGAGCCATGTTTACGAGGCGTGCCTTCTTGGGCCTGTGCCGCCATGCCGATCCCGTCGTCAGCGACCCTGAGCTCGATCTCCCTTCCGATCCGGCGGACGGCAAGGGTGACCACGCCGGCGCCGTTGGGGAACGCGTGTTTGATCGCGTTGGTGCATAGCTCATTGACCAAGAGGCCAAAGGGAACGGCGCGCTCGGAATCAATCGTCAGCGCCTCCGCGTCCACGGTCATCCGAACGTCAGACATGTCCCCCAGCAGACTTGCGCACAGGGTCGCGGCGATGTCCGTGAGATAGGCGTCGAGGGCGACGGTCTGGCCTCGACTGGATTGCGATATGAGGTCATATAGCTGGGCGATGGCCACAATCCGGCGTTGCATGGCCCGGTAACCTTGCACGCAAGGCTCCGGCGTCCGTTTGATCTCCTGAGCGATCAACGCCACGATGACCTGCAGATTGTTCTTCACCCGATGCGAAACCTCCTTCGTCAGCACGTTGGCGTCGTGTTCACGCCGCCGGCGCTCGCTCACCTCGGCTTGCAGCCGGGCGTTCGCCGAATCTGCGGCTTCGATCAGTTCGTCCTGGTGGAGGGCGCCGAGAAGCAGAGCCTGGCTGATCGCCTGCCTTGTCTCGTGAAGCGGCCCTGTTTCGCTCACCTGGATGATGACGCCAGCCGTTTGACCTTCGGCCTTCACCGGCCACAAAGTGTACGAGTAGAAGAGAGGGCAACGGCCTTGTCGTTCGTCCGCCGTATGACTCACCGCCTTGCCGGTTCGAAAGACGCGATCAAGAAGCGCCAGGCACTCGTCGGCGGGCGACAACAGACTGTGAAACGGACTTCCAATCACCTCGGCCCGGGACTGGCCGATGAGCTGGCAGAAGGCGGAGTTCGCGTAGCGAACGATGTGCGCTTCGCCGGAGAGCTCTGTCACCGCCCAAGGCGCATGGTCGAAGAAGCTCGATTGATCATTCGGAACTGGCTCCAGCGCCTTCGTATTCGGCATCAGTCGCGGGCCTTCGGCTCTGGTGGGCTTTCGTCTTCTTGGGGTCTGCGCGGGCCTGTCCGTTCCGGGAGCCCAGTGCTCAACTGGCTGTAGTCCGTCGTCCGCGGAGCGATGACGACCACTCCGTGCTCGTTGATGACATACTCACGGATGTCCTTGCTATGGTTGCCCCCGCGCACCTTGATCACGACGATCGTCTTCCGCAGTTGGCCGTCGATCTCCACATAGCGCAACCGGATGATGTCGTCGGTCAGGAACGACACCGCATAATGACTGAACTGAAGGGATGTGAAGTTGTCCTCCACCTCGACCGTGCTGAGAATTGTGATGCCGGCGCCGGTCAGGGCGCCGATCATGCGGTACAGCGACTCACGGAAGTCGGCCCGGAAGCTGGGCGCCAGCGCCATCTCGAAACCGACGAGCGAATCGATGACGACGCGCTTGGCGTCCACCCTCTTGATGGCGTCCAGGATCGCCAGCATGGTCTCGTCGACTGACAGGTCGAGCGGACGAAGGTAAAGAAGCTCGAGAGTTCCTGCTTCCACCGCAGCCTTCAACTTGAGGCCGAACGCGTCCGCCCGTTGGACGTAACCATCCGGACGCTCCTCGAAGATCGCCATCACGCCCGGCTCTCCGCGGCGGAGTCCCTCTCCGATGAATTGGGTGGCCAGCGCCGACTTTCCGGTGCCGGACGGTCCCGCCACCAGAACGCTGTCCCCTTCCAGAACACCGCCGCCGAGCATTTTGTCGAGCTCAGGAATCCCCACGGAAAGACGAGTGCGGCTCTGGGGTCGCGCCCTGGCGGCTTCGAGTCCGAGGGTGCGCGAGAACGCCTGCAGCCCCTCGTCAGTGATCCGGAGGGTGTGCAGCCCCGGCACCGAGGCTTGGCCGCGCAATTTCAAGATCTGCAGCTTCCGGACGACGGAATTGCGCTCCGTCACCTGTGAAAGCCACAGGATGCTGTCGACCATGGTGAAAAGCGGATTGTCGCGGATCTCGTCCTGAACGTATTCGCCCACGAGGAGCGTCGTGACTTCTGAATTCACCAGGAACTGGGACAGATGATGGACGAACGCCTGCACCTCCGTCTCGCCTGCGTCGCCGATGGCCCTTCGGGCGAGGCTGCGAAAAGAATCGATCACCACAACGCCGGGATTGTACGCTTTGACCTGAGCCACGATCTCCGCCAGCACGAGGCTGAGGTCGTTCTTCAGGGCCGCTTCGGACAGGTTGATGAACCGGATGGCGCCGCCGACCTTGGACTCGTCGTAGAATGAGAACTGCTGCTGGTAGCGCAGCATCTTGATGACCGGCTCGCCGAGCACCGTGAAATAGAGCACCGGTCTGTTGGCCGTTCCATTGGCGAACGCGAGTTGGTGCACGAGCGTCGTCTTGCCGCATCCGGGCGAGCCGCCGATCAGGTTGAACGAGAACTCCGGGATGCCGCCCCCCAGGATTTCGTCCAGACCGAGCACCCCTGTTGAGATTTTGTGAATCGCGACCTTGGGGGGCTTAGGCAAGCCCGTTTTTGGTGGGGCTGAATTGGCCATTTTATTCGGCTTTCTCTTCATTCGCCGTAGCGCTGAAATCCGGGTCGTCGAAGGGAAGCTGCGGCCAGATCTGGCTGAGCAAGCGCAAGGTCAGCGCTGGGCCGATAAAAGCCGCGAGGAGGCCGAGCAACTGAGCCAGAAGGACGACCTCTCCGTTGCAGAGGTCGGCCTGGTCGGATTCCGAATGAGCGACCTTCAGCCCCACCAGGTCTCCATCGACGACCTGCACCGTCGTCAGCCAGGGGACCTCGGCTGCGGCAAGGAACAACGCGCGCGTCAGCAACCCATGAAAGCCGCCCCTCCCCATCATCATCGAGAGATGCGGACCCAGTTTCTCAAGAGTCCGAAATGCGACGGGACCGTCCGCGACTGCGGATGCGCCCTTCGGCGTCTCCGCAGCCATCAACCGCCTGGCGGTACTCCGCATCCGTGAAGAGGCGCGGTTCACTCGTACCCTTTCGGCTCGCCCATCGCTCGCATCGCCGACTCAGAGCTTTTTGTTGAGCGAGTCGGCGACCGATCGGCCGCTGTCGTTACGGCGCATCTGGCCCTGCCGATCGCCTCACTGGCCACCCCGATGGCCTTGTCACGGGTGCTGCTCATCAGACCTCTCCGAGTCGGTGTTTGGGGCCACAAGCCTCGCTGCCCGCACACGCTCGTACCGTCGATGACGTCTGTGACGCTTCCATCTACGCTATTTCCGCCTTGATGGACATGACGGAGATCAGCGGTGCTCACGCCCTCCGCGCGGAGCGCAGTTCAAGTCTCGATCTGGGGTTCGGAATGCCTGATCTAAGTCAATATCGTTCACTGGATGATCGGTCATTCTTGATCAGCGAGCGCCGGCTGATCTGGTGACCTGATCCAAAGGCCGGGGCCTATCGCGCGTACGCTTCTTGTCTTGATTGTGACCCTGCTTCCCTTTGGAGACATCAGGGACAGTTGGTCCTGACGCCCACGTCTGTGACCTCAAACAACCTGACTAAAGCATGCGAGATCGTGAAGCCGTGCCATTGGAGGAGCAATTCACCATGAGCAGCCCTGCTGACAGGATTCAAGATATCGGTCCACAGCCGCAGTCGTTCAACATTGAAGAGGCGACGAACCGAAATACGAATTACCGTTCTGTTGCGTGGAGCGGGCGCTACCTGCAAGTGACGATGATGTCGATCCCCGTCGGCGGCGACATCGGCCTTGAAGCACATCCGGAAACCGATCAGTTCCTGCGCATTGAGGCCGGCCACGGCCGGGTGCAGATGGGATCCGCTAAGGATCAACTGACGTTCGAAAAGGAGGTTTCACAAGGATGGTGCGTTCTCGTTCCGGCGGGGACATGGCACAACATCATCAACATCGGTGCAAAATCGATGCAGATCTATACGATCTACGCGCCGGCCCATCACAAGTCCGGCAAGGTGCAGACGACGGCAGCGGCCGCCGCGGCTGATACAGACGACCAGCCGGCCGCCTGGTCAGTGCAGCCAAGGCGTGCGCCCGACGACCACGGGTGACCTGATGGTTTCGCGAGGACGGGGAGATGTCTGTTGACGACAGACCAGGGGGTATTTTCGCCAGAAAAAACGGGCACGAAAAAGCCACCAGCAAGGGTGCGATTGCTGCGGGGCCTTCTCGAGTCATCTCGGACATATAAAACGGACCCAGCGGCGTTGGCGAAGTCAGGTTCCCGAGGTGGACCCGCCTATCTCGATTGCGTGGTCGACGGTGAAGCCGTCGTCCAGCTGGTCGCGACGACTTCCACGCCCTCCGGTCTGCGGCCGGCGCCCACCATGCCATCCACGGGTGCAGTTGGGACAGCTGTCGGGTTCGGAAGGCTCGATGTTGCAGCACTCATCGCGCTGTAAACGATCTGCACGTCGAAGGAGCTGCCGGCCGTCTAGCCACAAACTAACGGTTGAGCGCCCAGTTGAGCCCTGGAGGCCGTTCAAAAAAAATGCCAAGCCCAGGCAGAAACTTTGTACTCAACCCAGCATTCCCTTTTCGCGACGCGTCTAAGCCAACGCCTGGACGTGCGCCCGCGCCCCGGAGCCTCGCCTTCGGAGGATGCCAATGGCGGCGGTCAGACCGAACGTCCTATTGACAAGTCACCGCCTTATAACGGGCGTTCCGCTCGCGGAAGGCCTCGAAACTGCGGGGTTCGAGGTGGCAGGACCGTTCCTCCGGTGCTGTGACGCCAAGCACGAGTTGGAAAACCTCTGGCCTCAATGCGCCGTCCTTGACATCAAACTAAGGGACGGCGATTGCACAGAATTGGCAGGGGAGATTGAACGCCGTGGGATCCCGATCATCCTCTATGCGAGCTTTCGCCAGGAGGGTTATCCGTCGTTGATCGCCGAGAAGGCCTGGCTCATAATCCTACCGACCCTGAGGTGATCGCCGCCACGATCGACGCATGTTCCCTCCAACTCCCAGCACGAGCCCAAGATTTGGGCTTGTAGCAGATAGGAGAACTCTGTTTTGAGCAGTTCGTGCGCTCGTTCGTCTAGGTGGCGTAGATCATGCCGCTTCGCTTACTGTTACTTACCCCATGTTATCGGAACAAACGTTCTGTGCGGAAGGGATCGCAACATGGGCCTCAACGAGGCGGGGGTCGGCCGTTGCCGATGAGCTTCCAGGCGAAGGCCAGCGTGGACTGGCCGCCGACTGCATGTCACGGGGGTCAGGCTGGATACAACAGCCGAGTCATCGGGGGCCTACTTGCTCGTTCTGCGCTCGCCCGAACCAGACCTGCACACGCCGATCGCCACAGCTGCGCGCCTTTACGCCCTTACAATCACCGAAGTACAGGTGCTGAAGCATATCGTCGAGGGACAGTCCCTGGGAGAAGCGGCCGCAGTCCTTGGTATCGCAAGGTCGACCGTCAAGACGCATGTCGATGCGCTTTATGCCAAGTGCGGCGTGAACAGCCGTGCAAGACTGGCAGCGACGATTGCCGGGCTCATCAGCCCGGTGTCGGCTAGTCCCTGACAAGCCTTTTGGAGCGCGTCATGCTGGCGAGCAGCAGGACGCGGTAGGCTGCAGGAGCGTCGGAAGAGCGATCCCGCTTCATCAAAGCAGGTTGGCGTGGCGCGCCCACATCGCGTCCTGGGTCACGCCGAGCGGCCGCATTATGCGGTGGACCAGCAGCTCGGTCGCACCCAACAGCGCCCATTCGTAGGCGCCGCCCATCACGAGCGGACCGGTCGGGTCGACGCCGCGCCCCATGAGGGCCGGGATCGGCACCACGTGGTCGGCGTCCGCCGCCGCGTCGCTGTCTACAGCAGCCGTGAACAGCGCGACGCCCGCCCCGGCCCGGCGGGCCGATGCGATCAGCGCCAGCGCGGTCGGCAGATCGCCCATGGCGGCGTTGACCAGGAAGAGGTCACCCGGCCCCACGGGCGACGCGTTCATCGCCCCGACCGCGTGCGCGTCAACGCCCAGATGGTGCAGGCGCATCGTGAACGCCTCCATGACGAGGCCGGCTCGTCCCTGTCCGTAGAGAGCGCAGATCCTCGCCTGGGCGATGGCTTGCGCGAGGGCGTCCAGACGGTCCGCGGGGATCGCGGACATGACGCCCCGGACCTGGCCGAACAGGGCGTCGGCCTCCTCTGCGAGGCCGGTCACGCCGTCGCCCCCGCGCCGGCCGTGAGCACCCCGCGCGAGAGAAAGATGTCGGTGATCTCGTCGGCGATTTGCATGAATTCAGGGCTCTTGCGGCCGTTCAGCCCACGCGGGCGCGCCATCTCGACGGGGATTATGCGCTCGATCCTGCCCGGGCGCGGGCTCATCACCACCACACGGTCGGCCAGCAGAACGGCCTCGTCGATGGAATGCGTGATGAACAGGACGGTCTTGCGCGTCGCCATCCACAGCGCCTCCAGGTCGAGCCGCATCTGCTCGCGCGTGAGCGCGTCCAGCGCACCGAAGGGCTCGTCCATGATGAGCATTACGGGGTCGTGGATGAGGGACCGCGCGATCGCGCAGCGCTGCCGCATGCCGCCGGAGAGCTCGTAGGGATAGCGGTCGGCGAACTCCGCAAGCCCGACGCGCCGCAGCAGCTCGTCGGCGCGCGCCACGTAGTCGGCCTTGCGCAGGCCCCGCATCTCGATCTGGAACAGCAGGTTCTCGCGCACGCTGCGCCAGTCCAGCAGCACCGGGGCCTGGAATACGATGCCCATCTCGCCGCTGGGACGCGTCACCGGCGCGCCGTTCACCAGGATCTCGCCCGAACTGGCGGGGAGCAGCCCCGACATGAGCCGCAGCAGGGTGGACTTGCCGCAGCCGGATGGACCGACGATGGCGACGAACTCGCCCTCGGCGATGTCGAGATCGACGCGGTCGAGGGCGTGCGTGACCACGCCGCCCCGGCGGTAGGTCTTGCCGACATTGCGCAGCGTGATGGCCATCAGGCGGTTCTCCGGGGAGCGGCGGACAGGACGGGGATCGGCCAGCGGTCGGCGAGCTCGCCGGCCGCGGCCTGCACCCGGATCGCCAGCTCCGCGTGGCGCGCGGGCGGGATGCGCTGGACGGGTCCCGCGACGCTTACCGCCCCGATCGCCGTCTGGCCGCCGGGGATGATCGGCGCGGCGATGGCCACGATGCCGGGCTCGGCCTCCTCCAGCGCGATGGCCCATCGCCTCTCGCGCGTCCGGCGAAGCTCTCCGATCAGGCCGTCGAGGTCGCGGATCGCGTTGGGGCCGCTCGCGCCGGTGTCGTTCAGGCCGTCCTGAAGCAGGATCGCGACCGCCTCGCCCTCCGGCAGGGTAGAGAGCCAGGCCTTGCCGTTGGCGGTGGCGTGAAGCGGGATGCGCCCTGTCATCGACGGGGCGTACATCAGGCCGGGCGGGGCGCCCTGGGCCGAGCCCAGCCAGGCGAGGCGCCGGTCCTGCACGCAGGACAGCCGGACGAGTTCGCCCGTCTCGCGCGCCATCGCGTCGAGGATCGGTTGGCAGATCTCCTCGATGCGCGCCTGCGCCAGCATGCGCTTGCCCATCAGGGCGAACCGCAGGGTCAGCCGGTAGCGCTGGGTGGCCGGGTCCTGTTCGGCCCAGCCCTTGTCGACGAGTTGGCCCAGCAGGCGGTGGACTCCGCTCTTGGGAAGTCCGAGCTGGCCCGCAAGCTCCGACACGCCGCAGGGGCTCGCCGCCCGCGAGAGCGCCTCGATGAGATCCAGGGCGCTATGGAGCTGAGATTTCACGACCCGCATGTTGCGGAACCCCGTCCTTTATGGAACGATGTTCAATGTATCGAGCGCGGACGGGCCTCGTCAAACCCTTGTCACGCCGAACAGCCAGCGACACCCGCGACGCGGGGCAGGGAGGATGCCGGGGAATGAGCGCTGTGCGCCGGCTCGTGCTCGACCATTGGAAGGTCGTCGCCACCTTCGTGGCGATCTTCGCCGCCTGGGAAGCCGCCGTCCTCGTGCTCGGCGTGAAGCCTTACATCCTGCCGAAGCCCTCCGTGGTAATGACCCAGATGGTCGCGCGCCTGCCGACTGTGCTGGACGGGGCGCTCGCGACGCTGCAGCCCATGCTGATCGGCTACGTCCTGGCGGTGGCGGTCGGCGTGTTTCTGGCGCTCCTGGTGGCGTTCTCGCAGGCCTTCCGGGAAACGCTCTACCCGGTCATCGTCTTCCTCCAGATCGTGCCGAAGATCGCGGTCGCCCCGCTCTTCCTGATTTGGTTCGGGTACGGACTGCTGCCAAAGGTGCTGCTCGTCTTTCTGTTGTCGTTCTTTCCGATCGTGGTCAGCGCGGTCTCGGCCTTCCGCTCGGTCGACCCGGACATCCTCGACCTTGCGCGCGCCACCGGCGCCGGAGCCGGGCGCATCTTCTGGAAGGTGCAGTTGCCGCACGCGCTGCCCACCCTGTTCACGGGCTTCAAGGTGTCGGCCGCCCTGTCGGCCACCGGGGCGCTGGTGGCCGAGTTCGTCGCCTCCGACCGGGGTCTCGGCTATCTGCTCGTCGGCTACTCCAACAACATGGACACGCCGATGGCCTTCGCCACCATCCTGGTGATCAGCCTGATGGGCCTGGCGCTCTACGGCGCCGTGGAGGCGATCGAGCGGATCGCCATCCCGTGGCATGTCTCTCGCCGCACGACGGAGCCGGACCTGTCCGGCAACCCATAATAGACTACGAGGGGAGGATCACATGACACGCGCCGCCATCTGGGGCCTGCTGGCCGCAACGCTGATCGCCGGGCCGGCCTCGGCTGAGGACAAGGTCGCCTTCCGGCTGAACTGGATCGCCTATGGCTTCCACACGCCGTTCTATCTCGGCGTGGAGCGCGGCTACTACAAGGACGAGGGAATCGACCTCACCATCGGCGAGGGCCAGGGCTCGGTGCGGGCGGTCCAGACCGTCGGCGCCAAGGGGGACACCTTCGGGCTGGCGGACGGCGGCTCGGTGGTGGCGGGCGTTAGCAAGGGCGCGCCCGTGCGCGCCGTCATGGCGGTGACGAACTCGTCCCCCTACGCTCTGTCGGCCCGGGTCGACGCCGGGATCAAGACGCTCAAGGACTTCGAGGGAAAGACGGTCGCCAGCGCGCCCGGCGAGGCCGGCCTGCAACTGCTGCCGGCGCTCTTCGCCCGGAACGGCGTCGACGGGGGCAAGGTCAAGATCCTGCGGGTCGAGGGCGCGGGCAAGATGGTGGCCGTCGCCGAGAAGAAGGCGGAGGGCCTGATGGCCGGCCTCGACAACCAGTCGATCACCCTGCCGCGCCAGGGCGTGCCGCTGGTCGATTTCGGCTACGCCGCCAACGGGGTGAACACGGTCGGCCTGACGATCATCGCCAACGAGGAGACGCTCAAGTCCAATCCGGACCTCGTGCGCCGCTTCGTCAAGGCGACCACGCGCAGCTTCCAGGCGGCGCTGAAGGAGCCGGAGGCGTCGGTCAAGGCCGGCCAGAAGGTCAAGCCCGACATGGATGCCGATCTCGCCATGGCGCAGCTCAAGGCCGGCATCGGCCTGATGGCCTCGGAGGCGACGAAGTCGCTCCCCTTGGGTCAGTTCGCCCTCAAGGACTGGCAGGACACGGTCGACCTGATGAAGCAGTACCAGGACCTCCAGACCGACAAGGCGGCCGACGCCTTCTTCACCAACGAGTTCGCGGGCAAAAGCGGATCGTGAGGCCGCGCGCCTGACGGACGGGAGGACCATCGATGCTGGCTGGCGAAGGAGCGGTCCTGATCTGGAACGACATCACCCCCGAGGGCCGAGACGACTTCTACGCCTGGCACCTCGCCGAGCACATGCCGGAGCGCGTCGGGATCCCCGGATTCCGGCGCGGCCGGCGCTATATCCGCGACGACGACAGGACGGCGCCGGAGTTCTTCACCCTTTACGAGACCGACACGCCGCAGGTCCTGGTGGGAGACGACTACCAGCGCCGCCTGAATGCGCCGACGCCCTGGACGAAGCGGGCGACGCAGGGCTTCAGGAACACCTCCCGCGCCCTGACCCGCGTGCGGGCCAGCTTCGGCCCGGGCCAGGGGGGCTCGCTCGCCACGCTGCGGTTCGACCTCGCGCCGGAGCGCCGCGCGGAGGCTGAGCGCATCCTCGCCGAGGAGGCGCTGCCGCGGCTCGCGGCGTCGCCGCGCCTGACGGGCCTGCATCTGTGCCTCACGGACGACGCCGCCTCCGGCGAACGGACGGCCGAGAGCCGCGACCGGACCGACATCCTGGCGGCGCCCGAACGCGCCATTCTGGTCGAGGGCTGCGGGCCGCAGGAGGTCAGGGCCGCCGCCGATGCGCTGTTGCGCGTCCCGGGCGTCGAGATCCGGGGGGAGCCGGACATCGGCGTCTACCGGCTGGAATATTGCAGACTGAAGACGCCCTGGACGGCGGGCTGACCGATGAACGCCTATGACCTCGCCGGAAAACGCGCCATCGTGACGGGGGGCGCCGGCGGCTTCGGCGTCGGCGTCGCGCGGGCGCTGCTGGCCGGCGGCGCCGTGGTGGAGCTCTGGGACCTGTCGCAGGACCGGCTGGAGGCCGCGCGGGCCGAGCTCGGGCCGGACCGCGTCAGCGCGCGCGTGGTGGACATCACGGCCGAGGAGCAGGTGGAGGCCGCAGTAGCGGCCTTCGCCGCCGCGGGCCGGATCGACGCCCTGGTTAACAACGCCGGCGTGCTCGGCGAGGTGAAGCCCCTCTGGGAGACGTCGCCCGACGATTTCCGGCGCGTGCTGGAGGTCAACCTCGTCGGCTCCTATCTGGTCGCCCGCGCGGTGGTGGGGCGCATGCTGCGGCAGCAGCCCCGGCCTTTGCGGGGCCATGTGGTGAACATGTCGTCTATCCAGGGCAAGGAGGGCATGCCGCTCGCCGGGGCCTATGCGGCCTCCAAGGCGGCCTTGCTGGCGCTCACCAAGACGCTGGCCAAGGAGACCGCGCGCGAGAAGATCGTCGTCACGGCGGTGACGCCGGCCGCGGCCGAGACCGCCATGGCGAAGCTGATCTCGTCCGAGCGCCGCGCCGAGATCGAGGCCCGCATCCCGGCGGGCCGTTTCGTCGAGGTGGACGAGGTCGCCCGCCTGGTCGCCTGGCTGTGTTCGGACGACTGCTCCTTCTCGACCGGGGGCGTCTTCGACATCTCCGGCGGCAGGGCCACGTACTGACAGACGGCGAGCGGGCCGGCGCGCCGAGGCGCTTTCGCCCCGCCGGTCAACGGTCCGGCTCGCCGGGCCGCCCAGCGCGACGCCCTCGGCGGGGCGGAGCGGCGGCTGCAGGCTAGCGCTGAACGCCTCGGCGACGCCGCCGGCCTGCCGATTGCGCTGTAGATCGGAGGCAAGCCGCGGCGAGAACGGCCGGAATTCCACGCCGGAGCCCGCCCGGAGGCGCGCGGTCTCGAAATCCACCACGCCCACGCTGGATTCTCATGGCGGGCTGCCCACGTGGTTTGGGCAAGAACGTGTGCAACGGTGTTACGAGCGCCCGGACAGACCAATGAATTCCGCCTCCGACTTCCTCGACGACGGCCCACATCACAGTCCTGCCACGCTGCTGTTGGCTCACGGCGCGGGGGGAGCGATGGACTCTGCCGGCATGCAGTCCGCCACCGAAGCACTTGTAGCCGCGGGGCTCCGAGTGCTGCGCTTTGAATTTGACTACATGGCCGCGCGACGCACGGGTGGGCGCAAGCCGCCGCCCAAGGCTGAAACCTTGGTCCCGGAGTACGGTGCCGCCGTGGCCGCAGCGCGGGCCTACATCGGTTCGGAGCGTCTTGTCGTTGGAGGCAAGTCGATGGGTGGTCGCGTCGCCTCGAAGGTGGCTGATGATCTCCACAATACGGGCGATATCGCTGGATTGCTCTGCCTGGGTTACCCGTTCCATCCGCCCGGGCGGCCCACAAAGACCCGCACGGCTCACCTGGAGGCGTTACACGTCCCAACGCTGATTGTTCAGGGTACGCGGGACCCTTTCGGAACCGAGGAGGAAGTCGCGGGCTACACCTTGTCGCCCTCGATCGAGCTGCTTTGGATGTCCGACGGCGACCATGACCTCATGCCCCGAAAGGGCGTCTCGGGCTTCAACGCCGCCGACCACCGCGCCGCCATGGCTGCTTCCGTGCGCGCATGGGTAGAAAGATTGAGGTGAAACTGCCTTAGCCAAGTTCCATGACAGCGGCGCGTAAGTGGGACTAAACGTGGGACCAAGGTCGCGGTCAATCTGCAAAAGCTTAATCTGCATATGAATTTTTGGGAGTGACGGTGCCGGCCAGGGGCACCAATCTCGGATCCAGCGACGACGCCTAACGCGACGCTGAACATCGCTGAGAGCACCCCCGCGGCAGCGAGTCCCTCATGAAGAACGGCTGGCGCTCGGCCGCGATCTCATCGCTCTCCAGCGCTCGGCGCGCATGCGGACCGGATGGCCGAGGTCAGCGCCTTGCGGGTCGCCGGCTTCTTTAACCAGAGGGCGGCCGAGACTTGAACCGGGGAGGTTTCGCGCTGGAAGGCCGAGACCACGATGACCGGCACGCCGCGCCGGATCAGGTCTTCCGCCAGCGCGGCCGCGGCGTCGTCGTTGCTTGTGGGGAAATCGAGCACGGCGCAGTCGGGCCGCGCGCCGACAAGCCATTCCTGGGCGCCCCGAGGGCTCACGAACGGTCCGACCACGGCGAAGCCGTCCAACATCAGCTCATCGCGGATCGCCAGCGACAGGATCGCCTCGTCCTCGACCACGAGGACGGTGGGATGGTGGGGCGGCATGGACGTCTCCCGGACGCAATAAGCATCCCGGGCGCGACAGGAACGCGGCGTCCAGAAGGCGGTCCCCCGGCGAAAACGACGGACCGTTGCTAGACTACGCCCGAGAGCTTGCGTCGGTTGCAGCCCGGCGACCTTGCGCGCTGTTCTGGACCTCCGCTCCGCACTCACCCTGGCCTGGACGCCAGCCCTTGTCGGCCAAGCAGGACGGCCAAAGTGAGATGAACGGCTACAGCCGGCCACAGCAGCGCGCCAGACCGTGCGCTCGATAAGCCCAGATAGGCGAGATACAGCGCCGTGAGGAGGCTGTAGATCCACATCCCGACCAGCGCTGTGGCGCTGGGCGAACGTCCGGGCCAGCACGCTATGCCCAAAGACACCAAGGCAAGGCCGGCGAAACGCGCCACTTCGCCCGCCACGCCAGTGAGGGATTGACCAAACAGCAGCTGCCCGACGAGCGAGGGAACGGTCACCAGGGCCAATCCGGTCCCGAGTTCGGCGACGGCGGCGACCGCCAAAGTCTTCGACCACAGCGGGCCGGACCTCAGAGCGTCCTTCCTCGACGCCACCCGACCGCTCATGGCTTGGCCGCTGGCTGCTCCGGGTCAAGTTCGAAGGTCAGCTTGTTGATCTTCCCGGTGAACTTGAACGGCGAGTCATAGCGATATTCGACCAGCGCCAAGGGCGTCCGCGTGTCCTGGCCGACGTCGAACGTCTCGTCCTCAGGGAATGTGATCGGGGTGCTGTGGTCCAAGCTGTTCCTGGCCACTTCACGCCCGTCCACGGACAGGATGCCCGTGCCGCCCTTTCCCAAGCCGGCGCTTTCAGGCCGGAAGGCGAAGACGATCGTGTGCCGGCCCGCCTCGAGCGCTGGTCCCTCCCAAGCGGTGCGCTTGAGATCAAGCAGGTTGTACAGAAACACCACCTTACCCCGGTCGAACCCGAACTCCCCCTTACTGAGGAAGAGGCCATACCCGCCGAAACGGCCGCCGTCGGTGACGATCATGCCCTCGGCGCCGCCGGCCGGGATCTCGATGTCGGCCGTGATGGTGTAGGCCTTGTTCAGGATGCTGGGAGCGCCGCTATTCGCCACGCTGATGAGGGCGCCCGAGTAGGTGAACACCTTGCGTCCCGCCGTGAGGCTGGGACGTGGCGTATTCCAGCGGGTCAACGACGAATTGTCGAGCGGCAGGACGTTGTTCTTGCGCGCCTCTTCGTAGAAGAGGTCCTGCATTTCCTTGAGCTTGCCGGGCATCTTCGTGGCGAGGTTGTCCGACTCCGTGGGGTCGTCCTTCACGTTGTAGAGTTCCCAGTCGTAGCCGGTGATCACATCGGGCGGGGTCTTCGTGTTCAACTCCCAAGGCAGCGTCGCCGGGGTCGTGGCCGCGACCCAGCCGTCATGATAGATGGCGCGGTTTCCCAGCATTTCGAAGTACTGCGTCGTGCGCGTCGAAGGCGCGTCGGCGTTCGCCTTGTCCCACGTGTAGGTCATGCTGACGCCGTCCATGGGTCGCTGCGCGATGCCGTTGATCGTTTGCGGCTGGGGAATGCCGGTCGCTTCGAGGATGGTCGGGACGATGTCGATGACATGGTGGAACTGGCGGCGGACGCCGCCCGCGTCGTTGATGTGACCGGGCCAGGACATCGCGACGCCCTGGGCCGTCCCGCCGAAATGCGATGCGACCTGCTTCATCCACTGGAACGGCGTGTCCATGGCCAAGGCCCAAGGCGCCGCGAAATGCGGGAAGGTGCGCTCCGACCCCCAGAACGGATACCAGAGGAACTGGTCCTTCACCGGCACGGGAACGCCGTTGAAGGTCGTGAACTCGTTGGGAGTTCCGTTCAGCATGCCTTCGGCGCTCGCGCCGTTGTCGCCGCTGATGTAGATGATCAGCGTGTTGTCGAGCTGGCCCATGTCCTCCACGGCCTGAATGACGCGACCGATCTGGTCGTCCGTGTAGGCGAGATAGGCCCCGTACACGTCAGCCTGCTTGATGAAGAGCTTTTTCTCTTCAAAGCTCAGGCTGTCCCACTCCGGCAAATCCTTGTGCCACGCCGTCAGCTTGGCGTTTTCGGGCATCACGCCAAGGCGTTTCTGATTGGCGAAGATCCTCTCGCGCAGCTTGTTCCAGCCATCGTCGAAGAGGTGCATGTCGCTGATTTTCTTGATCCACTCCGGAGTGGGGTGGTGGGGCGAGTGGGTGCCGCCCGGCACGTAGTAGACGAAGAAGGGCTTGTCGGGCGCAACCTCCTTCAACTCCTTCATGTAGTTGATCGCCTCGTCGGCCATGGCCGTCGTCAGGTTCCATCCCGGATTTCCCTGAAACGGGAAGATCGGCGTGGTGTTGCGGAACAGGTTGGGCTGCCACTGGCTGGCGTCGCCACCGACGAACCCGTAGAAATACTCAAATCCCATGCCGACCGGCCATTGGTCGAAAGGTCCGGCCACGGTCGCCTGATAGAAGGGCGTATTGTGGTTCTTGCCGAACCACGACGTGGCGTAGCCGTTCTCCTTCAAGATCGTGCCGACCGTGCCGTTCGCTCCCAGGATGATGGAGTCGTAGCCTGGGTAACCCGTGGCGATCTCCCCGACCACGCCAAAGCCCGCGACGTGGTGATTGCGGCCCGTGATCAGGGCCGCGCGGGTTGGCGAGCACAGCGACGTGGAGTGGAAGTTGGTGTAGCGCAGCCCGGCGTTGGCGATGCGGTCGAGCGCCGGCGTGGGCACGACGCCCCCGAAAGTGCCAGGCGCGCCGAAGCCGCTGTCATCCGTCATGATGAGCAGCACGTTGGGCGCGCCCTTGGGCGGGACGACCCGCGGAGCCCACCAGGGGGTCGACTCCGAAGCTCTCTCTTTGATCGCGCCGCCAAATTTGGGATCAGGGGGCGGCAATCGCCTGCCATCGATGGCGGACGACGCGCCAGGTGAGCCCAACGGGATCGCGGGAGACTGGGCCAAGGTCGACACGCTGCCGAGGGCGCAGAGGCCGGCGGCGGCGAGCATCAGGCTGAGCTTCACGATCGAGCCTCCCTGCGGAAGTCGGTTCAGCGGCCTCCATGGCCTCGCCGGATCGTACGCGCCGGGAGAGGTCGCTTCCTGATCGAGATCAATCGAGATTTCGGGTCGTTCCATTCCGTGAAGGACCGCGAGGGTTTGCGGACCTTTTGCAGACCTCATCCGAGACCGGGCCCGGCGGATCGCCGCTGGATGGGCCCGGTCGCCGAGTGATCTCCGTCAATATCCTCGCCGTCGCCCGCGATAGGCTGGGACTTCGCCGGATACCAGAAGACCCCTTCTCCGGAGACGGCGCGCATGGAGGGATCGATATGAGGGCGAAGCCATTCGGATGGGCGGCGGCGATCATGGCCGTCTTGGCGCTTGCACTGCCGTGCCAGGCGCAGGACGCGCCGGGGGCGCCAAGCGGGGTCACCACCATTCCGGGAAACCAGCTCCCGGCTCCGCCACCCGCCTTTGGCGGCGTCATCGAGCAGACTGCGCCCAACTCTCGCCCGTGGTGGCCGCCGCGGATCGTGCCGCCCGCCGGCGCGCCGAACGTCTTGCTGATCCTGACGGACGACAGCGGGTTCGGGGTGCCCAGCACATTTGGCGGGGTCATCCCGACGCCAGCCCTCGACCGCATCGCCAACGAGGGGCTGCGCTACACCAACTTCCACTCCACGGCGCTATGCTCGCCCACCCGCGCCGCGCTGATCACGGGGCGCAATCACCATTCCGCCGGCTTCGGCGTCGTGTCCGAGCAGGCGACCGGGTTCCCTGGCTACAACAGCATCATCTCCAAGGACAAAGCCACGGTGGGCCGTATCCTCAAGGACAATGGCTACGCCACCTCGTGGTTTGGGAAAAACCACAACACGCCGGCCTTCCAGGCCAGCCAGGTCGGCCCCTTCGACCAGTGGCCGATCGGCATGGGCTTTGACTATTTCTTCGGCTTCGTCGGGGGCGACACGAACCAGTGGGAGCCGAACCTCTTCCGGAACACCACCCAGATCTACCCCTTCCAGGGCAAGCCCGGATGGAACCTCGTCACCGCCATGGCGGATGACGCTATCGACTACCTCAACCGCGTCAACGCGCTTCTGCCGGACCAGCCGTTCTTCCTCTACTACGCGCCGGGCGCCACCCATGCGCCGCACCACCCCACGCCGGAGTGGATCAAGACCATCAGCGACATGCACCTCTTCGACGGAGGATGGAACAAGCTTCGCGAGCAGATCTTCGCGAACCAGAAGCGGCTCGGCGTGATCCCGCAGGACGCACAGCTTACGCCGTGGCCCTCGGATCTCCTGAAGGAGTGGGATCAGCTGAGTGCGGACGAGAAGAAGCTCTTCATCCGCCAGGCCGACGTCTTCGCGGCCTATGCGGCCTATAACGATCACGAGATCGGGCGCGTCATCCAGGCCGTCAGCGACCTTGGCAAGCTCGACAACACCCTGATCATCTACATCAACGGCGACAACGGCACGAGCGCCGAGGGAACCCTGATCGGCACGCCCAACGAAATGGCGATGTTCAACGGCGTAAACCCGCCCGTGGACGTGCAACTTCGCGACTACTACGACATCTGGGGCTCGGACAAGACCTACAATCACATGGCCGTTCCGTGGGCCTGGGCCTTCGACACCCCGTTTTCCTGGACCAAGCAGATCGTCTCGCACCTGGGCGGCGTTCGACAGGGCATGGCGATCTCATGGCCCAAGGTCATCAAGGACAAGGGCGGAATCCGCAACCAGTTCCACCATGTGATCGACATCGCGCCCACCCTCCTGGAGGCAAGCGGCATCCGTCAGCCTGACCAGGTGGACGGCATCCGGCAGAGCCCGATCGAGGGCGTCAGCATGGCCTACACGTTCGGAAAGGAGAGCGCGAACGCGCCCTCCACCCACGTCACCCAGTATTTCGAAATGATGGGCGACCGGGCGATCTACAACGATGGCTGGATGGCCGGCACGAAGGTCATGCGTGCGCCGTGGGAGAACATCCCCCCAAAGGCCAGCGTGCTGAATTATCCTTGGGAGCTCTACGATCTGCGCAAGGACTGGACGCAGTCACAGGATCTCGCCGCACAGAATCCTGGAAAGCTGAAGGAGATGCAGGACCTGTTCTGGCAGGAGGCCCGGAAGTATCAGGTTCTGCCGCTCGACACGTCCTTCGTGTCCAGGGCGATCACCCCTCGGCCAAGCATCACGGCGGGACGCAACATGTTCACCTGGACGCGGCCCTTGACCGGGACCCCGAACGGCGACGCGCCGAGCGTGCTGAACACGTCCTACACGTTCAAGGCCGAGATCGAGGTGCCCGATACGGGAGCCGAAGGCATGCTGATCACCCAGGGTGGGCGATTTGGCGGTTATGGTTTCTACCTGGTGAACAGCAAGCCGGTGTTCCTGTGGAACCTCGTCGACCTGAAGCGCGTGCGCTGGGAGGGGCCGAAGCTGGCGCCTGGCAAGCACCAGGTGGCGTTCGATTTCAGGTATGACGGCTTGGGCCCGGCCACGCTCGCCTTCGGCGACTACAGCGGCGTGGGACAGGGAGGCACGGGTGTGCTCACGGTGGATGGCAAGGACGTCGCCAGTCAGCGCATGGAGCATACCATCCCGTTCACCCTGCAATTCGATGAATCGCTCGACATCGGGTCCGACACGCTGACGGGCGTCAATGACTCGGACTACCAGCCGCCGTTCGCGTTCACCGGCAAGATCGACAAGATCACTCTTTCGCTCGATCATCCCAAGCTGACCGCGGAAGACGAGCGGCGCCTGAAGGCGGCGGAACGGGCCGCGAGCGACGCGCAGTGATCGGAGTCACCGGGCTTCCGACTCGGCGCCCTTGCCCGTAGGGCGCCGACCACGGGCCGCGATCCCGCCGCCGTCAACGTCTCTGCTGGCGCCGGGAGCGCAAAACTACGCGGCCTTGGCGCTTCGCTCCATCTGGGCGCGGACGCGCTCGCGGTGGGCCGTGTAGAGGCCGCTGGCGGCGATGACGGCTCCGCCCACCAGGGTCCAGAGGCCCGGGATGGCGCCGAACACCAGGAAGCCGAGGCCGCTGGCCCAGACCAGCTGCGTGTAGGAGAAGGGCGCGAGGAGGGAGGCGCCGGCGCGGCGATAGCCGAGCACGAGCAGCCAATGCCCGATGGTGGAGCCGACGCCCATGATCAGGCCGTACCAGAGCTCCGTCGCGTCGGGCGTCACCCACGCATAAGGGACCGCGACCGTGAGGACCACGAAGCCGACGATGGCCGACCACGCCAGCGTGACCTCGGGCTTCTCGCTGCTCATCAGGCGCGTCAGGATGGCCGAGCAGGCCCAGATGGCGGCCGAGACGGCCGGCAGCAGCGCGGCGAGCTGGAATGACGCCCCGCCCGGCTGGACGACGATCAGCACGCCCGCGAGGCCCACGGCGGCCGCGATCCAGCGGCGCAGGCCGACCTTCTCGCCCAGCAGCGGGATGGAGAGGGCGGTGATGAAGATGGGGGACACGAAGTTGATGGCGGTGGCCTCAGCCACGGGCAGGTGCCCCAGCGCCACCATGAACACCACCGCCGAGCTCACCATCCCAAGCGCGCGCAGCACCTGCATCGGCAGGCGGGTCGTCGCAAGCCCGCGGCGGCCGCCCGTCCACGCGACGGCCGGAAGGACCATCAGGCAGAACACCACATAGCGCATCCACGCGATCTCGACCGGCGGGATCGTGTGGGTGAGCAGCTTGGCGGCCACGTCCGAGCCGGCGAAGAACACCGTAGAGGCGATGATGAAGCCGATGCCCAGGAAGGCGTTGTCGCTGACGGGCGTCGCCGTCGCGCGGGCGGCGTGCGCCTTGACGAGGGCGGCGGACGAAGAAGCGACGAGGCGGGGCTCGACGGCGGCGTCGGCGATCACAGGCGGGGGACTCACGGCGGGGCTCGCGTGTTCTGGGCGGTCCTGAACCTTTGCGCCCCCGGGACCGGGATCAGAAGCGCTATGTTCGAACCATAGCTATGCAATGTTGCAGGATCGTTTCGATCCGACCGCCTCGACTTTGTCGCAAACTGGCTGCCTGAGGTGTGCGCCGCCGCATTGCGGGCCCAAGACTTTCCGAAAGCTTAAGATCAGGCCGCTTCAGCCTGGGTCGTCAGCCCGAAGGACTTCGCCAGCAGCGCGAAGGACCGCTTGCGCGCCTCGTGGTCATGCACCGCGGAGGTGATCATGACTTCGTCCGCCTGGACCGATCGGGCCAGGTCCATGAGGGCGTCCCGCACGGCGTCCGGCGTCCCGACGAACAGACGCGCTCGGTTGCGGCGGATGAAGGCGAGATCCTGGGCGTCGTAGGACTGGGCGGCCGCCTCTTCGGGGCTGGGTAGCGGGCCGTAGACGCCCCGGGTCCGGCGAAGCGCGCTGAGGTCGGCGCTGGAGGCCAGGCGCTGAGCCTCTTCGTCCGTCTCCGCGCAGATCGCGGCCGTCGCCAGGATGGCGTGCGGCCTTTCCAGCGCGCCCGGCGTGAAACGGGCGCGGTAGGTCAACAGAGCGTCGCCCGCGTCATGGCTGGCGAAGTGATGCGCGAAGGCGAAGCCGAACCCGAGACGCGCCGCGAGCTTGCCGCCGAAATCGCTCGATCCCAGCATGAGGATCGGCGGCAGCGGGACGTCGGCGGGCATCGCCTTGATCTTGCTGAAGGGGTGGTTGGCCGGGAAGGCGTCGGCCCCGAAGGCCATCAGCTCCTCCAGGCGCTGCGGGAAATCGTCGACCTGCGGATCGCCTTGCCACCGCCTCAGGGCGTAGGACGTGACCGGGTCCGTCCCGGGCGCCCGCCCGATACCGAGGTCGATGCGTCCCGGAAACAACGCCTCCAGCATCCGGAAGCGCTCGGCCACCATCAGGGGTGCGTGATTGGGCAGCATCACGCCGCCCGAGCCGATGCGGATCCGCCGGGTGGCGGCGCCGATCTGGCCGATCATGATCTCAGGCGCCGGGCTGGCCACCGAGGGCAGGTTGTGATGCTCGGCGACCCAGAACCGCGTGAAGCCGAGGCCGTCGGCCATGACGGCGAGATCGATGGTGTTTCGCAACGCCTGTCCACAGGTGGATCCGGACATCACGAAGGAGAGATCGAGGATGGAAAGGGGCGGCATGGGACGCTCCGGCGCTGGCGTCTCCTGCAAGTGATGCGCAGGACCGGCGCTTCAAGCCCGGCTGGCGCAACGCAGCCCGGCGGAGCGAGCGCACGCGAGGCGCCCGCCCTTTCGGGCGGGCGTCGCGGCGGCGCGGGCGGTAGGCGAAGTCCTCAGGCGGCCTTGCGATTGACGGCCTGGTCGGCCAGCTTGCTCAAGAGCGCGTCGGTCTTCTTCTCCTCCTGGAGAGTCTCGTCCAGGAGCTTGACGGCGTCTTTCATGCCGAGCTGCGCAGCCCAGGTCTTCAACGTGCCGTAGCGTGAAATCTCGTAGTGCTCCACGGCCTGCGCGGCGGCCAGGATGCCGGCGTCCAGCGCGTCGGAGTCCTTGAAGTCCTCCATGACCTCCTGGCTCTCCTCGACGATGCCGACGATGGCCTGGCAGGTCTTGCCGCGCGCGGGCTTGCCCAGCATCTCGAAGATCTGGTCGAGGCGCTCGATCTGATGCTCGGTTTCGTCCCGGTGCTGCTCGAAAGCCTGCTTGAGCTCGCTGGTCTTGGCCGCCTTGGCCATCTTGGGCAGGTTCCTGAGGATCTGCTTTTCAGCGTAGTAGATGTCCTTCAGGGTCTCGAGAAAGAGGTCGTCCATCGTCTTTTGCTTGACCGCCATGGTAGGTCTCCCGGCTGCTGGTTGGTGGTCTCACAACCGCCGGTCGCCCCCAGGGTTCCCCGCCTTCGCGGGCCGCTCCCTTCAGACCTTCGGGCCTGTGTGACCCTCGCCGCGGTGGCGATCCTCGGCCTCTCCCAACTGCTGCAGCAGCCCGTGCCAGGCGGCCGGGATGGGGTCCACGAGCACACGGCCCAACTCGCCTCTCAGACCGCGCCCGACGCGGCTGAAGGGTGAATCGTCGTGAGTTGGAGCGACTTGCTGGATGCCGAGCGGTTCAGCCGCGCCCGATCCCAGTTGAGCCTCTCGTTCCATGGGCCGTTCTCCTTTCGGCTCTCAATGCGCCATTCAGGCTTTTGTTCTCAGCTTTGATTCAAGATGAGCGTCAAACCTTGACCATCGCCTAACGATCGCGGCGCGTCCGAGCTGGGCGTGCCGGCATTGATCGCATCTTGAGCCTTGGTAAGGTTGTGCGTGAACACACGCGGCTCGCTCGTCCGATCCGACCTGATCCGACGCTGCCTCATGGGCTGCGGCGTCGTCGCGCTCCTTGTCGTGGGGCAGGCTCCTGCCGCCGTCGCGCAGAACGCCGGTTGCCGGATCGCCGGGGGCCGGAGCGTCGATCGCCTCGCCGTCAATCCGGCGGGCGATCTGGAGACGCCCGGCGGCGAGACCTGGACGCCCGCCGGAATCGTCGTCGCGGACCCATCCAAGCCGGGCCTGGCGGACGCGCAGCGCAGCCTCCTGGCTGCGTTCGCCGCAAGCGGGCCGTTCCGGATCTCGGCCGTGGCAGGACGGCCGGACCGGTGGGGGCGCATGCCGGCCCTGATCGGACGCGAGGGATCGGGCGATCATCTGGCCGCAGCGCTCGCCAGGGCCGGGCTGGCGGTGGCCAAGGCCGGAGATCTGCCGGCCGGCTGCGCGGCGGCTGTGCTGGCGGCGGAAGCCGAGGCCCGAACGGCGCGGCGAGGACTGTGGCTGGACGGGGAGGCCCATCTCAGCGCCGAGGCGCCCGCCGCCATCCTGGAGCATGTCGGCCGCTACGTGGTGGTGGAAGGGCGCGTCCTGGGCGCGACCGAGCGCAAAACGAAGGCCTATCTCAATTTCGACGAGGTCTGGAGCGAGGACTTCACGGTCACGGTTTCGAAACGGACCTTGAACAGACTCGAGGCATCGGGCATGAGGTGGTCCACGCTGAAGGGCCGGCGCGTCCGCGTGCGCGGCGTCGTCATGGACAGCGGCGGACCGTTGATCGAGGCGTCCGCGCCGGAGGACATTGAGCGTCTCGACTAACCGGGATCTCGACCTCCGCCAAACCCGGCTTCGGCCGGACGAAAATCGGGTGTGTTGGTGCGGCATCGACGGCGGGTGTTTCTGGCGAGATGGTGAGCAGAGGGGACGTCGCTCGCGGACCGCAGCGCGCCCGTTTCGGCGCGCCTTCCGTGCGCGCGCGCCTGGCGGCCATCGCGGTCGCGGGCCTGCTCGCCGGATGCGCCTCGGACCGGATCGGTTTCGGCGCGGGCACGGCGCCCAGCCTGCCTGCCTCGGCCCCGCGCGTCACCGGCGTGGAGCCCCTCGGGTCTCGCGAGCACAAGAAGCTGGTGTCGAGCTTCGGCGGGGACTATCGCGCCCCGGTGGCCGAGCGCCTGCTCAATGACGTGATGCGCCGCGTGGCGGCCGCCACGGAGCGGCCAGACCAGCAATATCAGGTCACCATCCTGAACTCCCCGGTGGTGAACGCCTTCGCGCTGCCCAACGGGAATCTCTACGTCACCCGCGGGCTTCTCGCCCTGGCGAACGACACCTCCGAAGTGGCGGCCGTCATGGCTCACGAGGTGGCGCATGTCACCCTGAGCCACGCCATCCAGCGCGCCGAGCTGGAACGCCGGTCCGAGATCGTCAGCCGGGTCGTGGCCGAAGTCCTGAACGACAGCGCCGCCGAGCAGCAGGTGCAGGCCCGCGGCAAGATCACGCTGGCGAGCTTTTCGCGGGCGCAGGAGCTCGAGGCCGACCAGATCGGCGTCACCACCATCGCCAAGGCGGGGTTCGATCCGTTCGGAGCCGCCCGCTTCCTGGCGTCGCTGGGCCGCCAGTCGGCGATGCGGGCCACTCTGCTGGGCGAGAAGTCCAACCAGAGCCCCAACTTCCTCTCCACGCATCCCTCGACGCCCGAGAGGGTGGCGCAGGCGCTCTCCGCCGCCCGCCAGATCCGGGCGCCGGGCATCGGGGAGAACGACCGGGATCGCTACCTCAAATCCATCGAGGGCATGACCTTCGGCGACGACCCGGCCGAGGGGGTGGTGCGCGGCAACCGGTTCATGCACCCGCAGCTCGGCTTCGCCTACGCCGCGCCGGCCAACTTCATGCTGGAGAATTCGGCCTCGGCCGTGCTGGGCCTAGCGCCGGGCGGCGCGCAGGCGATGCGCTTCGACAGCGTCAAGATGCCGGATGGCGCCACCCTGGAAAGCTACATCGTGTCGGGGTGGATCGAAGGCGTCGAGGTGGGGGCGGTGGAGACCCTCAACGTCAATGGCCTTCCGGCCGTGACGGCGGTGGCCAAGGGCGACGAGTGGACGTTCCGGCTCGCGGCCGTGCAGGTCGGGCAGGCGACCTATCGGTTCATCCTGGCCGCCAAGAACTACACGCCCGACTCCGACCGGGCGTTCCGCCAGGCGATCGAGAGCTTCCACGTCATGGCCAACGAGGAAGCGGCGGCCGTCAAGCCGCTGCGGGTCGGGCTCGTGGTGGCGCGGCAGGGCGACACGGTGGAGACCCTGGCGACCCGGATGGCGACCGACCGTCCCGTCGAGCGGTTCCAGCTCCTGAACGGGATCGACAGGAACGGCCCCGTCCGCGAAGGCGCGACCTACAAGATCATCGTCGAATAGGGTTAGACCAACACGGAGCCGGGTTCGGGGTGCCGCTCCAGGAGCGCGCGCTTCAGCTTCTCGATGGCCCGGCTCTCGATCTGGCGCACCCGCTCCTTGGAGATGCCGAGCCGGTCGCCGAGCGACTCCAGCGTGGCGCCCTCTTCCGACAGCCGGCGGGCCCGCAGGATGTTCAGCTCGCGCTCGGACAGCACGGTCAGGGCGGAACGCAGCCACTTGACCCGGCGCTCGGAGTCGATCGCTTCGCCCACCGCCTCGTCCGGGAGGGGAGCGCCGTCGACCAGAAAGTCGACCCGCTCGGCCGCGCCGGACTCGCTCTCGGTGAGCGGGGCGTTGAGCGACATGTCCGAGCCCGACAGGCGAGCCTCCATGAGGGCGACGTCGCTGCGGGAGACGCCCACCGCTGTCGCGATCTCCTGATGCACGTCGATGCTGGCGTCGCCGGCGGCGGACTGCGACAGTTTGGCGCGCAGGCGGCGCAGATTGAAGAACAGCGCCTTCTGGGCCGAACTGGTGCCGCCGCGGACGATGGACCAGTTCCGCAGGATGTAGTCCTGGATCGACGCCCGGATCCACCATGTCGCATAGGTGGAGAAGCGCACCTCGCGCTCGGGCTCGAACCTGGCGCCCGCTTCCAGCAGGCCCACATGTCCTTCCTGGATCAGGTCCGCCATGGGCAGGCCGTAATGCCGGAAACGCGCCGCGATGGCGATCACCAAGCGCATGTGAGCGGAAGCGAGCTTGTGCAGGGCGACCTGGTCGCGCTGGTCTTTCCAAGCCACGGCCAGCCCGTGCTCCTCTTCCCTGCTTAGGAAGGGAGCGTTCATGGCGGCCCTGACGAAAGTTCGCCTCACGCCCGCGATCTCACCCATGCCGGCCTCCGTCATTGCGCAAAGGCCGCCTGCCCGATCGAGGCAACCCGATTTCGCTGACGCGCTCTCCAGGCCCGAGCCAGCCCTGGCTCCGGGGGAGGCGCTCTGTGTTTCTACGCATTTGTGAACCGGCCAGATCACCCGGGAGCCCACATGGGCCGCCAAGCGCATTGGCTTCCGTCACCCGCTGGTCCCAAATGGGACCTGTGACAAGAAGGGTTCCGGCATGTCCCTCGATCAGAAAATCATCGACCTTTATGACGAGTACACCCACAGGCCGCTGGCCAGGAGGACGTTCCTGGAAAGGCTGAGCGCCCTGGCTGGATCCGCCGCGGCCGCCGGGGCGGCTCTGGCCGTTCTCGAACCGAACTACGCCCGTGCGGCTCTGGTTCCCGAGACGGACGACAGGATCGTGACCGAGCGCATCAGGACTTCGGTGGCCGACGTCAGGGTGTCCGGCTATCTGGCGCGTCCGAAGGACGACGCCCGCCATCCCGCCGTGATCGTGATCCACGAGAACCGCGGCCTCAACCCCCACATCCAGGACGTGGCGCGCCGCTTCGCGGTGGCCGGGTTCGTGGCGCTGGCGGGCGACTTCCTGCTTCCGCTGGGCGGCACGCCAGAGGACGCGGACGCCGCGCGAGACCTGTTCGCGAAGCTGACCGGCGAGAGCGTCGTCCAGCAGGCCGGCGCGATGCTGACGCTTCTGCGCGAGAACCCGCACTCCAACGGCAAGGTCGGCGCGGTCGGCTTCTGCTGGGGCGGCGGGATGGTCAACATCCTGGCGACCCGCGAACCGCGGCTCGGCGCGGGCGTGGCCTTCTATGGCGTGGCTCCGCCCACCGAGGCTGTGGGCCGCTACAAGACGCCGCTCCTGCTGCATTACGCGGGCCTGGACCAGCGCGTGAACGCTGGCATGGCCGGATATGACGCGGCGCTGAAAGCCGCCGGCGAGCCGCACAGGATCTATGTCTATGAGGGCGTGAACCACGCCTTTCACAACGACACCAGCGCTGAACGCTACGACCAGGCCGCCGCGACCCTGGCCTTCGACCGCACGGTCGCGTTTTTCAAGGAGACCCTCGCCTGAGGGTGACCGGCGGTCCGATCGCCGGGCGCGCCAAAACGAAAGAGCCCGGCGCGATGCCGGGCTCTTGAACCTGGGGAAGTGGACCGGCCGTCTCAGGCGGCCTCTTCCTGCTCGTCCTCGGCCTCGTTGGCGGCCTCGACCTCGGCTTCCGCCTCCGCGCCCTTGACGCGCTTCGGCGACTTGGCGAGCTGCGCCTCGATCAGCTTGAGGGCTTCGGTCTCGTGCAGGCGGTTCACGGCGGCGACCTCGCGGGCCATCCGGTCCAGCGCGGCTTCGTAAAGCTGGCGCTCGGAATAGGACTGCTCGGGCTGAGCGTCGGACCGGTGAAGGTCGCGCACCACTTCGGCGATGGCGATCAGGTCGCCGGAATTGATCTTCGCCTCGTATTCCTGAGCGCGACGCGACCACATGGTGCGTTTGATGCGCGCACGGCCGGTGATGGTCTCCAGCGCCTTGGCGACGAGGGCGTTCTCGGCAAGCTTGCGCATGCCCACCGACGTGGCCTTGGCGGTCGGCACGCGGAGAGTCATTTTGTCCTTCTCGAAGGAGATGACGAAAAGCTCGAGCTTGAACCCGGCGACTTCTTGCTCTTCGATCGCCATGATCTGCCCGACCCCATGCGCCGGGTACACGACGAATTCACCCGTCTTGTAGCCGTGGCGATTGGAATGTTTCTTAGCGTTCGTCATATTCAGGTCATCTCCCTGAGGCCGGGCTGAACCGCCCGGCTGCCACACGCGAAGGTCGACGCGAACGCCGACGCAAGATACCCCGCAGCGTGAATTTCGACACTCACGCCGTTATGGATTTCAGCCGAAGTTCAAAAACGCATGCCGCACCCACTCAGCCCAAGTGGGTTTTTCTGATTGGAAGTTTCAGAATGAGGCAAAGCGCGCCGGAGGTAATCGACTACACCCGGACGCTAACACAAAATGGTGGGTAAATCAAAGGTTTCAAGGCGCAGCCGCCCTGTTCCCGATGCGACTCCGCGTTGCAAAGTCACGACTCAGCTTGATGTCAATCGCCCTCGCCGGGGTTCGGCGAAAAATATTTTTCCAGTTTGCCGGCTTCCCCGTCGTGCTCCTTGGCGTCCGTCGGGGCGTCGCGCTTGACGGTGATGTTGGGCCAGCTCTTGGCGTATTCGGCGTTTAGCTTGAGCCACGGATCGAGGCCGGACTCGGTGTCGGGCTTGATGGCTTCGGCCGGGCACTCGGGCTCGCAGACGCCGCAGTCGATGCACTCGTCCGGGTGAATGACGAGCATGTTCTCGCCTTCGTAGAAGCAGTCCACCGGACACACTTCCACGCAGTCCATGTACTTGCACTTGATGCAGTTTTCGACGACGACGTACGTCATTGCAAACTCCCGGGCCGGGTCAAGGCCGGCTTTGGGCATCCACGAGCCAGTTTCGCGACCGCGCCGGCAGGCTCCCTCAGCGCTGCCGTTGCGTAGCCGAGAACCCACGCTGTTGCAAGACGACCGGCGCCGCCGCGCTCAGGGCGCGATGTCCTCGTAAAGGGCCTGCGCGTCCGGGAAGGAGCCGCGTCGCTCGGCCACCGCCAGAACCCGCACGACCCGGGTGGCGTGCGGCAGCGCCATGGTCAGCACGTCCCCGATCGCCAGCCCGCGGGCCGGATTGGTGATCCTGCCTCCGTTGAGCCGGATCCGCCCGCTCTCGATCAGGTCCGACGCGACGGTGCGGGTCTTGGCGAACCGGGCGTAGACGAGCCATTTGTCGAGGCGCTGACGGTCCGCGGCGTCGTCCGGCCCGCGGACTTCCGACCCTTTGTCGGAGCCGTTGCGGCGCGCCACGCGAAATCAGCCCTTTTCGCCCTGTTTCGCCTCGAGTTCCGCCTTGAGGGCGAGAAGCTTGGCGAAGGGGGAGTTGGGATCCGGCGTCTTCTCGCGCGGCGGCCTCTCCGTCCAGCCGCCCGGCTTGCCGGGACGCCCCGCGCCGCCGCCCGGCTTCGGGCCGCCGAATTTCTGGCCGCCATTGCGGAACCCGTCGCCCGAGCGCGGATCGCCAGGCTTGCCGCCGCGATGGGGCCCGGACTTGTTGCCGAAGTCCCGGCGCGGGCCGCGGTGGTCCGGACGTCCCGCATCCGGCGCGGCTGCGACCTCGGCGGGCTGGCCGTCGGCGGCCGGGACCCGTTCGGGCCTCGGGCCACGCTCCGGCCGGGGGCCACGGTCGGGCCTGGGGCCGCGATCCGGGCGAGGGCCGCGGTCGGGGCGCGGACCGCGATCCTGCCGGCCTTCGGCGCCGGCGCCGTCAGCCGACGCCCGCTCTCCGCCGCGGCCCGGCCGCTGTCCACGCTGATGCGCGGGCCGTTGGCCGCCATGGTGGCGGTGCTGCCGCCAGATCTCGATCAGCGCCGGAGCCGCGGCCTCGGCCTGCCCGGCGGCCGACTCTGCGTCCGCAGGCGGCGCCTCCGCCGAGTTCTCCTGGGCGACGGCTTCGGGCGCGACCGGCTCGGCGGCGCCGTCGGTCGTCCCATCCTGGCCGGCGACGTCGACGCTCGGCTGGGCGGCGAGAGCCTCGTCCGAGGCGGGCAGGTCAGGGGCCGCCTCGGTCTCGGCCGGGATGGCGTCGCGGGCTTCGGGTTCGACTCCGCCCATGGCGAAGTCCGCCGCGATGACGTCCAGCGGCGTCGGCTCGGCGGCCGCCGAGCCTGCGTCGAGCGGAGCGGCGTCGTCCGTCGGGGCGACGGCCTCTTGCGGAGCCGGCGCAGGCGCTTCCACAGCCGGCTCACCGGCTGGGGCGGCGGGAGAAGCGGGCGCCTTGGCGGTGGCCGGCACGAGCGGGACCGTGATGGCGGGCCCGGGACGCCGGTCGACCAGATAGCCCAGGGAACGGAGGATGGAGGCGAAGTCCTCGCCCGCGCATCCGCACAGCGACGTCATTGCGGTCGTGACGACGAATCCCTCGCCGTCAGCGGCGCCTGCCGGGGGCTCGCCGGGGGTCACGCCGGGCCGGTAATGGATCGCAGGCCGGATCAGGTCCGCCAGCCGCTCCAGGATGTCGACGCGCACGGCGCGCTCGCCACAGACGCGGAAGCCCGCGGCGCGATAGAGGCCGCGCGCGACCTCCTTGTCCACGGGGATGGAGGTCCGGCCCGAGGACGCCAGGTGCAGGATGTCGTCCAGGCCCTTGGGCTCGGGGCCGCCGTGCTTGAGCGCCCAGAGCTGGGCCGCGAGCCCGCGCGGCGCGGGCTTCAGCAGCGCCGGCACGGTGAGATGGTAGGCGCCGAACCGGACGCCGAAATTGCGCAGGCTGCCGCGGCCTTCCTGGTCGAGATGCTTCATCTCCTCGGCGACCTTGGAGCGCTCCAGCACGCCGAGCGCCTCGGAGATCTGGAAGGCGAGGCCGCGGGCGATGCCGCTGAGGCCGTCGGCGGACTCCAGCTTCAGCAACGGGCCGAGCAGCTTCTCGACATGAGCCTTCATCCACAGGTCGAGCCGGGCCTGGACCTGCTCGCGCGCCCCGCCGGTCAGCTGTTCGTCGGCCAGCAGCCGCAGCCGAGGCTCCAGCAGCTTGTCGCCGGCCGTCAGCTTGGCGACGACTTCGCCCTGCCAGCGGACCGACCCGTCATTGGCGAGGACGAACTGGTCGTCGCCCGCGCCCGCGATCCGGGACGCGCGGGTCTCGATCTCGCCGGCGAGCGCTTTCATCGCCGCGTTGCGAAGCGCCTTCGCCTCGGATCCGCCAGCCTGCGGATCCGGCGCGAACTGGAATCCGTGCAGACGGCCGACATGATGGCCTTCGACGAGCACGTCGCCCGCCGCCGTGATTTCCGCCTCGAGCATCGCGTTCTCTCTCAGACGCCGCATGAGCACGCTCGTGCGGCGGTCCACAAAACGTTGCGCCAGACGCTCATGCAGGGCGTCCGACAGCCTGTCCTCTACCTGACGGGTGACCCTCTGCCAATGCTCAGGATCACGCAACCAATCCGGACGGTTCGCCACGAAGGTCCAGGTGCGGCCCTGCGCGATGCGCGCGGACAGCGTGTCGATCTCGCCGTCGGTGCGGTCCACCTCCTTGACGCGGCTGGCGAACCAGTCGTCCGAGAGGCGGCCGTCACGCATTAGCTGACGGAAGATGGTCCCGACGAGGTCCGAATGCGCGGCGGGCGCGACCTTGCGGTAATCCGGCACCTGGCACACGTCCCACAGCCGCGACACGGCCTCGGGGCTCGCGGCGAAGCGCTTGAGGTCCTCGTCGTGAGAGACGGTTTCCAGCGCGATGACGTCGTCGGCCGCGAGGGCCCGCGTCAGGCCCTGTTCGGCGGGATTTCGCTCCAGCGAGGACACAAGCTGGGCGACGGTGCGGAAATCGAGCTCCGGATTGCGCCATTGCAGGACTTTCACCGCGTCGAAGGCGTGGTCCTCGAGCGAGCGGACGAGCTCGGTGTCGAAAGGCTCGCATCGCCCCGTGGTGCCGAAGGTGCCGTCCCGGAGGTGGCGTCCCGCGCGCCCGGCGATCTGGCCGAACTCCGCCGGGTTGAGCCGGCGATGCATGGCGCCGTCGAATTTCCGGTCCGCCGCGAAGGCGACGTGGTCGACGTCGAGGTTCAGCCCCATGCCGATCGCGTCGGTGGCGATGAGGTAGTCGACGTCGCCCGACTGGTAGAGCGCCACCTGGGCGTTGCGGGTACGGGGCGACAGCGCGCCCATGACCACGGCGGCTCCCCCGCGCTGGCGGCGGATCAGCTCTGCGATGGCGTAGACCTCCTCGGCCGAGAACGCCACGATGGCGCTGCGCCGCGGAAGCCGGGTCAATTTCTTCTCTCCCGCGAAGGTCAGCCGGGAGAGCCGCGGCCGCGACACGATGTTCGCGCCCGGCAGCAGCCGCTCGATCAGCGGCTTCATGGTGGCGGCGCCGATCAGCAGGGTCTCGGCCCGGCCGCGCATGTTCAAGAGCCGGTCGGTGAAGACGTGTCCGCGGTCGCGGTCGGCCGCGATCTGGATCTCGTCGATGGCCACGAAGGGGGTCTCGAGGTCCCGCGGCATCGCCTCCACGGTGGCGACCCAGAAGCGCGCGCCGGGCGGCTTGATCTTCTCCTCGCCGGTGATCAGCGCGACGGCGTCGACCGAGGTGCGCTCCACGAGCCGCTGGTAGACCTCGCGCGCCAGCAGGCGCAAGGGCAGGCCGATCAGGCCTCCGCCATGCGCGACCATCCGCTCGATCGCCAGGTGGGTCTTGCCGGTGTTCGTCGGCCCGAGCACGGCCGTGACGCCGCGCGCGCGAACAGATGTCGGGAGTGAGCGAGGCAGCATCGGTCCTGGATATGGGAAAGAGCAAGGACGGCTGCGAGCGTCAGCGCGGCCGGGGCGCTCCAGGGCGTCTGGGCGGGCGGGGCCCTCCTGTAACACATCGCCCGCCAGCCGGGCCAAAGTTTTTCAGGAGGCGAACGAGTCTGGAACGAACCGGGCCCGAATCGGTGACTCGGCCTGAGTCTAGTTTCGTTCACGCCCAAGATGTGGACAGGATTCACTCAACGCCATACCAGACGGCGGTCCGGAGGAGAGGAACTCAGCTGCGTGGCTTGACTCAGTCCTGCAGGACAAAAGACTCGGCGCTGATGAACGAGAGCTTTACGGGGGTGAGTAAAAATCTTCACCAGGATCTTAACGATTGGACGCAATGCAGAACGCATCCCGTACGAAGGGCAGATCTACGCATGATTCCAACGCCCACCGGCGACGGCGGGATCGCCGCCGGACGCCGTGCCGGCCGGTCGGCCGTTAAGGGACGGTGCTGAATCGGGAGGCCGGGCCTACTCGGCCGGAGCGGTTCGGGACGCGGTGGTCGACCCGCCGGGAACAGCGGCGGACCGCCCGACGCTGAACCGGGTCGCCTCGATGACGGTGGTCCCAACCTGCGTCCGGACGGCGATCTTGACCGGAACGAGCGTGTGGGCGGCGTCCACCGGGGCGAGCCACGCCTCCATGTCGCGGTTGTCGGCCATGAACTGGGTTGACTTGCGATTCACCCGGTGGCCCGAAATGGGATTGTACCGCGCCGCGCAGACGAGCACCGGGCCCTTGTATCCGGGCACGTCGACCTGCCGGGTCTCCGAGAAGCTCATGGTGACGTCGAAGCGGCCGGCTCCGTCGAAGACCGGGATGGTGCGGTTGCAGGACTCCGGCTCCAGCAGGGGCCCGCGCCCGGCTACCGGAAACAGCAGCGCGCTGACCGGGTCGAGGACGCCGCGCTTGTGCGTCTCCAGCACGGGGACGCGGTCGACCTTGGCGTCCAGTGGCGGGCTGATGTCGACAGCGGCGACGTCGCCGGCCTTGAGCGCCATCCGGACCGTGTAGACCTGGCTGCCGCCGCCAGACGTCAGGGCGTAGGTGGAGGGCAGGAGTTTGCCGCCGGCGTTGACGCCCGTGGCCGTCCCCGCGCCCCGGCCGCTGGTCAGCATGCCGGCGAGGCCGGTCATGCGCGCCTTCACGTCCAGCTTGTAGGCGTCGCGCGTCAACGCGCCGGCCAGCGACGCGGTGCCGATCGGCAGGCCTGCGAGGGTGAGGCCGTACTGGATGTCGACCGTCTCGGCGCGCGCCGCTCCCGAGAGCGCCGCGGCCAGAGCCGCGATCCCGAAGCATCGGGCCGCGGCGCGGCTCAGGGGGAGGGCGCGGCGGAGGGGGGGAATCGTCATCAGTCGCATGTCTCTGCGGCTCGGCCGTCGCGTGACGAGGATCGGCATCCTGTCTCGCGCTGGATCAAGTCGGTTTCGTGGCGGGCGCCATCGGGTCATCATGACTGATTCTCGCCCCGGCGGGCGCATGCCCTTCGCCAAAGCGGCGCCGGCCGCAGGAGGCATCTGCCGGGTTGACGCTGGCATGGCCCGCCACTATAGAGCACCGACCATTGAATGCTGCGTGGTTCCCGACGGCGGCTTCGGCCGCCTTCTGTCTATCGGCGAGGGTGCTCGTCGGGCTCAGGGCGACTGCGGAAGCTTAGACACATAAGGACGATCGACCATGGCGCGTCGGTGTGAGTTGACGGGCAAGGGTGTCCAGAGCGGACATCTGGTGAGCCACTCGAACCATAAGACCAAGCGGCGGTTTCTGCCGAACCTGCTGCATGTGACGCTCCAGTCGGATGCGCTGCAGAAGGGCGTGCGCCTGCGGGTGTCGGCCCATGCGCTGCGCTCGGTTGAGCATCGCGGCGGCCTCGACGCGTTCCTGAAGAAGGCCTCGGACGAGGACCTCTCGCAGAACGTGCGCGAGCTGAAGCGCGAGATCACCAAGAAGTCCGCCGACGCGGCCGTCGCCGCGCAGTAAGCGCGCCGACCCTTTTGGCTCTTTGCGTGAAAGCCTCGCCCGGTCTGGCGGGGCTTTTCGCATAGGCCCTGCTGGTCCGCCCCGGAGAACGCCGATGTCGATCAACGCCGAAGTCCGGTCCCTCGCGCTCCCCGTCACGGCGATGACGCTGGTGGTGGTGGCGTCGAACATTCTGGTCCAGCATCCGTTCGGCTTCCTGGGGCTGCAGGACTACCTGACCTGGGGCGCGTTCACCTATCCGGTCTCGTTCCTGGTGACGGATCTCACCAACCGCCGCTACGGCGTCACGACGGCCCGCAAGCTCGTGGCGGTCGGGTTCGTGCTCGCCGTCATCCTCTCCATCGCGCTGGCGACGCCCCGGATCGCTCTGGCGTCGGGGACGGCATTCCTGGTCGGCCAGCTCCTGGACGTGACGGTGTTCAACACGCTGCGCCGCCAGGCGTGGTGGCGCGCGCCGCTGGTTGGCAGCCTCTTGGGTTCGGCGGTCGACACGGCGCTGTTCTTCTCCATCGCCTTTGCGGGAGACCCCGAGATGTCGGCGCTCATCCCGTTCCTCGGACAGCACCCGATGGCGCTGTGGCAGAGCCTCGCGATTAGCGATTTCGGCGTGAAGGTGCTGATCGCCCTGCTGGCGTTGCTGCCCTATGGGGCGTTGATGTCGGTGATCATGCCGGTCGAGAAGCTGAAGCCCCAGGCGGCCGGCTGAGGCCGCGAAGGCCCGGCTCGCCGGGCCGGCTCACCCGACCAGGCGGAACTGCAGCAGCGTGGTGCGCTGCAGGAACGAGAAATTGTCGTCGGAGATCATCGTCAGCACGGTCGAGCCGTCGGCCGCGACATGAATGCTCAGGCCTTCCATGTTGTCGATGCGCTGGCGCATGGTGGCCTGGATCAGCGTCGGCCCGTCCAGCACCGCGCCGGGCCTGATCGCCTCGGCGGCGATCCGCCGGATCCGCATCCCGACGCCGTCCAGCCAGCCGAAACTGCGCTCCAGCACCAGCATGTCGCCGCCGGGCAGGAAGGCGAGGTCGGTCACGTCGAAGTCGTCATGACGGGCGACCTTGAACTCGCCTTTGAGGGAACCGGTCAGGATCCAGCCCTTGGTGGGCGATTCCGGGCCTTTCGCGGCCCGCTCGGCGATCGTCACGAGGCTCCCGGCGAGGGCTCCGGCCGTGGCGACCCCGATCGCCTCAAGGCTGCGGTTGCCCCGCAGCGTCTTCACGGCCGGCGGGACAGGGACGATCTGCCCCCGCGCGCGCAGGCCGTCGCGGGCGATCTCGAAGCGCCGCACCTCATGGACGCGCTCGAAGCCGACATAGGCCACGCCGTCATGGACGCAGACGCACTCGCTGTCCCAGGCGTCGGTCTTCCACAGCGGCGTCCCGTCTGCGCCGAGCACCGGGGCCAGGACCGCGTCCGCAAGGCTCGTCGGGGTCATCTCCGCATAGGCGATCCGGGCGGTCAGCCAGGAGCCGACGTCGCTGATGGCGAGGATGCGCTGGCCATCGGGGCTGATGGACAGGCCCGACCAGCCGCCAAAATGCGGATTGTCGCTGGACAGGTCGAGCCCGCCGATGAACTCCAGCGCGCCGAAGCGCCTCACCTCCGGGGCCAGGATCGAGAAGCTTTCGACCGGGCGCGCGCGGATCTCGAGCCTCTGCTGCTCGGTCGGGCCGCTCTTGGGGCCGGAGGCGGCCAGCGCCGGGCTTGACCGCGTCGCCGCCGCGACGGCGAGGGCGCCGGCGCAGAGCACGCCGCGTCCGAACGCGCGCCGGCCGTGGTTCATCCCCGGCCGCCCGCGGCCCTGCGCGGAGCCGGGACGACCTTGGGGGGCGTCGCCTTGTCGTCGAAGAGCTCGGCCAGCTTCTCGGTCATGGCGCCGCCGAGTTCCTCGGCGTCCACGATCGTGACCGCGCGACGGTAGTAGCGCGTCACGTCATGGCCGATGCCGATGGCGATCAACTCCACGGGCGACCGCGTCTCGATCTCCTCGATGATCCAGCGCAGGTGGCGCTCGAGATAGTTGCCCGGGTTCACCGACAGAGTGGAGTCGTCCACCGGCGCGCCGTCCGAGATCATCATCAGGATCTTGCGCTGCTCGCTGCGGGCGAGCAGCCGCTTGTGGGCCCAGTCGAGCGCCTCTCCGTCGATGTTCTCCTTCAGGAGCCCCTCGCGCATCATCAGCCCGAGATTCTTCCGGGCCCGGCGCCAGGGCGCGTCGGCCTGCTTGTAGACGATGTGACGCAGGTCGTTCAGGCGGCCCGGATTGGCGGGCTTGCCCGATTGCAGCCAGGCCTCGCGGGACTGGCCGCCCTTCCAGGCGCGCGTTGTGAAGCCGAGGATCTCCACCTTGACGCCGCAGCGCTCCAGCGTCCTGGCCAGAATGTCGGCGCAGGTCGCCGCCACCGTGATCGGCCGTCCGCGCATGGAGCCGGAATTGTCGATCAGCAGCGTCACCACGGTGTCGCGGAAATTGGTGTCCTTCTCGCGCTTGAAAGAGAGCGGCTGGAAGGGGTCGATGACGATGCGGGTCAGCCGGGCGGGGTCGAGCGACCCCTCCTCGAGATCGAACTCCCAGGCGCGGTTCTGCTGCGCCATGAGGCGGCGCTGCAGACGGTTCGCCAGGCGGGCGACGACGCCCTGCAGATGGCCGAGCTGCTTATCCAGATAGCTGCGCAGGCGGGCCAGTTCGTCGGCGTCGCACAGCTCCTCGGCTCCGATCATCTCGTCGAAGCGGGTTAGGAAGGCCTTGTAGTCCGGTCCGCGAGCCTCGCGGGCGCTGGACACCGGAGGTCGCCAGGCTTCCGAGGGCTCGTCCCCTTCCGCCTCGTCGGAATCCTCCGGCATCTCGCCGGTGGGGCCTTCGGAGGTCTCCGACTGGCCCTCCTCCATCTCCTCGGAGGCCTCTTCGGAGCGCTCCATCTCGGCGCGCTCGGAGGCCGACTGCTCCTCCGATTCGCCGTCCTGCTGCTGCTGGTCCTGGCTCTGCTCGTTCGACTCGTCCTGGTCGTCGCTGTCCTCGGGGTCGAGGCTGGAGTCCTCGGCCATGTCGAGGCTCGCCAGCATCTCGCGGACGGACCGGGCGAAGTGGCGCTGGTCCTCCAGGTTGGAGACGAGCTTGTCGAGGTCCTTGCCGGCCTTCTCCTCCACCCAGGGACGCCAGAGATCGACGATCTTCTGCGCCGCGGGCGGGGGCTTGAGGCCGGTGAGGCGCTCGCGCACCATCATGGCGACCGCGTCCTCAAGCGGCGCGTCGGCACGATCGGTGATCTCGTGATAGGCGCCGCGGTGATAGCGGTCCTCCAGCATCGCGGTGAGATTGGAGGCGACGCCGGCCATCCGACGCGATCCGATCGACTCGACCCGCGACTGCTCGACAGCGTCATAGACGGCGCGGGCCTGCTGGCCCTCGGGCGCGAGGCGCCGGTGCACGGCCGTGTCGTGGCAGGCCAGCCGCAGCGCCATCGAGTCGGCCTGGCCGCGCACGATCGCGGCGTCGGCGGCCGTCATCTTGCGCGGCGGCTCGGCGAGACGCGCCCGGTCCGGCGTCAGGGCCGGCCTGTCCGACGCGAAGGTCACCTCCAGCTCCGGCTGCCGGGCGATCGCCCGCAGGCACCCCGCGACCGAACGCTTGAAGGGCTCGGCGGGGGCTTCCTTCGGCTGTGCGGGCTTGCGGTTGGAGGAGCTCATTCGGCCTCTTGGAGGTTCGGCCTCTCGTCAGGCCTTCAGGTCAGCGCCACGTTGACGGCGCTTTCGGGAAGATCGTGCCCGAAGCAGCGCTGGTAGAACTCGGCGACCAAAGGCCGCTCCAGCTCGTCGCACTTGTTCAGGAAGGTGAGGCGGAACGCGAAGCCGATATCCTTGAAGATGTCGGCGTTCTCGGCCCAGGTGATCACCGTGCGCGGGCTCATGACGGTCGACAGGTCGCCATTCATGAAGGCGTTGCGGGTGAGGTCGGCGACGCGCACCATCTTGTTGACGATGTCGCGGCCTTCCTTGCCGGTGTAGTGCTTCGCCTTGGCGAGCACGATGTCGACTTCCTTGTCGTGCGGCAGGTAGTTCAGCGTGGTGACGATGGACCACCGGTCCATCTGGCCTTGGTTGATCTGCTGCGTGCCGTGATAGAGGCCCGACGTGTCGCCGAGGCCCACCGTGTTGGCGGTGGCGAAGAGCCTGAACGCGCCGTGCGGCCGGATCACGCGCTTCTGGTCCAGCAGCGTCAGCTTGCCGGAAATCTCCAGGATGCGCTGGATCACGAACATCACGTCCGGGCGGCCGGCGTCATATTCGTCGAACACCAGCGCGATGTTGTTCTGCAGCGCCCAGGGCAGGATGCCGTCCTGGAACTCGGTCACCTGCTTGCCGTCCTTTAGGACGATGGCGTCCTTGCCGACGAGGTCGATGCGCGAGACGTGGCTGTCGAGGTTGATGCGGATGCAGGGCCAGTTCAGGCGCGCCGCGACCTGCTCGATATGGGTCGACTTGCCGGTGCCGTGATAGCCCGTGACCATGACGCGGCGGTTCTTGGCGAAGCCCGCCAGGATGGCCAGCGTGGTGTCCCGGTCGAACAGATAGTCCGGATCGAGATCGGGAACATGCGCGTCCGGCTCGGAATAGGCCGGGACGTCCATGTCGAGTCCGATGTTGAAAAGCTTGCGGGCGGACACCGTCGTGTCCGGCAGCCCCGGCGCCAGTGCAGTCGTGGCAGACATGGATCCTCACAGACGAACGACGGGGACGACCCCGGGGCCCGGCTCGGCGGCCTTGAGCCCGAACCTTGTTTAGAGGCTGCGGCGACGCGAAGCAATTCGCGACAGCCCCCGGGAATTGCGGCCTTTATGCGCGGCGCGCTGGGCCGCCCTGCGTCGGCGCCGGGACGGGCTCAGGCCCGGCCGGCGGCCTTCAGGGTATTGTAGGCGTTGATAATCTCGCGCAGGCGATCCTCGAGGGACCGGTCGCCGCCATTGGCGTCGGGATGGACCTGCTTCACGAGCTGCTTGTAGCGGGCCTTCACGGTGGCGGCGTCCACACTCTCGTCGAGGCCGAGCGCGTCGTAGGCCTTGCGGGCGACCGGACCCACGGTCGGCTTGCGCGGCTCGGCCTCCGCCCGATGGGCGAAGCCGGCGGCGCGGAACACGCCCAGCGGATCCTCGAAGACGAATTCGGTGCTGGCCTCCGGCGCGCCCGGACCCTTGCCGGGCGCCTTGACGCCCATGGACCAGGTGGGGCGATGGCCGACCAACGACTCCTTCTGATAGCGGGCGACGGCGTCGTCCGTCATCCCGGCGAAATAGTTGTAGGAGGCGTTGTACTCGCGCACGTGCTCCAGGCAGAAGCGCCAGTACTCGCCCTCGTTGGACCGGCCCTTCGGGGCCCGGTGCTCGCCAGCGCCCTGGCAGCCCGGATGCTCGCAGCGCGGGCCGTTCTGGCTGGCGCTCTTGGGCTGCGCCTGCTCGGCCCGGCGGGGGCGGCTGCGGATGCGGTCGAAAATGGGCGAGTTGAGATTCATGACGCTGGCATTATGAGGTGTGGGACGATCGGGGCAAGACGGGTGCGACACGGATAATCCGTATCGCGTCGTTGGCGAGGAGGCCGCGACTTCGCGGCCACATCGTGGCTCACTGATCAGGACCGATCCCGACCAAAGAGGCTGACCGATGGGCGTTAAGGACGCGATAACCGAGAAGCTGACCCTCGCCCTGGCTCCGCTGGAGCTGGAGGTGGCCGACGATTCGGATCGCCATCTGGGCCACTCAGGGTGGCGGGAAGGAGGCGAAACTCACTTCACCGTCAAAGTGGTGTCGAACGCCTTCGCCGGCAAGTCCCGCGTCGAGCGCCACCGCATGGTGAACGCCGCTCTGGCCGACGAGCTGGCCGGCCGCGTCCACGCCCTGGCGATCAACGCCAGGGCGCCGGGGGAGTAGCTTGCCTGCAGAGGCCGGCCGCCGGCTTCAGCGCAGCCGCTCGAGCACGCTGACGTAGTTGGCCACGGCCGCGCCGCCCATGTTGAAGACGCCGCCGAGCGAGGCCGCCGGGATCTGCATCTCGCCCGCCTCGCCGGCGAGCTGCATGGCCGTGAGCGCATGCATGGAGACGCCGGTCGCGCCGATCGGGTGACCCTTGGCCTTGAGGCCCCCGGACGGATTGACGGGCAGCTTGCCGTCCTTCTGCGTCCAGCCTTCCTTGATGGCCACCGCGCCCTGGCCTTCCGGGACGAGTCCCATGGCCTCGTACTCGATCAGCTCGGCGATCGTGAAGCAGTCATGCGTCTCCACGAAGGAGAGGTGATCCAGCGTGACGCCCGCCTGCAGCAGGGCGCGCCTCCACGCCTCGGCGCAGCCCTCGAATTTCAGGATGTCGCGCTTGGACATCGGCAGGAAGTCCTGCACATGGGCGGCGGCCCGGAACGCGATGGCGCGCTTCATCTTCAGCGCCGTCTCCACGTCGGCGATGACGAGCGCCGCCGCGCCGTCCGACACGAGCGAGCAGTCGGTCCGCTTCAGCGGCCCGGCCACATAGGGGTTCTTCTCGCTGGGATGGCGGCAGAACTCCACGCCGAGATCCTTGCGCATCTGCGCGTAGGGATTCGAGACGCCGTTCTTGTGGTTCTTGGCGGCGATCATCGCGAGCGCGTCGGACTGGTCGCCGTGGCGCTGGAAATAGGCGGCCGCGATCTGGCCGAACACGCCGGCGAAGCCGCCGGGAGTGTCGCCGTCCTCGGGCAGGTAGCTGGCCTTCAGCAGATATTTGCCGATGTCGGCCCCCGGCGTCTTGGTCATCTGCTCGACGCCGACGACCAGCACGATCTTGGACTGCCGGCCCGCAATGCTCTTGAGGGCGCTGTGCACGGCGGCCGACCCGGTCGCGCAGGCGTTCTCGACGCGGGTCGTCGGCTTGAACCTGAGGCCGTCGTCGGCCTGCAGCACGAGCGAGGCGGTGAAATCCTGCGCCGAGAAGCCCGCGTTGTAGTGGCCGAGCACGATCTCGTCGACGTCGCGGGCCTCGATCCCGGCGTTCTCGAGCGCCTCGTTGGTGACGCGCACGATCAGGCTCTCGACGGTTTCGGCGTCCATCTTGCCGAAGGGGGTGTGGGCCCAGCCCACGATGCAAGCGGTCATCGATCGTGCTCCTCGCGTTTCCGCCGGGAGAATGGCCCCGACGCCCGGGCTTCGCAAGGCGCTCGGCCGCAAGGCTCCCGTGCGGGTTTGCGCCCGCCCGTCGCGGCCCAGCCATAGCCGAAGCGGAACGCCCGCGATCACGGGCGCGTTGAGAGCCGACAGAACACGGATCGGGAGAATGAGAATGTCAGCCACAACGGTGGATCGCAGCGGCCTCGACGAGGCGCAGCGTCATGGGCTGGGCGACGCCCAGGCGGGCCTGACTCGCCGCACCCGCGACGAACTCGTCACTTTCCTGGCCGAACAGGGCGTCCGGGTGTCGGCGAGCGACAACGACGCGGTGTTCGAGCGCTATTGCGAAGCCTACGACCAGCGCTCGCGCCAGGAGGATCTCGTGGATGCCGGGTCCGAGATGTCCTTCCCGGCCAGCGACCCGCCCTCCTACATGGCGGGCGCCTCCGTGGCCGGCGCCCCGCCCGAGAACGCGGACGAGTGCCGGGAGGGGCCAAACACGGCCGCTTCGGATTCGAGCCAGCTGAAGAAGATCCAGGAGACCGACGGCACCGGGGGCCACAAGTCCGACGCGCCCGGCGGCGGCGAGAAGCCGAACGCGGCCCGGCGGGACTGAACGGGCCGGCGCCGCCCCAGGGCGGCTGCCGCCTCAGCCATGCGCCCAGAGCAGCAGGGCGACGCCGCCGACGATCAGCCCCATGCCGACGATCTCCCGGGGGCTGGTCTGCTGAGCGAAGAGGCGGCGCGAGACGATCTGCGCGAAAAGGACCTCCACCAGCGCCAGCGTCCGCACATTCGCGGCGCTGGTGAGCGAGAAGCCGAGAAACCAGAACTGCGACGCGAACGCGCCCAGGAATCCGGCCAGGAGAGAGGGGCGCCACGCCCGGAAGCTCTTCAGCAAGGCCTGCCGGTCGAACGCGCCCAGCCAGAAAAACAGCAGCACGGTCTGGATCGCCAGCGACCACGCCAGCGTGCTGGTGGCCCGCAGCACGAAAGACCCCTCCGGCATCGCCAGGATCGCGCCGCGAAAGCCGATCGCCGACAGGGCGAAGAAGGCCCCCGACACGATGCCCATGGCGGCGGGTCGGAGCCCCGCGGCGCTCATTTTCGCGCCGCCCGGCTTCATCGCCATGAGGACCACGCCCGCAGTGGCGATGACGACGGCGAGAGCCGTGCCGAGGCCGAGATGGTCGCCCAACACCACGACCCCGAACAGGGCCACCTGGACGGGCTCGGTCTTGATGTAGGCGGTGGTCACCGCGAAGGAGCGTTCCTTCATGGCGGCGAGCATCAGCACGGTGGCCAGGATCTGCGTCACCGCGCCGGCCAGCACGAAGGCCAGGTAACGGCCGGTGGGCGCGGGGACCGGGTCGCCGCCGACCGCCACCACGACGAGCAGGAACAGCAGCGCGAACGGAAATCCATACAGGAAGCGCACCTGCGACGCGCCGACCGTGCCGAGCGTCTCGGTGAGGCTGCGCTGCATGGCGTTGCGGGCGGTCTGGGCCACCGAGGCGACCAGGGTGGTGGCGATCCAGAGAGAGTCCATCGATGCTGCGTCCCGCCGCTCCGGCCCTGTCGGACCGGGCCGGGACGGCGACGTCGCCCCCCGTCGCCCGATCGCGGCCACGATCGGCGGGTAGCACTCAGCGCAACTCTAGGCAAATCACGGGGGGCGCGGTACGACTTGCAACCGCATCGGGTGGTCCTGCGCGACCGCCGTGATCGCCAGAGCAAGCGGGCGGCCTCCTCGTCCGTGAGCACGCTTTTCCCTTGGCCTGTCCGACGCGCCAATGCGCCGGCTCGCGATCTGGAACGATCTGATGACACGAGTGACGCGTTGCGTATCAGTGGCCGGCCTCTCGGCGGCGGCTTTCCTCGGGTGGACGGCGGTGTCGCTGGCGGCGGCGCCCTATGTGGTCGCTGACGTGAACACGGGCCGCGTGCTGTTCTCCGAGGACGCCACGATGCCGTGGTATCCGGCGTCCGTCACCAAGCTGATGACCGTCTACGTCACGCTGAAGAAGATGCGCGAGGGGCGCATCTCGCTCGACACCGCGATCCCGATCTCCAGGCGCGCCACGGCGGTCCCGCCCTCCAAGAGCGGCGCGAGGCCGGGGCAGGAGATCACGCTCGAAAACGCGATGAAGATCCTGCTGGTCAAGTCGGCCAACGACATGGCCGTCGTCATCGCCGAGGGCGTGGGCGGCACCGTGGAGGACTTCGCCGAGATGATGAACCGCGAGGCGGCCAATCTCGGCATGCGGGAGAGCCACTTCGTCAATCCGAACGGCCTCTTCGCGGAGGGGCAGCAGACCTCCGCCCGCGACATGGCGGTGCTGGCCAGGGCGCTGCTGCTCGAGTTTCCTGAATATTCCAGCTTCTTCAACATCGGCGCCGTGAAGCTCGGCAACCGCGTGCTGAAGAACACCAATGGCCTTGTCGGGCGCTATCCGGGCATCGAAGGGATGAAGACGGGCTTCATCTGCCCGTCCGGCTTCAATCTCGTCGCGGTGGCGAGCCGCAACGGGCAGCGTCTGGTGGCGGTGGTGATGGGGGCGTCCTCCGGGACGGACCGGACGCTGAAAGCCGCCCAGTTCCTCGACAAGGGTTTCTCGGGCAGCTATGGCGGCCTGCTCGGCCTCGGCGGCGGCACGCTGCAGAGCCTGCCGGCCTCCTCGGTGGCGACGCCGCCCAACATGCGCGAGGACATCTGCGTGCACCGCAAGGGCGCCCCGGCGTCCGAGGAGGAGGCCGAGCCGCAGACCTCCGTGTCGCTTCCGGGCGGGAACGACGACGGCCGCACGGCTCCGCTCGCCGCCGCCGCCGTCAGCACGCCCAGCAGCGTGAGCGGCTCGGGCCCCCGGTCGCTGGGCCCGCGCATGGCCTTCGATCCCATCCCGGTCTATTTCGGCCGGTCGGAGAAGTCGGCGAGCGCCCCGGTGGCGGCCAACGCCGCCTTCACCCCTGTGATGGTCGCCAGGAAGCCGGTCGAGAAGGCGCCCCGGACGGCCGCCGCCAAGGCCGGCGCGCCCAAAACCGCCACGGCCTATACGGGCGAGACCGGCGACGCGCCCGCGAGCCCGATCAAGACCAATCCGGCGAATGTCGCGCCTCTCAAGGCGTCCGCGGCGACAAGCATCGGGCATGGGGCCAAGGGACGCGACGCCGTCAAGCACGGCGCCATCCAGCGGCGCGCGCCCCAGACGGCGGCCAGGGCCGAACCGAAGGCCGCCGACCTCAACGACCAGGCCGAGCCCTCGAAGGCGCTGACCACGCAGGGCAAGGCCGCCGCGGCGCCCATGCCGCAATCCGCCGCGACCCTGAAGGTCCATATCCGCGGTAAACGGACGGGCGCCAAGGCCGAGGCGTCCGGCGCCCACAAGACCGCGACCTTCGAGCCCGGCAAGCGCGGCGGCGCCGCCGCCAAGCCACCCGTGAAGCCTCCCGTGAAAGCGGCCTCGACCAAGCCGAAGAAAGCCGCTACGCCGGACTGATCGATCCGCCCGCCTTAGTCTCGTTCCCCGAAAGCCCTCTGCCGCATGAGCGCCCCCGTCTCCGCCGCAGGCGGCTTCACGCTCGCCCTCGGCGCCGCGGCGGCTTACGGGTTCAACATCACCTTCGCGCGCATCGCCGCCGGCGAGGGCGTGCAGGGGCCGGTGCTGGTGACCTATCGGGTCATCGTGATGCTGCTGGTCAGCATCGCGCTGGGGCTGGCGCTCCGCGAGAGCCTGCGGGTGGACCGCCGCTACTGGTCGTCCCTGCTCGTGCTGGGCCTGACGAGCGCCGGGGTGGGCGTCTGCTACCTGTCGTCGGTGGCCTTCATCCCGGTCACCGTCGCGGCGGTGCTGTTCTACACCTATCCGGTGATCATCGTTCTGGTCAGCCCGCTGGTGGAAAGGGGGCGGCTCTCGCCCGGGCTGCTGGGCGTCGCGTGCCTGGCCTTCCTGGGCGTGGTGCTGGTGCTGGGGCCGGCCTTCGACAGCCTCGATCCGCGCGGCGTCGCCCTGGCCCTGGGGGCGAGCGCGTCGGCCGTGATCCAGTTCTTCGTCGCCGCGCGCTGCGGCCCTGTGCCGACCGCGCCAAAGATCCTGTGGGTGCACGTGGTGTGCCTGCCGGCCGCGATGCTGGCCGCCGTCGCGACCGGCGGCATGCGGGGCCCGGAGATCCTGCTCGCCGCGCCCTGGGCGGTGACGCTCACCATCGGCGGCTTCGTGCTCGGCTTCGTCCTCCAGATGGCGGCGCTGGGCCGGGTCGGCGCGGTCGCGGGAGGGCTCGCCTTCTGCCTGGAGCCGGTCGTGGCCGCCGTCACCTCCGCGCTCGTGTTTGGCGAGCGGCTCGCGCCCGTCCAGTATGCGGGCGGCCTGCTGGTGGTGCTCGCCATCATGATCAATGTGGCGGCCAGCCACCGGCGCAGCCGACGCGTCGCGACCGCCTGAGGCCCCATGGCGAGAGAAGCCCGCATCCCCGTCACCGTGATCACCGGCTTCCTGGGCGCCGGCAAGACGACGCTGCTCAATCGCCTGCTGCGCGATCCCGCCCTGTCCGACACGGTGGTGATCGTCAACGAATTCGGCGAGATCGGCCTCGACCACCTGTTCGTCGAAACCGGGGACGAGGGCATGATCCTGCTCTCGTCGGGCTGCCTGTGCTGCACGGTGCGGGGCGACCTCGTGAATACGCTGGAGGATCTCGCCGCCAAGCGCGACGACGGCCGCATCGCGGCCTTCCGCAGGATCGCGATCGAAACCACGGGGCTGGCCGACCCCGCTCCCATCCTGCACGCCCTGATGTCGCATCCGACGCTGCTGTCGCGCTACGCGCTCGACGGCGTCGTCACGCTGGTGGACGCCGTGAACGGCCTAGCCACCCTGGACGCGCAGCCCGAGGCCGTGAAGCAGGCCGCGGTGGCGGACCGGATCGTGCTGACCAAGACGGATCTGGCTGCCGGCCACGCCGACGCGGACGTGGCGGCCCTGAGGCGTCGCCTCCGGCGGCTGAACCCCGGAGCGCCGTTGCTCGACGCCGCGGCGGGCGAAGCCACGGCGGCGGCCGTCATGGGCTCCGGCCCGTTCGATCCGTCGCGGAAGATCCCCGACGTGGCGGGCTGGCTGCATGAGGAGGCCTACCGGGACGGCCAGGCCCCCGGGGGGCAAGACCACTCCCATGGAGGCCAAGACCACGCCCATGACGCGCGCGACCAGGACGCCCACGACGTGAACCGCCACGACGCCTCGATCCGGGCGTTCAGCGTCACCTCCTCCACGCCGATCCCGATGGCGGCGCTGGACATGTTCCTGACGCTCCTGCCGTCGGCGCACGGCGCCAAGCTCCTGCGCATGAAGGGGATCGTCGACGTGGCCGAGCATCCCGGCCGTCCGGTGGTGATCCATGGCGTGCAGCACGTGGTCCATCCGCCCGTGATGCTGGAGCGCTGGCCGGATCAGGACCACCGCACCCGGCTGGTGTTCATCACCCGCGACCTCGACGAGAGCTTCGTGCGGCGGATGTGGGACGCGTTCAGCGGGGTCGTCGCCGTCGACACGCCGGACAGGGCGGCCCTGATGGATAATCCGCTCGCGCTAAGCCGCGGCGACGCCTGACCCGGTCAGGGCTTGCGCAAGACAAAGCGCAGCGTGTCGCCGTCGCGCTCGCTCGACAGCAGGGCCGCGCCCTCCTGCCGGGCCATGTGGGGAATATCGATCGCCGCCATCGGGTCCGTGGCCTCGACCATCAGCAGGCTCCCCGACGCCGCTTTCGCCAGCGCCTTGCGGGCGCGCAGCGCCGGCAGCGGGCATTTGAGGCCGCGCAGGTCGAGCTGCACCATCGGCGGCGGCGCGGAGGCGTGATCCATCGCGGCTGACTAGCACGCGGGGGCGCAGCGCCGGAAGCGGCTGAACGGCGATTTAACGGCTCCAGGCCATTCTGGCGCGATGCAAGCTCCCGCCGCCCCCTGGACCCCGCCGCTCGCCCACGACAGTGAGGCGCTCAGCGTCGTCGCGCTCGGGATGGACGAGGCGATACGGGCCGCGCAGGCGTGGAGCGACCTCGCTGGCCGGGCGCTCGAGCCCAACCCCTTCTTCGAAAGCGCCTTCGTGGGCCCCGCCGCGCGCCTGCTCGCCCGCGCAGGCGATCCCCATGTCGCGACGGCTTGGCGCGGAAGCCGGATGGTCGCGCTGCTGCCGCTCGCCACGCCGCGCTTCGGGCGGCTCGCGCCCACGCTGTCGGCGTGGACGCACGACCAGGCGGTGCTGGGCTCGCCCTTGCTGGACCCCGACGACGGCCGGGACGGTTTCCGGGCCATCCTGCACTGGCTGCGGCGCCGCAACCCCGCGGCGGGTGGATTGCTGCTGCCCTTCGTCGCCGAGGAGGGTGCGGCTGCGGCCGCCATCCGCGAGGCCTGCGGCCTGGACTTTCCCCTGTCGCGCCTCGACCCGCACCGGCGCGCCGCGCTGGTGGGAGGGGAAAGGTTCGAGGCGCTGCTGGATCGCGGCGTATCGGCGAAGAAGCGCAAGGAGTTCGGCCGGCTCCGCCGCAGGCTCGCGGAGGCGGGCGCCTTGCGGGTCTCCTCGGCCGAGACCCCGGCCGAGGTCGAGCGCGCCAGCGACGTCTTTCTGGCGATGGAGGCGAAAGGCTGGAAGGGCCGTAGCGGCACGGCGTTCGCCGCCAGCCCACGCGGGTCCGAGTTTCTGCGCGGCGTCACGCGGGGCTTGGCGGAGCAGGGCGCCTGCCGCATCGACGTGCTGCATGCCGGCGCGGCGCCGGTCGCGGCCGCGATCCTGCTGGGCGGGCGCCGGCGCGCGCTCTACTGGAAGACCGCCTATGACGAGAGCTTCGCGGCCTTCTCGCCCGGCGCGCTGCTGACGCTCGACGTCTCCCGGCGGCAGCTCGACGACGGCGTCGCTCTCACCGACAGCTGCGCCGTCGCCGATCACCCGATGATCGACCGGATCTGGCCCGACCGGATCGCCATGGCGGACTGGTGGATCGCGCTGCGGCCCACGGGCCCGGCGCTCCTGGCCATGCTGCGCGCCAGGCGGGCGGCGCGAAGCGTCGCCAAGACCGCGTTGCGGCGGCTGATCCGCTAGGCGCGGGCGCGCAATTCGCGGCGGATCACCTTGCCGGTGGTCGTGAGGGGCAGGTCCGGCACGAAGGCGATCTCACGCGGATATTCGTGCGCCGACAGCCGGTCGCGGACGAAGAGCTGGATCTCGTGGGCCAGGCCGGGCGAGCCCGCATGGCCGGGTTTCAGCACCACGAAGGCCTTCACGATCTCGGTGCGCAGCGCGTCCGGCTTGCCCACCGCGGCCGCATTGGCGACCGCGGGGTGGCGCAGGAGGCAGTCCTCGATCTCGGTCGGGCCGATCCGATAGCCGGCGGAGGTGATGACGTCGTCGTCGCGTCCCACGAAGCGCACATAGCCTTGCGCGTCGCACTCGCCTTGGTCGCCGGTCGTCATCCAGTCGCCGATGAACTTGTCCCGCGTGGCCTCCGGTCGGTTCCAGTAGCCCAGGAACATGACGGGGTCCGGCCGTTTCACGGCGATCTGGCCGAGTTCGCCCGGCTCGCAGCGCGAGCCGTCGGGGCGAATCACCGCGACGTCGTGGCCTGGAATGGCCTTGCCGATGGAGCCGGGCTTCACCACCCCGATGGCCGCGCAGGAGCCCAGCACGAGGTTGCACTCGGTCTGTCCATAGGCCTCGTTGATGGTGAGCCCCAGGGCGTCGCGGCCCCAGGCCAGCGTCTCCACGCCGAGCGCCTCGCCGGCCGAGGCGACGGTGCGCAGGTTCAGCCCCGGATAGCGCAGGCGCGGATTCTCCACCGCGCGGAGCATCCGCAGCGCCGTGGGCGGGACGAAGATGTTGCGGACCTTGTGCTCCGCCATGAGCCCATAGGCTTCGTCCGGGTCGAATTTCTCGAATTTGCGCGCCACGGTGGGCACGCCGAAATGCAGGGAGGGCAGGAGCCCGTTGAGCAGCCCGCCCGCCCAGGCCCAGTCAGCCGGCGTCCACATGACGTCCTGGGGCTGGGGGAAGAACTCGTGCACGAGCTGGAAGCAGGGCAGGTGGCCGAGCAGCACGCGGTGGCCATGCAGGGCGCCCTTCGGCGGCCCCGTCGTGCCGGACGTGTAGATCATCAGCGCCGGGTCGTCCGGCGTGGTGTCGAGGGGCGCGAACTCCGCGCCTTCCCGCGCCAGCGCCTCATGGAACCCGAGCGCCGGGCCGTCCGGGCCGTCGATCGAGACCAGCAGCGAGAGGCCGGGGAGCTGGTCCCGCAGCGGGGCGACCCTCGCGAGGCCGGCGGCGTTGGTGATCAGCGCCGACACGCCGGCGTCCGCCAGCCGGTAGGCGAGGGCGTCCGCGCCGAACAGCACGGCCAGCGGCAGCGCGATCGCGCCGAGCTTGTAGGCCGCCACATGCGACACGGCCACTTCGCTGGATTGGGGGAGCAGGATGCCGATCCGGTCCCCCGGGCCGACGCCGCGGCTGCGCAGCAGGTTGGCGAGGCGGTTCGAGGCGTCCCGCATCGCCCCGAAGGTCATGACGCGCGACGCGCCGCCGGGCGCGACGTCAATGATGGCCGGCCGGTCCGGCTGCGGCAGGGCCCAGCGGTCGCAGACATCCACGCCGATATTGTAGCGGGCCGGGATGTCCCAGCGGAATTCAGCCCTGAGCCGATCGAAATCACGCGAAGCAGACAGCATCATCATACGCCTGAGCCAAGCCGGCGCGGACGTTACGCGTTTTGCAGTGCAGCGAAAAGGCCTAGTCGATCTGGCGATCGGCGGGCGGGGGCAGGAAGACTTCGGTGAAGATGTCCTGCGGCTTCGGCTTGGACTTGAAGGTGAACGCCAGCGCGATCTGGTCGATCGCCCGCGCGAATCGGGCGGGGTCGATGCCGCCCCAGCCCTGCTCCTTCACCCAGGGCGTGAAGACGTTGCGGGCGAGCCCGAGCCGCAGCCGGTCCAGCTCCACCTCGCGCCGGGCCTGCTCGTTGCGGCGCAGCACGGCCTGGACGGCGGCCTCTGGATCGGTGGCGGCGTCCTGCATGCCGCGCACCAGGGCGCGGATGAAGCCCTGGACGGCGGCGGGATGCTGGGCGGCGAAGCCATTGTTCGCGATCAGGGCGTCGCCGTAGAGCTCCAGCCCGTAGTCGCTCATCGCCAGCACGATCAGGTCGTCGGCCGGGACCCCGCGGCTCTTCAGCGTCACCAGCGTCGAGACCGCCGAGCCGAACACGCCGTCGAGTTCGCCGGAGGCCAGCATGGGCTCGCGCACCGCCTGGCCGACGATCTCGATGCGGGCGCCGCGCGGCTCGATCCGGGTCAGCGCCTTGAAGACCGGCCACTGCGCCGCGGCCCCGTCGGCCGAGGAGGCGCCCAGAACCTTGCCGACCAGGCTGTTGGGGTCCGCGGTGACGCCCCGGCTCTTGCGACCGATGATCGCGAAGGGCGGGGCGTCCTGCATCATCAGCACGGCGGTGAGGTCGGTTCCGGGGTTCTCGTCGCGGTAGCGGATCAGCGTGTTCACGTCGCCCACGCCGAGCTGGTACGCGCCGGCCGCCAGCTTGGCCACGGTCTCGCGCGAGCCGCCGCCGGGCTCGATGGTCACGTCGAGGCCCTCGGCGCGGAAATAGCCCTTGTCCTCCGCCACCAGGAACGGCGCAGCCGACCCGTCGAATCGCCAGTCCAGCAGCACCCGGATCGGGACGGGCGTCTGGGCGACCGCCGGCGCGAGGACCCAGGCGTGCGCCATCAGGGCGAGCGCCGCCAGGACGAGAAGGGGCCCGGTTGCGCGACCGGCGGGCGACAGGGTCATAGCGACAGCCTCCATGGCGGCGGGCGGGACGCCCGTCGCTGCGGCAGGTCGGTGTTGCGTCCCCCCGATCATGCCGCCCTCGCGCGGTCCGCGTCCAGCCGCGATGCTGCGCGACCTGAACCAATGATGAAGGCGGCCCCGCCTCCCTTGACCTTCGCCGCAACGCCTCCCACCTGAGCAGCGGCGACCGGGCCCCTCTGGCGTGAGTTCAATCCTCCCGCGATGTCGGCGCCATCGTTGAAGCTTTCAACCATGGGCCCGTCATGCTCGAATTCCTGACCCTCACGGTCCTCGCCAAGCCTGTCTGGATGTGGCTCGTCTTCACGCTCGTCGTCGTCGCCCTCCTGGCCTTCGACCTCGGGGTGCTGCATCGCGGCTCCAAGGAGATCTCGGTGCGCGAGAGCCTGCTGCTCTCGGGCTTCTACATCCTGATGGGCGTCCTGTTCGGCGCCTGGGTGTGGTGGCAGATCTCTCCCCAGGCCGGCCTGGAGTACCTGACCGGGTATGTCATCGAGAAAAGCCTCTCGATGGACAACATCTTCGTCATCGCGATGATCTTCGGGTATTTCGGCGTGCCGCGCGCCTATCAGCACCGGGTGCTGTTCTGGGGCATCCTCGCGGTCATCCTGTTGCGCGGACTGATGATCGGCGTCGGCGCGGCCCTGGTGGCGCAGTTCTCCTGGGTGCTCTACGTCTTCGCCGCGTTCCTGGTCGCCACCGGCGTGAAGATGCTGATCGCCGCCGACAAGGCCTATGACGTCGAATCCAACCCATTGCTGAAGTTCATGCGCAAGCGCTTCCGCGTGACCGATCGGCTGCAGGGCGAGCGTTTCTTCGTGCGGGAGAAGGACCCGGCGACGGGCGCGCTCGTCACCAGCATGACGCCGCTCTTCCTGGTGCTGGTGCTTGTGAACGTCGCCGACGTGGTGTTCGCGGTGGACTCGGTGCCGGCCATCTTCGCGATCACGACCGACGTCTACCTCGTCTTCACCTCCAACATCTTCGCCATCCTGGGGCTGCGCGCGCTCTATTTCGCGCTTGCTGCCATGATCGACCGGTTCGCCTATCTCAAATACGCACTCGCGACGGTGCTGATCTTCATCGGGTCGAAGATCGTGGTCGCCGACATGCTGGGCGTCGCCAAGATCCCGCCCGCCGTCTCGCTGGGCGCCACCTTCGCGATCCTGGGGGCGGGCGTCGGGTGGTCGCTCTGGAAGACCCGGGCCGCGCCAGTCCTGGTCCGGGACGGGGCGGAGTGAGCGGGCGGGCTCAGACGGGCAGGAGCCCGTCCGTCTTGACCTCCTCCATGACGGCGTAGGTGCGGCTTTCCTTGACGCCCGGAAGCGACAGGAGCACGTCGCCGAGAAAGCGCCGGTAGGCGGGCATGTCAGCCACCCGCGTCTTGACCAGGTAGTCGAAGCCGCCCGCCACCATGTGGCATTCGAGCACTTCGGGCGAGCGCCTGACGGCTTCGGCGAAGCGCTCGAACACGTCGGGGGTCGTCTTGTCGAGGCTCACCTCGACGAAGACGAGCAGGCCCCGGCCGAGCTTCTGCGGATCGAGCGTCGCCCGAAAGCCGGTGACGTAGCGCTCGCGGAACAGGCGCTTCACCCGCTCGCTGGTCGCGGTCGGCGACAGGCCGATCCGGTCCGCCAGGTCCACCGTGGTGATGCGGCCGTCCTCCTGCAGGAGGGTCAGGATCTTTCGGTCGAGGCGGTCCAGATCGTCCATGTGCAATCCCCTATGAAACGCTCCGTTTGTAGCGGGATCATCGTGTCGTGTCCATCATACCTGTGTTTATGCGCCGCCTATCTTGATGTATGTTGGGCAAATCGCAGCCATTCCGGTCTGCGCCAGGATGTCCCGCATGACCGCCGTCGCCCCGTTTCGCGCGCCTTACTCCCCGGACGACGTGGCGATCGCCCGAAGCCTCCTCGCCACCGCGACCCTCGAGCCTGACGGCGAGGCCAGGATCGACGCGACCGCGACGCGGCTGGTCGAGGCGATCCGGTCGCGCAGCGGCGGCCTCGGCGGGGTGGAGGAGCTCCTGCGCGAATATTCGCTCTCCAGCCGCGAGGGCCTGGCCCTGATGGTGCTGGCCGAAGCGCTGCTGCGCGTGCCCGACGCGGCCACGGCGGACCTGCTGATCGAGGACAAGATTGGGCAGGGCGACTTCACCCACCGGCGCAGCCATTCGGACGCGCTGCTGGTGTCCGCCTCGTCCTGGGCGCTGGGGATCACGGCCCGGATCATCCAGCCGGGAGAGACGCCGGAGAGCATCCTGGGCTCGTTGGCCAAGCGCATCGGGGCCCCGGCGGTGCGCACCGCGACCCGGCAGGCCATGCGCGTCCTGGGCAGCCATTTCGTGCTCGGCCAATCGATCGGCGAGGCGCTCGGGCGGGCCCGGTCGGGCTCGGGCCGGCTGTTCCGCTACTCCTTCGACATGCTGGGCGAGGGCGCGCGCACGCAGGCCGACGCCACGCGCTACGCCAAGTCCTATGCGGACGCCATCGAGGCCATCGGCAAGGCGGCCGGCAACGAGCCGCTTCCCAACCGGCCCGGGATCTCGGTGAAGCTCTCGGCGCTGCACCCGCGCTACGAGGCGCTGTCGCGCGATCGCGTCATGGCCGAACTGGTCCCGGTGGTGATCGATCTCGCCCGGATGGCCAAGCGCTACGACCTCAACTTCACGGTCGACGCCGAGGAGGCGGACAGGCTCGAACTCTCGCTCGACGTGATCGCGGCCGTGTTGGCCGACGACGGACTCGCCGGCTGGGACGGCTTCGGCCTCGCCATCCAGGCCTACCAGAAGCGGGCGCCGCAGGCGATCGACTGGATCGCCGGCCTCGCCAGGGCGCATGGCCGGCGGCTCATGGTGCGGCTGGTGAAGGGCGCCTATTGGGACACGGAGGTGAAGCGCGCCCAGGAGCGCGGGCTGGACGACTACCCTGTCTTCACACGTAAGGCGATGACGGACCTGAACTACGTGGCCTGCGCCGACCGGCTGCTGGCTGCGCGGCCCGTGATCTATCCGCAATTCGCGACCCACAACGCGCTGACGGTGGCGACCATCCTGGAGCGCGCCGGAAGCGTCGACGGGTTCGAGTTCCAGCGCCTGCACGGCATGGGCGACGCGCTCTACCAGGACCTGATGGAGGCCACGCCCGGGCTCGCCTGCCGCACCTACGCGCCGGTCGGCGGGCACCGCGACCTGCTGGCCTATCTGGTGCGCCGGCTCCTGGAGAACGGGGCCAACTCGTCATTCGTCTCGGTCGCGGCCGACTCCGGCGTGCCGATCGAGGACCTGCTGCGCCGGCCCGCCGTCGTGATCGGGCGGCCCGAGGCGGCCCGCAATCCGCGTCTGCCCTTACCGAAGGACCTCTATGGGCCGGGGCGGCGCAACTCGCGCGGCGTCGAGCTCGGCCACGAGGCGAGCCTGAAGGCGCTGCTGGGCGAGATCCGGGCCGCATCGGCCCCCTCGGCCGCGGCGAGCCTGGTCGATGGGATCGTCCAGCCGGGGCCGTCGCGGCCCGTGCTGTCGCCCGTGGACGGCGCCACGGTCGTCGGGGTGGTCGCGGAGGCGGACGAAGCTGTCGCCGACCGGGCGGTGGAGGCGGCGCGCCGCGGCTTCCGGGCCTGGGAACGCACGCCCGCCGGCGATCGCGCCGCCGCCCTGGACAAGGCCGCCGACCTGCTGGAGAGCCGCCGCGGGCTTCTGCTCGGCCTCCTGCAGGCCGAGGCGGGCAAGACGCTGGACGACGCCGTCGCGGAGCTGCGCGAGGCGGTCGATTTCCTGCGCTATTACGCGGCGCAGGCCCGGGCGATCTTCGGCGAGGGCGAGGCGATGCCGGGACCGACCGGCGAGGACAACCGGCTGCTGCATCGCGGGCGGGGCGTCTTCGTGTGCATCAGCCCCTGGAACTTCCCGCTCGCCATCTTCCTCGGGCAGGTCTCGGCCGCGCTCGCGGCCGGAAACGCCGTCGTGGCCAAGCCGGCCGAACAGACGCCCCTCGTGGCGCATGAGGCCGTCCGGATCCTGCACGAGGCCGGGGTCCCGTCCACGGCGCTCCAGTTCGTCGCCGGCGACGGCCGCGTCGGGGCGCGCATCGTCGGTCATCCGCACGTGGCCGGCGTGGCCTTCACGGGCAGCACCGAGACGGCCCGCCGGATCAACCGCACGCTCGCCCAGAAGGACGGCCCGATCGCGCCGCTGATCGCCGAAACGGGCGGCGTCAACGCCATGGTGGTGGACGCCACGGCCCTGCCCGAGCAGGTGGCCGACGACGTGGTCACGTCGGCTTTCCGCTCCGCCGGGCAGCGCTGCTCGGCGCTGCGGCTCCTCTGCGTTCAGGAGGACGTGGCCGACAAGATGATCGAGATGATCGTCGGCGCGGCGCGCGAGCTCAAGCTGGGCGATCCGCGCGACCTCAGCGTCCAGATCGGCCCGGTCATCGACGCGGAGGCGAAGCAGCGGCTGGAGGCGCATATCGCCCGCCAGAAGAGCGCCTCGCGCGTCCATCTCGCCGCGGCCGCCCCAGAGCAGGGCTATTTCGTCGCTCCTCACGTCTTCGAGTTGGCTTCCCAGGCCGACCTCACGGAGGAGATCTTCGGGCCGGTGCTGCATGTCGTGCGCTGGAAGGCCGGCGCCCTGCCGGCCGTGCTCGACGCCATCGAGGCGACCGGTTACGGCCTGACGCTGGGGATTCATTCGCGCATCGACACGACGATCGAGCAGGTGCTCTCGCGCCTCGACGTCGGCAACTGCTACGTCAACCGCAACATGATCGGCGCGGTGGTGGGCACGCAACCCTTCGGCGGCTCCGGCCTGTCCGGCACGGGTCCCAAGGCCGGCGGTCCCAACTACCTGAAGCGGTTCGCCGTCGAGCAGACCGTGACGGTGAACACGGCGGCCGCGGGCGGCAACGCCAGCCTGATCGCGATGGGAGAATAGTCGGGCGCTTTCCAAAGCCGCGCTCTAGGATGGGCGCATGACGCCGATCGACCTTCCCTATCGCCCGAATGTCGGGATCGCGCTCTTCAACCGGGCCGGCCTCGTCTTCGCCGGCCGCTCGGTCTCCAGCGGACCCGAGAGGGTCGAGCGCGGCCGCGAGTGGCAGATGCCGCAGGGGGGCGTGGAGGACGGCGAGGAGATCGTGGCCGCGGCGCGTCGCGAGCTGGCGGAGGAGACCGGCGTCACCGAAACCGCCTTGCTGGCGGTGACGGACGATTGGCTGCGCTACGACTTCCCGCCCTATGCGGGGCCGCCGCACCGGCTCGCGGGCTTCCGCGGCCAGCAGCAGCGCTGGGTGGCCTTTCGCCTGGAAGGCGACGAACGCGCTATCGACGTGCTCGCCCCGCCGAACGGTGCGGAGCCGGAATTCACGGCCTGGGACTGGTTTCCGCTCGCCGAACTGCCCCGGCTGGTCGTGTCCTACAAGCGCGCCGTCTATGAACGCGTGGCCCGGGACTTCGCGCCGTTCGCGGCCGTCTCTCGTTATCCTGTGCGGCGCCGCTAGAGACGGAGCGCATGAAAAAGGGCCGCCGAAGCGACCCTTTGGTTCTGTCCACGCGAGGCGCGTTCAGTGCGCCGGATGCATCAGCGTCTCGCGAAGCGCCACGAGCTGGGCCAGCCGATCGGAGGCGGCGCGGCGCGCGTCTTCGCTGCCGGCCTTCTCGAAAGCCGCCTCGGCGGCCTTGATCTCGGCCGAGATCACCTCCTCGGTGACCTCCTCGACCGGGATGGCCTGCTCGGCCAGGATGGTGAGGCCGCGCGGAGACACTTCGGCGAAGCCACCGCGCACGAAGAGGCGCTGCACATTGTTCTGCGGGCCGGAGACCACGACCACGCCAGGGCGCAGCGTCGACATCAGGGGCGCATGGTCCTTCAGCACGCCGAAGTCGCCCTCGGAGCCCGGAACGACGACCTGCTCGACCTCGGCCGAGATCAGCAGCCGCTCGGGCGAGACGAGTTCGAACGGGAACGTGGCCATGGAAATCTCCAACCGGAACAGGCGAGCCCGGCGGCCAAGGCCGCCGGGTTGAAGTTGAGCATCATCTTTTCCGCCAACGGGTCTTCACCTGGCGGGATGATGCCTCGGAAGGCTTACGCGGCCTCGGCAGCCAGGCGCTGGGCCTTCTCGATCGCCTCCTCGATGGTGCCGACCATGTAGAAGGCGGCTTCCGGGAGGTGGTCGTACTTGCCTTCCACCAGGCCCTTGAAGCCCTTGATGGTGTCGGCCAGCGGCACGAGCTTGCCGGGCGCGCCGGTGAACACTTCGGCCACGAAGAAGGGCTGCGACAGGAAGCGCTCGACCTTGCGGGCGCGCGCCACCGTGGTCTTGTCCTCTTCGGACAGCTCGTCCATGCCCAGGATCGCAATGATGTCCTGCAGCGCCTTGTAGCGCTGGAGCACCTGCTGCACCTGGCGGGCCACCGCGTAATGATCCTCGCCGACGACGAGCGGCGAGAGCATGCGCGAGGTGGAGTCGAGCGGATCCACGGCCGGATAGATGCCCTTCTCGGCGATGGAGCGCGACAGCACGGTCGTGGCGTCGAGATGCGCGAAGGACGTGGCCGGAGCCGGGTCGGTCAGGTCGTCGGCCGGCACGTAGATCGCCTGCACGGACGTGATCGAGCCCTTGGTGGTGGTGGTGATGCGCTCCTGCAGGGCGCCCATGTCGGTCGCGAGCGTGGGCTGGTAGCCCACCGCCGACGGGATGCGGCCCAGAAGCGCCGACACCTCGGAGCCCGCCTGCGTGAAGCGGAAGATGTTATCGACGAAGAACAGCACGTCCTGGCCCTTGTCGCGGAAGTTCTCCGCGATGGTCAGGCCGGTCAGCGCCACGCGGGCGCGGGCGCCCGGGGGCTCGTTCATCTGGCCGAACACGAGGGCGCACTTGGAGCCTTCGCCGCCGCCCTTCTTGTTCACGCCGGACTCGATGAACTCATGGTAGAGATCGTTGCCCTCGCGGGTGCGCTCGCCGACGCCGGCGAACACCGAGAAGCCGCCGTGGGCCTTCGCGACGTTGTTGATCAGCTCCTGGATGAGCACGGTCTTGCCCACGCCCGCGCCGCCGAACAGGCCGATCTTGCCGCCCTTCGCGTAGGGAGCGAGCAGGTCCACGACCTTGATGCCCGTCTCGAGGATCTGCGCCTCGGTGGACTGCTCGGCGTAGCTCGGGGCCGGCGCATGGATCGGGCGAACGCCCTCGTTGGCGACCGGGCCGCACTCGTCGATCGGCTCGCCGATGACGTTGATGATGCGGCCGAGCGTGCCGTCGCCCACCGGAACCTGGATCGGCGAGCCGGTGTCGGTCACCGGCTGGCCGCGGACCAGACCCTCGGTCGTGTCCATCGAGATGCAGCGGACCGAGGATTCGCCGAGATGCTGGGCGACTTCGAGCACGAGGCGGGCGCCGTTGTTGGTGGTCTCGAGCGCGTTCAGGATCTCGGGCAGATGTCCGTCGAACTGGACGTCGACGACCGCGCCGATCACCTGGGTGACGTGTCCCGTCGCGACGCCTGCCTGGAAGGTGGTGGCCATGGTTTCAGTCCTTAGGTCTGGCGAGCGCTCGCGCGCCCGGGGTCTGGCTCAGAGCGCTTCCGCGCCCGAGATGATTTCGATGAGTTCCTTGGTGATCATCGCCTGACGAGTCCTGTTGTAGGTCATCGTCTGCTTCTTGATCATCTCGCCGGCGTTGCGGGTCGCGCTGTCCATGGCGCTCATCTGCGCGCCATAGAAGGAGGCCTGGTTCTCCAGCAGCGCCCGCAGCACCTGCACGGAGATGTTCTGCGGCAGCAGCGTCGCCAGGATCTGGCTCTCTTCCGGCTCGTATTCGTAGGCCGCCAGCGAGGCTGAGCCCGGCGCCTGGGCCTGGATCTCGGCCGGAATGATCTGCTGCGCGGTCGGAACCTGGGCGATCACCGACTGGAAGCGCGAGAAGAAGATCGTGGCGACGTCGAACTCGCCCGCCTCGAACAGCTCGATCACCTTCTTGCCGATCATGTCGGCGTGCTCGTAGCCCAGCGTCCGGACGGCGCGCAGGTCGACGAAGTCGATGATCTGCTTGGCGAATTGGCGGCGAAGGATGTCGTAGCCCTTCTTGCCCACGCAGAGGATCTTGACCGTCTTGCCCTGCGCCTGGAGCGACAGGATCCGCTCGCGCGCAAGCCGCGCGATGGAGGAGTTGAACGCGCCGGCGAGCCCGCGCTCGCCGGTGCAGACGACGAGCAGGTGCACGTCGTCGCGGCCGGTGCCCGCCAGGAGCGCCGGAGCGCCGCTGCCGGACACGCCCGCCGCCACATTGGCCAGAACGGCGGACATGCGCTCCGCGAAGGGGCGCGCGGCCTCGGCCGACGTCTGGGCGCGGCGGAGCTTGGCCGCCGCGACCATCTGCATGGCCTTGGTGATCTTCTGCGTCGCCTTCACGGAGGCGATGCGATTGCGCAGGTCCTTCAGCGACGCCATGGTCCGCCCTTCCTCGCGTTCAGATCAGGCGAACGACTTGGCGAAGGCGTCGACGACGTCCTTCAGTTTCTTGGCGCTGTCGTCCGACAGGTCCTTGGAGGTGCGGATCGCATCCATCAGGTCCTTGTGGTTGGCGTGCAGCGAGCTGAGCAGGCCGTCCTGGAAGGCGCGGACGCGGTTCACGGGCAGCTGGTCGAGGTAGCCGTTCACGCCGGCGTAGATCACCGCGACCTGCTCTTCCATCTGCAGCGGCGAGAACTGCGGCTGCTTCAGGAGCTCGGTCAGGCGGGCGCCGCGGTTCAGCAGGCGCTGCGTGGTGGCGTCGAGATCGCCGCCGAACTGCGCGAAGGCCGCCATCTCGCGGTACTGCGCGAGCTCGCCCTTGATCTTGCCGGCGACCTTTTTCATCGCCTTGGTCTGGGCCGAGGAGCCCACGCGCGACACCGAGAGGCCGACGTTCACGGCCGGGCGGATGCCCTGGTAGAACAGGTCGGTCTCCAGGAAGATCTGGCCGTCCGTAATCGAGATCACGTTGGTCGGGATGTAGGCCGACACGTCGTTGGCCTGCGTCTCGATGACCGGGAGAGCCGTCAGCGAACCCGAACCCTGGTCCTTGTTCAGCTTGGCGGCGCGCTCGAGCAGACGCGAATGCAGGTAGAACACGTCGCCAGGATACGCCTCGCGGCCCGGCGGACGGCGCAGCAGCAGCGACATCTGGCGGTAGGCGACGGCCTGCTTGGACAGGTCGTCATAGATGATCACGGCGTGCATGCCGTTGTCGCGGAAATACTCGCCCATGGTGCAGCCGGTGAACGGCGCCAGGAACTGCATCGGGGCCGGGTCAGAGGCCGTGGCCGCCACGATGATCGAGTACTCCAGAGCGCCCTGCTCCTCGAGCACCTTCACGAACTGCGCGACGGTGGAGCGCTTCTGTCCGATGGCGACGTAGACGCAGTAGAGCTTCTGGCTCTCGTCGCCCGACTGGTTGATCGCCTTCTGGTTGAGGATCGTGTCGAGCGCGATCGCGGTCTTGCCGGTCTGGCGATCGCCGATGATCAGCTCGCGCTGGCCGCGGCCGATCGGGATCAGGGCGTCCACGGCCTTGAGGCCGGTGGCCATGGGCTCGTGCACCGACTGGCGCGGGATGATGCCGGGCGCCTTCACGTCGACGCGCATGCGCTTGTCGGCGACGATCGGGCCCTTGCCGTCGATGGGATTGCCGAGCGCGTCGACGACGCGGCCGAGCAGGCCCTTGCCGACGGGGGCGTCCACGATGGCGCCGGTGCGCTTGACCGTCTGGCCTTCCTTGATGTCGCGGTCGGAGCCGAAGATCACGATGCCGACATTGTCGGTCTCGAGGTTCAGCGCCATGCCGCGCACGCCGTTCTCGAACTCGACCATCTCGCCCGCCTGGACGTTGTCGAGCCCGTACGCGCGGGCGATGCCGTCACCGACGGACAGAACCTGCCCGACCTCGGTGACCTCTGCCTCGGAGCCGAAATTCTTGATCTGCTCCTTGAGGATCGCGGAGATTTCTGCGGCGCGGATATCCATCAGCCGACCTCTTTCATCGCAGTACGAATGCCGTTGAGTTTCGTGCGCAGGGAAGCATCGACCATCTTGGAGCCGAGCTTCACGACGATGCCGCCGATGATCGCGGGGTCGACCTTCACGTCGACCTCGACCTTCTCACCGGCCACATCCTTCAGGGCCTGCTTGATGTCGCCCAACACCTTCTCGGAAGGCTGCTCGGCGACGGTGACTTGCGCGCGGACGACGCCCTTCTGCTGGTCCGCCAAAGTGCGGTAGGCGCGCACCATGTCGTGGACCGCGAACAGGCGGCGCTTGGCCGCGACCAGCTTCAGGAAGTTGGCCGTGAGGCCCGTGATCCCGATCTGCGCCAGGATCGGGCCCATGGCCTTCTCCTGGTCTTCGGCCGAGAACACCGGGCTGCGCACGAAGCGCTCCATGTCGGCGTTCTGGGCGATGAGGGCGTCGAACCGGTCGAGGTCGCCGCCGACGGCGTCGATCGCGTTCGCCTCCTGGGCGAGTTCGAACAGCGCGGCCGCGTAGCGGCCGGCCACACCGGAAACGATCGTGTTCTCTTGAGCCACCGGCCGTCTCTCATCTGTCCCGACGCTTCGCGCCACGGACCTGCGCGCGAGAAATCGGCGAAGGACAAAGCGGGGCGCCACGTCTGGAGTGGAACGGACCCGCGCTCGACATGTCGCGCTGCGCGCAACCCCGTCTCGACGCCGGTCCGAAAGGCGCGCGTGAACTAGCATGATGATCCGGGGCGTGCAACCCGACGAGCGTCCCGGCGGCGCGCGACTTTTGGGGAGGGCGGGCGCCCGGCCAAGCTTCACCGGACGCCAAGGATCAAGTATCAGCTCACCACCGTGTCGAAGTTGCGATTCAAGTCGCGTCTGGGCGCGCTGACCGCGAAGGACATGAAAGCGGTCGAAAGAGCGGTCCTGACGCAACTTGGCCTGCCGCTCTGAACCGGCCTGAGCCCTCACAAGAAGCTCATGGGGTCCACGTCCACCTGCACGCGCGTGTTGCCGGTGATCTTGGGACCGGCCGACAGCCAGCCGCGCAGCCAGTCCTGCATGGGAAACTCGCGCGCGGTCTTGACCAGCATCCGGAAGCGGTGCCGGCCGCGCACCACGGCGATCGGCGCTTCGGCTGGGCCGAGCACGATGACGTCCGGGTGGCCCGGCACGCAGCGCGCCAGAGCCCTGGCGTGTCCTTCGGCGGCGGCGCGGTCCGCGGCCGACACCACCACGGCGGCGAGCCGGCCGAAGGGCGGCAGGCCGGCGGCGCGCCGCATCGCGATCTCCTCGCGGTAGAACCGTTCGGCGTCGCCCGACAGGAGCGCCCGCATGACGGGGTGGTCCGGCTGGAAGGTCTGCAGCAGCGCGCGTCCCGCCGTGTCGCCGCGGCCGGCGCGGCCGGTGACCTGCTGCAGCACCTGGAAGGTGCGCTCGCCCGCCCGAGGGTCTCCCGAGGCGAGACCGAGATCGGCGTCCACCACCCCGACCAGCGACAGCTTGGGGAAATTGTGCCCCTTGGCGACGAGTTGCGTGCCGACGACGATCTGGAAGTCGCCGGCCGCCACGGCCTCGAGCTCGCGCTTCAGCCGCTCCGTCCCGCCCGGAAAGTCCGACGACAACACGAGCGAGCGGGCCTGCGGGAAGGCCTCGGCCACCTCCTCGGCGAGCCGCTCCACGCCGGGTCCGCAGGCCGCGAGGCTGTCGACCGCGCCGCATTCCGGGCAGGCGTCGGGCCGGCGCTCGACATGGCCGCAATGGTGGCAGACCAGCGCGCGGCGGAAGCGGTGCTCGACCAGCCAGGCCGTGCAGTTCGGGCATTGGAAGCGGTGGCCGCAGGCGTTGCACAGCGTCAGCGGGGCGTAGCCGCGGCGGTTGAGATAGAGCAGCGTCTGCTCGCCGCGCTCCACCGTCTCCCGCACGGCGGCGACGAGGCGCGGCGAGAGCCAGCGGCCGCGCGCCGGTCCGTCGCGGCGCATGTCGACAGCGGCCAGATCGGGCATCGCCCTGCCGCCGAAGCGGCCCGGCAGGCGCAGGTGCCGGTAGCGGCCCTGCTCGGCGTTGACCCGGCTCTCGATGGAGGGGGTTGCGGACGCCAGCACCACGGGCGCGCCCTCGATCCGGCCGCGCACCACGGCCATGTCGCGGGCGTGGTAATGCACGCCGTCCTCCTGCTTGTAGGCGTGCTCGTGCTCCTCGTCGACGATCACGAGACCCAGCGCGCAGAAGGGCAGGAACAGGGCTGAGCGCGCCCCGGCGACCACCAGCGCCTCCCCGGACGCGACGGCGGCGTGGGTGCGCTCCCGCCGTCGTCCGGCCACGCCGGAGTGCCACTCGGCCGGCCGGACGCCGAAGCGCGCCTCGAATCGGGCGAGGAACTGCGCCGTCAGGGCGATCTCGGGCAACATGATGAGGGATTGCCGTCCGGCCCGGATGGCGGCGGCGACGGCTTCGAAATAGACCTCGGTCTTGCCCGATCCGGTCACGCCCTCCAGCAGCGTCACCGAGAACGAGGCCGACCGCACCGCCTCGCCGAGGGCCTCGGCCGCCTCCTGCTGGGTGGGCTCGAGGCTCGTATGGGCATGGTCCGGATCCGGCGTGGGCGCGATCGGGGGCGGCGGGACGCCGACCGTCTCCAGCGTGCCCTCGTCGATGAGGCCGTCCAGCACGCCGACGCTCACGCCGGCGGCCTCGGCGAGCTCGCGCTTGGGCGTGACCGCGCCCTTCTGGGCCACGGCGATGACCCGGGCGCGGGCGGGCGTCATCCGGGCGGGCGGCGGGCCCGCCAGCCGCACGCCGGTCAGCATGCGCTCGGGCGGGTCGCCCTCGGGCGCGCGGAGCGCCATCCTGAGCACCATGCCGCGCGGCGCCAGCGTGTAGCGGGCGACCCAGTCGACGAAGCGGCGATGCGCCTCGGTCAGGGCCGGTCCCGGCATGCGGGCGGTCACCGCCTTCAGGTTGGACCCGGACGCGCCGCGGCGCAGCTCCCACACCACCCCGATCGTCTCACGCGGGCCGAAGGGCGCCTGCACGACCGCGCCCGTCTCCAGCTCCATGCCGGGCGGCACCACATAGGAGTAGGTCTGGTCGAGCGCCACGGGCGTCAGCACCTCGGCGATGAGGGCGCCGCTGGCCTGGAGATCCGGGGAGCTTTGCGGAGGCGCCGACATGCCGGAGCATTACCATCGATTCGCGTCCGCGCGGCAGCGTCGCGCCGGCCGTTCACCCGCGCTTCACTCTCCTGGGGCAGTCTGCCGTCATGCCGGCTTCCGACGACCTCCGCCGCGAACTCGACCGCTGGACGCGCCACCTCGCGTCCGAGCGCCGCCTGTCGCCCAAGACGCTGGAGGCCTATGAGCGCGACATGCGCCAGTTCGTCGGCTTCCTGGCCGAGCGCCGGGGCGGCCCGGCGTCGCTGGCCGACGTCGGCGCCCTGAAGCCCGCCGACATCCGCGCCTTCATGGCGTCGCGGCGCATGGGCGGGGTCGGCAGCCGCTCGCTCATGCGGGGCCTGGCGTCGATCCGGTCGGCCTTGCGCTTCCTGGAGCGCGAAGGGCTGGCGGACGCCTCGGCCCTGTCGGCGATCCGGGGGCCCAAGCTGCCAAAGAGCCTGCCGAAGCCGATCAGCGCGCCGAGCGCCCGGCGCCTCGCCGATCCGGACCTGCGCGCCGGCGAGGACCGCGAAGCCTGGGTGCTGGTGCGCGACGCCGCCGTGCTGGCGCTGCTCTACGGGTGCGGCCTGCGCATCTCCGAAGCGCTGGGCCTGCGCCGCAGCGACGCTCCGCTGGGCGGCCAGGACGCCATCGTGGTCACCGGCAAGGGCGGCAAGACCCGCATGGTCCCGGTGATCCCCCAGGTCACGGCGGCCATCGCCGAGTATGTCAGCCTGTGCCCCTACGCGCTCGCGCCCGCCGAGCCGCTGTTCCGCGGCCAGAAGGGCGGACCGCTGTCGCCCCGCATCATCCAGCTCGCGATGGAGCGCCTGCGCGGCGCGCTCGGCCTCGCCGACACGGCGACGCCCCATGCGCTGCGGCATTCCTTCGCGACGCATCTCCTGGCCCGGGGCGGGGACCTGCGCGCCATCCAGGAGCTTCTCGGCCACGCCTCGCTGTCCACCACCCAGATCTACACCGAGGTCGACACCTCGCGGCTGCTCGCCGCCTACAGGGCCGCGCATCCGCGGGCGTGACGATCAGGTTTTCAATCTGAAGCCGTTGAAGTCGAACAAACTCCGAATTTGTCCATTGATAGAATCAAAAATCGACAATCGGTCCTCCAAATGAAAACTTGGAAGCCTCTCGCCAGGAAAATTAGAAGACATAAAATTAATCAGTTTATCCCTGTTCGAAAATAGCTGGGCTATGATATGTTTAACATTTACTTCCTCACACTCAAACATACGCACAAATCGGAGCACTTCTGTATTTCCGTCGTATTCAGTAAATTTTTTCAGTAAATCCCTGTCGTAATGTCGCAACGACATGATCATTGCCATCGTTAGTGCTCTATAGGTGTCATTCAATGTCTTTTTGTCGAAGTAGGCATCGTATAGTTCAATCTCTCGACAGATTTTTTCGATATCTCGAAGGCTTCCATCATAAAAGCGTGCGGTCCTACCGATAACACTACCCATTGCTGCGCAAGTTACCTGACGATCTCTCACTCGATCCCGGCCGAAGCTAGAATAGATGCTGTTTATAGAAAATGTCTCCAGATCTGATGCAGTTAAGTCGAACGTGTAATCAAACAGTCTTTCGCAATAGCCTCTAACATCCAACTCCCTTCCGTGAACCGAAGTTGCGGATGCCGTCAAAGATTCCGTGTTGAGGCTAGCAAAAAAAATTACGCCCCGCGCCGCAAACAAGTGCTTTATGCACTCGATTATCTTAATTGTAAAATCAGGGCGACATCTGTCTAGTTCGTCGACAATCACCAGAATTTTCTGTTTTGTTGAAATCGACTCAAGAGCCTTACGCGTATTGGTAATTCCGATCCGTGCCTTTTCTATTGCCTCGATTTTGGTCTTAACGAACTTCAGCGCCTCAGTCGAAGCTAGACCTAAACCTGGGGCAATTCCGACCGCAGAACAGGCAAGAACCGGGAAGATGTTCGCTGCAAGGCCAGCTTTGTCATTGTCTATCTCGTCAGGGTACGCACACCGGAGTTCGCTAATTATTGTAGCACAAAGTGATGATTGCGCGTCATCTACGAAGTCGTTTTCCCATGCATTGTACTTAATCACAATATGGCCCTGATTAATCGCTTCGATTGCAAATCGATCAAGCAAAAAGGTTTTTCCAGACCCATATTTTGCCGAAATGCGAATCGAAGTTGGGCCCTCACTGTTTTCTGTGAGTTTTAGAAAAAATGCCGAAACATCTTTACGTGCTAAATTATCGCCACTCCATAAGTCTGTTGTATTGATATCAGCTATTGCGGTTGGTTTAAATTTCATGGCGTGTCCATCCGTTATAAAGCAATGCATGACTTTAGGATCTGCAGATAATGTCGAGCAAGAGGGCGCGCACGTCTTTTCCCTTGCGCATGACGCGAATCGCACGGCAAATCCGCGCGATCCGGGAGGGACCTCATTCATGTCGCACGACGCCGGCCCCGTAGAGGGCGGAAACAAGAAGATCGCATTGCTGATCGGGATCCTGGCGCTGTTCCTGGCCTTCTCGGAGCAGGGCGGCAACGAATCGCAGACCAACTCGCTGGCCGCCAATGTCGAGGCGTCCAATCTCTGGGCGTTCTTCCAGGCCAAGACGGTGCGCGGCACCGCCGTGCGTTCCGCCCAGGAGGCGCTCGAGGTCCAGATGGAGCTGACGCAGGACCCGGCCGCCAAGGCGCTGATGCAAAAGCGCATCGACGCCTGGAAGGCGACCGTGGCCCGCTATGACAGCGAGCCGGAGACCCAGGAGGGCCGCAAGGAGCTCGCCGCCCGGGCGAAGGCCTCAGAGGAGAAGCGCGACCTCTACGCCCGCAAGCACGACCATTACGAGGTCTCGTCGGCGGCGCTGCAGCTCGCCATCGTGATCGCGTCGTCGTCGATCATCACCGGCATCGCCGCCCTGGTCTGGGTCGCGGCCGGCCTCGGCGTCTTCGGCATGGCCTTCATGGCCATCGCGGTGTTCGCCCCGATGGCCGTGCATCTGTTCTGAGGGACGGCGCGCGCGCCGACCTCAGCCGGCGGCGCGAAGCCGCAGGCCCGAATGGGCCTGCTCCCGCGCGACGCGGCGGTCCGCCTCGTCGTGAGTGCGGAAGACCGCGACGAGTTCGGCCAGGCGGTCGACCTGCTCGGCCAGGGACTGGGCCGACGTGGCGCTCTGCTCGGCGAAGGCCGCGTCCTGCTGGGTGACGTGGTCCATGTCGGCGAAGGCCTCGCTCATCACGGTGAGCTGGCGCATCTGTTCGCCGGCCGCGCCGGAGATCGCGTCGACGTCGCCCGCCACCTTGCGGGCGGCCTGGACGATTTGCGCCAGCGCCTCGCCCGTGGAGCGCACGAGGCTGGCCCCCTGCTTGATCTCCGCCGCCGTGGCGTCGATCAGGCCGCCGATGTCGCGCGACGCCTCCCCGGCGCGCTGCGCCAGCGTGCGGACCTCGCTCGCCACCACGGCGAAGCCCTTGCCGGCCTCGCCGGCGCGCGCCGCCTCGACGGCGGCGTTGAGGGCCAGCAGGTTGGTCTGGAAGGCCAGGCCGTCGATGACGCTGGAGATCTCGCTGATGCGGTTCGAGGCCGTCTCGATACGGCCCATGGCGTCGACGGCGTCGACCACGATCGCTCCGCCGCGCTCGGCGACGGACATCGCCTGGCGGGCCTCGTTGGCGGCCGCCATCGACGAGGAGGAGGAGGACTTGACGGAGGCGGCCAGTTCGCGGGCGCTCTGGCCGGTGTCGTCCAGGGAGGCGGCCTGGGTCTCGGTGCGCCGCGCCATGTCGTCGGAGGCGCGGGCCGCTTCGGCCACGCCGATGCGGATCGCCTCCACGGCGCCGAGCACTTCCTGGATGGCCCGCCGCATCTGCGCCGCCGCTTCGTTGAAGTCGTGCTTGAGCGCGTCATATTCGGGCGGGAAGGCGTCCGCGATGTGGACCGCGAGATCTCCGGCCGCGAGACGCCGAAGCGCGCCCGCCAGCGTCTCGACGATCCGCGACTGCTCGTCCGCAAGGGCCGCCCGCTCGGCTTCGGCGGACTGACGCTCGGCGTCGGCGCGCCGGCGATCAGCCTCCGAGAGCTCGCGCTGGGCCACGGCCTCGCGCTCCAGGCGCTCGCGGTCGATCGCGGCCTGCTGGAAGGTGAGCACCGCACGCGCCATCTGGCCGATCTCGTCCTGGCGATGGCGCGCCGGGATCTCGCCGACGGTCGATCCGGACGCCAGGTCGAGCATGGCGTCGCGCAGCCCCGACAGGGGGCGCGAGGTCGTGCGCGCCACCACCAGGGAGGCGACCAGGCCGACGCCGAGCGCCGCCAGGATCGTGGCCAGGATGATCTGCTGCGTCAGGGCCTGGGCCGCCCCCAGCCGTTCGGCCGCCCGAAGGCTGTCGGCGGCGACGTTCTCCTCCAGGGAGGTCAGGACGGGGGCGATCACGTCGAAGGCGCCGGTCAGCTTCTCGGCGGCGCGCACGAAATCGGCCTCCGCATCGCTCCAGGCCGCAAACCGCGTCCCGATCGCGGCGATGTCGGCCTCGAGCGCCGCCTTGGCGGCCTCGTCGGCATGCAGCTTGCCGATCGCCCGCTCGACCCGGCCCTTGGCGACCTCCCAGCCTCCGAGCTGGCTGACGTCGGTGGTGCGGCGAAATTCGGCTTCGGTGGCCCGCATGGTGGCGAGCCCCTGCAGCATCCGCTCGGCCAGCGGCGCGTCCTCGTCGGCGATGTCGTTGCGGGCCTTGTTGGTCAGGCGCGAGGAGGCGTCGGCCAGATCCTTGACGAGCCCGTCCTGGCCGTCGCCGCCGATCCGGGCCTTCAGGTCCTGGACGGCCTTGAAGTCCGACGCGATGCTGGCGACCTCGGCCTCCGTGGAGGCGAGGTCCTTGGCGTAGCGCTCGGCGTAGGGGAGCGCGCTCAGCGTCTGGACCGACTTGCGCAGGCCCGCGAGCTCCGTGGAGAAGCGCTCGGCGTCGGCGTCGTCGCGGCGGAAGCGCAGGTCCCGGCTGATGGATTTGAGGCTGGTCTGGTCGATCGCGACCCGCTGGGCCTGCCGCCCGATGGCGGCGAAGCCCTGGGCCTCGTCGAAGGCGGCGGCCACCCGGTCCCGCCCCACCACATAGGCCCCACCGACGACGAGCAGGCCCGAGATGAAGATACAACTTAGAAGAGTAATTCGAGCAGAAATCGACAGATTTGAAGCTGAAAGTTGCATGACCTGCTCCGCTGGGAGGCTTTAACCCCCCTGATTATCGGAGACAGGTGAAGAAACTGAGTCCTCCCGCCGTGGTGCGGCGGGAGGCTAAACGGGCGTCAGATGTGGATCGCGCGCTTCTCGACCGCCATGGCGGCCTCCTTGACGGCTTCGCTCATCGTCGGATGGGCGTGGCACGTGCGGGCGAGATCTTCGGAGGAGCCGCCGAACTCCATCAGCACGGCCGCCTCGTGGATCATCTCGCCGGCGCCGGCGCCGATGATGTGGACGCCCAGCACCCGGTCGGTGTTGGCGTCGGCGATCACCTTCACGAAGCCGTCCGAATGCCGCACCGCGCGGGCGCGGCCATTCGCCGTGAACGGGAACTTGCCGATGTTGTAGGCGACGCCGGCGGCCTTCACCTCTTCCTCGGTCTGACCGACGGAGGCGACCTCCGGCATGGTGTAGACCACGCCCGGGATGACGTTGTAGTTCACGTGCCCGGCCTTGCCGGCCAGGATCTCGGCCATGGCGACGCCCTCGTCCTCGGCCTTGTGGGCCAGCATCGGGCCGCGCACCACGTCGCCGATGGCGAACACGCCCGGCACGTTGGTCTGGAAGTGCTCGTCGATGACGACGCGGCCGCGCTCCATGGCGACGCCGACCTGCTCGAGGCCGAGGCCTTCCGTGTAGGGCCGCCGGCCGATGGCGACCAGCACCACGTCGGCGTCCATGGTCTTGGCCTCGCCGCCCTGGGCGGGCTCGATGGTGACGCTGGCGCCGCCCTGGTGCGTCTCCACCTTGGTGACCTTGTGGCCGAGCGTGAAGGAGACGCCCTGCTTCTCCAGGATGCGCTGGAACTGCTTGGCCACCTCGGCGTCCATGCCGGGCAGGATGCGGTCGAGGAACTCCACCACCGCGACCTCGGCGCCGAGGCGCCGCCAGACGGAGCCGAGCTCCAGGCCGATGACGCCCGCGCCGACCACCAGCATCTTGGCCGGGACCTTGTCGAGCGCGATCGCGCCCGTGGAGGAGACGATCACCTTCTCGTCGATGGCGACGCCCGGCAGCGGCGCGACGTCCGAGCCGGTGGCGATCACGATGGCCTTGGTCTCCAGCGTCTGCTCGGAGCCGTCTTCCGCCGTGACCTTGACCTGGCCCGGGGCCGTGATCACGCCCGTGCCGTGGAAGGCGTCGACCTTGTTCTTCTTGAGCAGGAAGCCGACGCCGTTGACGTTGGCCGCCACGGTGTCGTCCTTGTGCTTCATCATCGCCGGCAGATCGAGCTCGGGCGTGCCGACCTTGACGCCCAGGGCCGGGAAGTCATGCGTGACCTCGTCGAACATATCGGAAGCGTGCAGCAGCGCCTTGGACGGGATGCAGCCGATGTTCAGGCAGGTGCCGCCATGCGTCTTGCGCTTCTCGACCACGGCGGTCTTGAGGCCCAGCTGCGCGGCCCGGATGGCGCACACATAGCCGCCCGGGCCGGTGCCGATGACGATCAGGTCGTAGGACATGGAAACTGCTCCGCAGCTGCTGAGGCGCGCCTCGTCATGAGGCCGCGGCCGTCTCCCCTCCCCCGTGTGGGGAGGGGCGGGGGTGGGGTCTCCACCCGTTGTCTTGTTGAGAGAGGGCGCACCCTGCGCGAACCGCGGCGACCGCCGCCCCTAGCCCCTCCCCACGGGGGGAGGGGGATCACCGCCGAGCCGCGTCGATCACAGATCCAGCACGAGACGCGCCGGATCCTCCAGGGCTTCCTTGACGCGCACCAGGAAGGTCACGGCCTCCTTGCCGTCGACCACGCGGTGGTCGTAGCTCAGCGCCAGATACATCATCGGGCGGATCTCGATCTTGCCGCCGATCGCCATCGGGCGCTCCTGGATCTTGTGCATGCCCAGGATGCCGGACTGCGGCGCATTCAGGATCGGGGTCGACATCAGCGAGCCGTAGATGCCGCCATTGGTGATCGTGAAGGTGCCGCCCTGCATCTCGTCGATCCTGAGCTGGCCGTCGCGGGCGCGCTTGCCGAAATCCGCGATGGTCTTCTCGACGCCCGAGATGGAGAGCTGGTCGGCGTCCCGCACCACCGGAACCACGAGGCCCTTGTCGGTCCCGACCGCGATGCCGATGTGGTAGTAGTTCTTGTAGACGAGGTCCGTGCCGTCGATCTCGGCGTTCACGGCCGGGATTTCCTTCAGGGCCTGCACGCAGGCCTTCACGAAGAAGCCCATGAAGCCGAGCTTGTTGCCGTGCTTCTTCTCGAAGATGTCCTTGTACTTGGCGCGGAGCGCCATGACCTCGGTCATGTCGACCTCGTTGAAGGTCGTCAGCATCGCGGCCGTGTTCTGGGCGTCCTTCAGGCGGCGCGCGATGGTCTGGCGCAGCTTGGTCATGCGCACCCGCTCTTCGCGGGAGGCGTCGTCCGGCGCGCTCGGCGCGCGCATCTGGACCGGAGCCGCGGCGGGGGCCGGAGCCGACGCGCCGGTCGCGATGGCGGCCAGCATGTCGCCCTTGGTGACCCGGCCATCCTTGCCGCTGCCGCCCACGGTCGCCGGATCGACGCCGCTTTCGGCCGCGAGGCGCTGCACCGAGGGAGCCTGGGGCGTCCCGGCGGGGACGGTCCGGGCCGGCGCGGCCGCAGGGGCCGGGGCGGCGGGCGCCTGCTTCGGCGTGTCCTCCGGCTTGGGCTGCGCGGCCGCCTTGGCGACCGGAGCCGCGGCCTGGGCGCCGTCCCCGGCCGAGATGGAGCCGAGCAGCGCGCCGACGCCGACGGTCTCGCCGTCCTTGGCGGTGATCTCCGAGAGGACGCCTGAAGCGGGCGCGTTCACCTCGAGGGTGACCTTGTCGGTCTCCAGCTCGACCAGCGCCTCGTCCGCCTTCACGGCGTCGCCGGGCTTCTTGAACCACTTTCCGATGGTGGCTTCGGTCACCGACTCGCCAAGGGTCGGAACGCGGATGTCAGTCGCCATGTTGCAGTCTGGGGATGCGGGCGGACGGCCCTGAAGGCGGGAAAGGTTGAGGCGGGACGGAAGGGGGTCTTGGCGGTCAGACCGCGAAAACCTCCTCCAGGAAGGCGCGAAGCTGCGCCAGGTGCTTGGACATGAGGCCGGTGGCGGTCGCGGCGGAAGCCGGGCGGCCGGCGTAGCGCGGCTCCTTCACCTTCATGCCGGAACGCGCCAGGACCCAGCGCAGATAGGGCTCCACGAAGGTCCAGGATCCCATGTTCTTGGGCTCCTCCTGGCACCAGACCACGTCCGCGTTCTTGAAGCGGGCGAGCTCGGCGGCCAGCGCCTTCACCGGGAAGGGATAGAGCTGCTCGACGCGCAGCAGGTAGACGTCGTCGACCCCCCGCTTCTCGCGCTCCTCGTAAAGGTCGTAATAGACCTTGCCCGAGCACAGCACGACGCGGCGGATCTTGTTGTCCTTGGCGAGCTTGATCTTCTCGCCCTTGAGCATCTGGGCGTCGTCCCACAGCAGGCGGTGGAACGAGGAGCCTGGGCCCATCTCGTCGAGCCGCGACACGGCGCGCTTGTGGCGCAGCAGCGACTTCGGCGTCATCAGGATCAGCGGCTTGCGGAAGTCGCGCTTCATCTGGCGGCGCAGGGCGTGGAAGTAGTTCGCCGGCGTCGAGATGTTGGCGACCTGCATGTTGTCCTCGGCGCACATCTGCAGGAAGCGCTCCAGGCGCGCCGAGGAGTGCTCCGGCCCCTGGCCCTCATAGCCGTGCGGCAGCAGGCAGACGAGGCCCGACATGCGCAGCCACTTGCGCTCGCCCGACGAGATGAACTGGTCGAACACCACCTGCGCGCCGTTGGCGAAGTCGCCGAACTGCGCCTCCCACAGCGTCAGGGCGTTCGGCTCCGACAGCGAGTAGCCATACTCAAAGCCGAGCACGGCCTCCTCGGAGAGCATCGAGTTGATGACCTCGTAGCGGGCCTGGCCGTCCTTGATGTGGTTCAGGGGCGTAAAGCGCGCCTCCGTCTCCTGGTCGATCAGCACCGAATGGCGCTGCGAGAAGGTGCCGCGCTCGGAATCCTGGCCCGACAGGCGGACCGGATGGCCCTCCAGCACGAGCGAGCCGAAGGCCAGCGCCTCGCCGGTCGCCCAGTCGATGCCCTCGCCGCTGTCGATCGCCTTGCGGCGATTGTCCAGGAAGCGCTGGATCGTGCGGTGGACGTTGAACCCGTCGGGCGCGGTGGTGATGCGCTCGCCGATCAGCTTGAGCTGGTCGATCGGCAGCCCGGTCTGGCCGCGCCGGGGATCCTCTTCCTCTTCCTTCACGGCCTTCAGGCCGGCCCAGCGGCCGTCGAGCCAGTCGGCCTTGTTGGGCTTGTAGGCCTGGCCGGCCTCGAACTCGGCCTCGAGACGCGCACGCCAGTCGGCGCGCATCTTCTCGACCTCGCCCTCGGTGACGACGCCTTCGCCGATCAGCTTCTTGGAGTAGATCTCCAGCGTGGTCGGCTGCTGGCGGATCCGCTTGTACATCAGCGGCTGGGTGAAGGCCGGCTCGTCGCCCTCGTTGTGGCCGAAGCGGCGGTAGCAGAACATGTCGATGACGACGGGCTTGTGGAACTGCTGCCGGAACTCGGTCGCCACCTTGGCGGCGAACACCACCGCCTCCGGGTCGTCGCCGTTCACGTGAAAGATCGGGGCCTCGATCATCTTGGCCACGTCGGACGGATAGGGCGAGGAGCGCGAATAGCGCGGATAGGTGGTGAAGCCGATCTGGTTATTGATGATGACGTGCACGGAGCCGCCGGTGCGGTGGCCCTTCAGGCCGGACAGCCCCAGGCACTCGGCCACCACGCCCTGGCCGGCGAAGGCCGCGTCGCCATGGATGAGCAGCGGCATCACCTTGCCGCGCTCGACCACGTCGTTGAGCTGGTCCTGCTTGGCGCGGACCTTGCCCAGCACGACCGGGTCGACGATCTCCAGATGCGACGGGTTGGCGGTGAGCGAGAGATGGACGTTGTTGCCGTCGAAGGTGCGGTCGGACGAGGCGCCCAAATGGTACTTCACGTCGCCCGAGCCCTCGACCTCGTCGGGCGCGTAGGAGCCGCCCTTGAACTCGTGGAACAAGGCGCGGTGGGGCTTGGCCATCACCTGCGTGAGCACATTGAGGCGGCCGCGATGGGCCATGCCGACCACGACCTCCTTCACGCCCAGATTGCCGCCGCGCTTGATGATCTGCTCCAGCGCGGGGATCAGCGCCTCGCCGCCGTCGAGGCCGAAGCGCTTCGTGCCCGTGTATTTGACGTCGATGAACTTCTCGAAGCCCTCGGCCTCGACCAGCTTGTTCAGGATGGCGCGCTTGCCCTCGCGGGTGAAGGCGATCTCCTTGTCCGGTCCCTCCACGCGCTCCTGGATCCAGGCCTTTTCGGCCGGATTGGAGATGTGCATGAACTCGTAGCCGATGGTGGAGCAATAGGTCCGCTTCAGGATCGCCAGCATCTCGCGGATGGTGGCGAACTCCAGCCCCAGCACGTGGTCGATGAAGATCTTGCGGTCCCAGTCGGCCTCGGTGAAGCCGTAGGAGGAGGGATCAAGCTCCTCGTGGTCGGTGCGCGTCGCGATGGCGAGCGGGTCGAGGTCGGCGTGCAGGTGGCCGCGCATGCGGTAGGCGCGGATCATCATGAGGGCGCGGACGGAGTCCCTCGTGGCCTGCATGAGCTCGGCCTGCGAAACCTCGGCGCCCTTCGGGGCGGCGAGCGCCTTGCCCTTCAGCTTGTCGGCGACGATCTTCTCGACCGCGCCCCAGTTGCCGTCCAGCGCGGAGACGAGTTCGCCATTGGCGGCGATGGGCCAGCCGGGCCGGGCCCAGGAGGCGCCGCGGGCGCTCTTCTCCACGGAGGCCTTGTCGTCCTTCAACGCGCCGAAGAACGCCTGCCACTCGGCGTCGACCGCATTCGGGTCGGCCTCGTACTTGGCGTACAGATCCTCGATATAGGCGGCGTTGCCGCCATACAGGAACGAGGTCTGCAGAAGCGCGTCGTTCTGGTCCTGCCGTGCCATCATGTCTCTCCCGCGCCAACCCGGCACCGTCGAATTCCTTGGCGGTGGGCCGCCATCTTGCCCCTCTCCCCGGACGGGGAGAGGGCTGGGGTAAGGGGGTGTTCCGCCGCTCCCCTCATCCGACCTCGCTGCGCTCGGCCACCTTCTCCCCGTTTCGGGGAGAAGGGTTCGGCTCAGCCCTTCAGCACTTCCACGAGCGTCTTGCCGAGCCTTGCGGGCGACGGGGACACACGGATGCCGGCGGCTTCCATCGCGGCGATCTTGTCCTCGGCGCCGCCCTTGCCGCCCGAGATGATCGCGCCCGCATGGCCCATGCGGCGCCCGGGAGGAGCCGTGCGGCCGGCGATGAAGCCCACCATCGGCTTCTTGCGGCCGCGCTTCGCCTCGTCGGCGATGAACTGCGCCGCGTCCTCCTCGGCCGAGCCGCCGATCTCGCCGATCATGATGATCGACTCGGTCTTCGGGTCGGCCAGGAACATCTCCAGGATCTCGATGAACTCGGAGCCCTTCACGGGGTCGCCGCCGATGCCCACCGCGGTGGTCTGGCCCAGCCCCTCGCGGGTCGTCTGGAACACCGCCTCATAGGTGAGCGTACCGGAGCGCGACACGATGCCGACATTGCCCTTCTTGAAGATGTTGCCCGGCATGATGCCGATCTTGCATTCGCCGGCCGTCATCACGCCGGGGCAGTTCGGGCCCACGAGCCTGGACTGCGAGCCCTGCAGGGCGCGCTTCACCTTCACCATGTCGAGCACCGGGATGCCCTCCGTGATGGCGACAATCAGCGGGATCTCCGCCGCGATCGCCTCGCAGATGGCGTCCGCCGCACCGGCCGGCGGGACATAGATCACCGAGGCGTCGGCGCCGGTCTTCTCGCGCGCTTCCGCCACCGTGTCGAAGACGGGCAGGCCGAGATGGGTGGAGCCGCCTTTTCCGGGGGAGGTGCCGCCGACCATCTTCGTCCCGTAGGCGATCGCCTGCTCGGAATGAAAAGTGCCGTTCTTGCCCGTGAATCCCTGGGTGATGACCTTCGTGTTGGCGTCGATGAGAACGGACATCAGTCCCTCGCAAGATTTCGGGTGTCGGCGACGAGCGATCCGGCGTGGCCCCAGTTCTCGTCCTCGACGACGTCGATGACGATATGGATGCTCTCCGGCTTCTTTCCCAGGACGCGCACGAGGGTTTCGCTGAACTCGCGCACGACCTGGGCCTTCGTCTCCCGGGTCAGGTTGGTCGTCGTGGTCTTCAGGTTCACGAAGGGCATGGTCAGCCCTTCACGGCCTTGACGATCTTCTGCGCGGCGTCGTCGAGGTCGTCGGCGGAGATCACGTTGAGGCCCGACTTGGCGATGATGTCCTTGCCGAGCTCGACATTGGTGCCCTCCAGGCGCACCACCAGCGGCACCTTGAGGCCGACTTCCTTCACGGCCGCGATCACGCCCTCGGCGATGACGTCGCAACGCATGATGCCGCCGAAGATGTTGATCAGGATGCCCTGCACGTTCGGGTCGGCGGTGATGATCTTGAACGCCGCCGTGACCTTCTCCTTGGTGGCGCCGCCGCCGACGTCCAGGAAGTTCGCCGGGCTCTCGCCGTAAAGCTTGATGATGTCCATGGTGGCCATCGCCAGCCCGGCGCCGTTGACCATGCAGCCGATCGTGCCGTCCAGCGTGATGTAGTTGAGGTCGTACTTGGAGGCCTCGATCTCCTTGGCGTCCTCCTCGGTCTCGTCGCGCAGCGCGAAGACGTCCGGGTGGCGGTACATGGCGTTGCCGTCGAACGAGATCTTGGCGTCGAGCGCCTTGAGGTTCCCGTCCTTGCCGACGATCAGCGGGTTGATCTCCAGCATCTCCATGTCCTTGGCCACGAAGGCCGCATAGAGTTTGGAGACGAGGCTCTCGGCCTGCTTGGCGAGGTCGCCGGTCAGGCCCAGCGCCTTGGCGACGCGGCGGCCGTGATGCGGCATCACCCCGGTGGCGGGGTCGACCGAGAAGCTGACGATCTTCTCGGGGGTGGAGTGCGCCACCTCCTCGATGTCCATGCCGCCCTCCGTGGAGACCACGAAGGAGATGCGCGAGCTGGCGCGGTCCACCAGCATCGACAGGTAGAACTCCTTGTCGATGTCGGAGCCGTCCTCGATGTAGAGGCGGTTGACCTGCTTGCCGGCCGGGCCCGTCTGGATGGTGACCAGCGTCTTGCCCAGCATCTCGCGGACGTTCTGCTTCACCTCGTCGATCGAACGGGAGAGGCGCACGCCGCCCTTCTCGCCCGCCTCGGCTTCCTTGAACTTGCCCTTGCCGCGCCCGCCGGCGTGGATCTGGGACTTCACGACCCAGAGCGGGCCCCCGAGATCCTTGGCGGCAGCCTCGGCCTCCTCGACCTTGAAGACGGGGCGGCCATTGGAGACCGGAACGCCGAACTCCTTCAGCACCGCCTTGGCCTGGTATTCGTGGATGTTCATGGGGTCCTCGTGAGGTCGTGAGGTCGTGAGATCGTGAGGTCGGCGAAAGAGGCGCGTGAGACCGGCTACCCGATCTCACGACCTCACGAGCTTACGACCTCACGACTTCACTCACGCAAAAGCGGGATTGATCTGCTTGCAGGCGTCGACGAGGCCCTTCACGGCCGCGACGGACTTGGAGAACATCTCCTTCTCGGTCGCGTCGAAGGCGATCTCGACGATCTTCTCGACGCCGTTCTCGCCGATCAGCACCGGCACGCCGACATACATGTCGGAGACGCCGTACTGGCCGTCGAGATAGGCCGCGCAGGGCAGCACGCGCTTCTGGTCGCGCAGGTAGCTCTCCGCCATCGCGATCGCGGAGGCGGCCGGGGCGTAGAAGGCCGAACCGGTCTTCAGCAAGGCGACGATCTCGCCGCCGCCGCCGCGGGTGCGCTTGACGATGCTGTCGAGCTTGTCCTGCGTGAGCCAGCCCATCTTGACCAGGTCGGGCAGCGGCACGCCGCCGACGGTCGAGTAGCGGATCAGCGGCACCATGTCGTCGCCGTGGCCGCCCAGCGTCATGGCGTGCACATCCTTGACGGACACGCCGAGCTCCTCGGCCAGGAAGTAGCGGAAGCGGGCCGAGTCGAGCACGCCGGCCATGCCGACGACCTTGTTTTTCGGCAGGCCGGAGGCCTTCTGCAGCGCCCACACCATGGCGTCGAGCGGGTTGGTGATGCAGATCACGAAAGCGTCGGGGGCGTACTGCTTCAGGCCCTCGCCGACCTGCGACATGACCTTGAGGTTGATGCCCAGGAGGTCGTCGCGGCTCATGCCGGGCTTGCGCGGCACGCCGGCCGTGACGATCACGACGTCGGCGCCGGCGATCGCCTCATAGGAATTGGCGCCCGTGTACTTGGCGTCGAAGCCGTCGACCGGGGAGGATTCGGCGATGTCGAGGCCTTTGCCCTGGGGAACGCCTTCCGCGATGTCGAAGAGAACGACGTCTCCGAGTTCCTTCAGGCCGGCGAGATGGGCGAGGGTTCCGCCGATCTGCCCAGAGCCGATCAGAGCGATCTTCTTGCGCGCCATGAGTCGAGGGTTCCTTGAACAAGCAGCCGTCCCGCGGCAGGCCATGTCCGCCCGGGACGGCAGGTGGCATAGCCCCATCGCATGGCGGCATCAAGTCAACCTAAAGACCGACGCAGGTTGAAATTCCCGCCTTGGGATCAAGATCAACAATGAAGAGCGCGGGGCTTTTTTCGTTGTCCAGCAATGACTTGGGCCGTGGCGCTAGCATTCAATCCCGACGCCTTCGCCTAAAGAAATGGCAGTGACAAAAGACAGAATTTGTCAATCGTAACAGGTTTTTTGGGCCGCCAGCCTAGAGAATTCCCGCCGCCAGGCCGCGCAGGGCCACCCTCAGGGCGGCGGCGAGGCGCTCGTCGAGGAGCTTGCGCGGCGTTTCGCGGTCCATCCGCACGGGGACGGGATGGACGAAGCGGAACACCACGTCGAGCAGCAGGGTGACGGCGCGGTCGCGCCGGCGCACGTGGAACAGGCCGGAGCCGACGCCCTCCTCGACCACCCGGTCGATCAGGGTGCGGACCCTCGCCCGGTGCTTGCGGGCCACGCCGCGCATCTCCTCGAAGGCGTCCACATAGAGGTCGAACAGGTTGGGGTCGGCTTCCAGCTTGTCGCGGTGGGCCGCCGCGAGGCCGAGGATCATGCGCTCCAGCTTGTCGTCGGCCGGGTCGGGCGCGTCGGCGGTTTCGGCCAGCAGGGCCTCGATGGGCCGCAGCCAGGACGCCGTCACGGCGTCGGCCAGCGCCGACTTGGAGCGGTAGTAGCGATACACGTTGGCGTGCGTCATCCCGGCGTCGCGGGCGATGGACGTCACGGTGGTGCGCGCCATGCCGTAGCGTCGCACATGCTCGGCCGCGATCGCCAGGATGCGGGCGTCGGTGCTGTCGGTCGGCGAAACGGGGGCTGGAGGCACGGCGGGTCCGGACGGCTGGGTCCTGGAAGGCATAGCGCGGCGCGCGGGGCGCGTCATTGACCATTCCGGGCGCCCCTCCTAGGGTCGACGCCTCCAACCTGGCGGGTCGCCGTGTCCATACACACCAGAGCGCGCACGCGGGTTCCGAAGCGGACGATCCTCCGGCTGCTCGGGCCGGGGCTCGTGGCGGGGGCCGCGGACGACGATCCGTCGGGCGTCGCCACCTACTCGCAGGCCGGCGCGCAGTTCGGGTTCGGCCTGCTCTGGACGGTCGTCCTCACCTATCCGTTCATGGTGGCCATCCAGGTCGTGAGCGCCCGGATCGCTCGGGCGACCGGCGAGGGCATCGTGGCCAACATGCGGACGGCCTTCCCCCGCTGGGCCATGGTGTGGATCGTCGTCCTGGTGCTGGCGGCCAACACCATCAACATCGCGGCCGACCTCGCCGCCATGGGGGCCGCGACGTCGCTGGTGGTCGGAGGCCACCCGGCCCTCTATGCGGTGCTGCTCGGCGCCTTCTGCGTCGTGCTGGAGGTGCTGGTTCCCTATCGCCGCTATGCGCCCATCCTGAAGGGGCTGACGATCGTCCTGTTCTTCTATGTCGGGACCGTGCTGACCGTGCACATCCCGTGGGAGCAGGCGGCGCTCGGCGCGCTCCTCCCGCAGCTGACCTGGAACGCCGACTACATCGTCACCGTGGTGGCCGTCTTCGGCACCACCATCAGCCCCTATGTGTTCTTCTGGCAGGCGGCCGAGGAGGTCGAGGACATGAAGCTCGATGGCCATGTCCGCGCCCTGCGGGACTATCACGGCCACATCAAGCCCGTCCTGAAGCGCATCGGCGTCGACACGGCGCTGGGCATGGGATTCTCGATCTCGATCGCCGCCTGCATCATGCTGACGACAGCGGCCACCCTCCACCAGCAGGGGATCACCAACATCGAGACGTCGGCCCAGGCGGCCGAGGCCCTGCGGCCGCTCGCCGGTCCGCTCACCTTCTTCCTTTTCGCCCTGGGCATCCTGGGCACCGGGCTCCTGGCCGTTCCGGTCCTGGCCGGATCCGCCGCCTATGCGGTGGCCGAGGCCTTTGACTGGCGGTCCTCGCTGGAGCTGAAGCCGCTGGAGGCGCGCGGCTTCTACTCCATCGTGGCTGGCTCGACCATCATCGGGGCGCTGATCGGCCTGTCGCCGCTCGATCCGATCAAGATGCTGTTCTGGACCGCCGTCATCAACGGCGTGGTGGCGGTGCCGGTCATGGCCGTGATGATGCGCCTCGTGTCGAGCCGCAAGGTCATGGGCCCGGTCGCCGCCGGGCCGGTCCTGCGCATCGGCGGCTGGGCCGCCACGGGCGTGATGGCGCTGGTCGTCGTCGCCATGCTGGCGACCTGGGCGATGGCCTGAGCGGTCCCGCTCAGGTCTCGACCAGTCCGGTCGTGTCGCCCGAGGCGGCGGAGTCGCGACGGCCCTTCGGGGCGGCGAGATAGTCCTGCGAGCGCATCTCGATCAGGCGCGACACGGTGCGGTCGAACTCGAACGCCTCGCGGCCCTCGGTGGCGGTGTAGAGGCTCTGGGCCTCCGCCTGCGCGCTGGCGACCAGCTTGACGGTGTTGTCGTAGAGCGCGTCGATCAGGGTGATGAAGCGCTTGGCCTGGTTGCGGTGCTCGGGCCCCATCACCGGGATGTCGTCGAGGATGACGGTGTGGAAGCGGTTCGCCACCGCCAGGTAGTCCGAGCCGCCCAGCGGCTTGTCGCAGAGATCGGCGAAGCCGAAGCGGGCGACGCCCTGCGCGGCCGCCGGCACGAAGACGTCGTGGCCCTTGACGGTCAGCGTCATGGGGGCGCCCCGGACCCCGCCGGTGAGCCGGCGGAAGGCCTGGTCGAGATGCTCGCGGGCGTCCGCGTCGGCGGGCGTGCGCCAGACGTCGGCGCCGGCCAGCTTCTCCAACCGGTAGTCGGTGCGCGCGTCGAGGCGCACCACCTCCATGCGCTCCTTCAGGAGCTCGATGAAGGGCAGGAACAGCGCCCGGTTCAGGCCCCCCTCATAGAGGCGGTCCGGCTCGACATTGGACGTCGCCACCACGGTCACGCCCTCGGCGAAGAGCGCCGTGAAGAGCCGCCCGAGAATCATGGCGTCGGCGATGTCGGTGACGGTGAACTCGTCGAAGCAGAGCAGCGAGGCCTCGGCCGCGATCGAGGCCGCGACCGGGGGGATCGGGTCGGCGTCCTTCACCGCGCCCCGCTTCACCTGCTGGCGGAAGGCGTGCACCCGCTCGTGCACGTCGGCCATGAAGGAGAGGAAATGGGCGCGCCGCTTGCGGGCGATCGGCGCGGCCTCCAGGAACATGTCCATCAGCATGGTCTTGCCGCGGCCGACCGATCCCCAGATGTAGAGCCCGCGAATGGGCGCCGCCGCCGCGCTCTTGCCGAAGAGCCAGCCCAGCGCGCTGCTCTTGCGGGCGAGATGCCGGTCGGCCAGGGACGCCGCGAGCGCGTCGAGCTTCGCGGCCACGGCCCGCTGGGCGGGATCGGGATCGATCGCGCCCGCAGAGACGAGCGCCTGATAGCGATCGGCGAGTGCGGCTGACACGAGGGGAGCGCTCCGGGGAGGGGCTTGGCGGGCGGGTGGTGCGCGCAGGCTTACCGGTTGCCGCGCCGGCCCGCAACGCGGCCGCGGGCCGCAAACGGACCCGAACGCGGGTTCTGTGCGTTCCCCTGCGCCGAAAGTCGTAGAACAATGCGCGAAACGGGCTGGCCCGGACGCAGGATGACGAGGAGACGCGCCATGGAGCGGTGGACAGGCGGGTGCCGGTGCGGCGACGTCAGGATCGTGGCCACCGGCCAGCCCTATCGGGTCGGCCTGTGCCACTGCATGGACTGCCGCAAGCACCACGGGGCGCTGTTTCACGCCTCGGCGATCTTTCCGCAGGACGCGGTGACGATCGCGGGCGAGACGCGCGACTACGCCGGGCGGTTCTTCTGTCCGCGCTGCGGTTCGCCGGTCTTCGCGCGCAGCGGCGACGAGGTCGAGGTGAATCTGGGGTCGCTGGACGCCCCCGACCAGCTGACGCCGACCTATGAGAGCTGGACCATCCGGCGCGAGGCCTGGCTGCCGGCCTTTCCGCTGGCCCGGCGCTACGAGCGCGACCGCGACCCGACGAGCCGCTTCGAGCCCCCGGCATGAAAAAGGCCGCCCCGGCGAGGGCGGCCTTTTTCGGATCGTCGGGACAGACCGGCTCGTTACTGGACGAGCTTGGGTCCGCCGGTCGTCACGCGCTCGTTCTCGGTGATGATGCCGAGCCGGCGCGCCACCTCGGTGTAGGCCTCGACGAGGCCGCCGAGGTCGCGGCGGAAGCGGTCCTTGTCCAGCTTGTCGTTGGACTTGATGTCCCACAGGCGGCAGCTGTCGGGCGAGATCTCGTCGGCCACCACGATGCGCATGAGGTCGCCTTCCCAGAGGCGGCCGCATTCCATCTTAAAGTCGACGAGGCGGATGCCGACGCCCAGGAAGAGACCGGACAGGAAGTCGTTGACCCGGATGGCCAACGCCATGATGTCGTCGATCTCCTGCGGGGTCGCCCAGCCGAACGCCGTGATGTGCTCTTCCGACACCATCGGGTCGTTGAGCGCGTCGTTCTTATAATAGAACTCGATGATCGAGCGGGGCAGCTGCGTGCCCTCCTCGATGCCGAGACGCGTCGCCAGCGAGCCCGCCGCCACGTTGCGAACGACGATCTCGAGCGGGATGATCTCCACCTCGCGGATGAGCTGCTCGCGCATGTTCAGCCGGCGGATGAAGTGGGTCGGCACGCCGATATCGTTCAGGTGCTGGAAGATGTACTCGGAGATGCGGTTGTTGAGCACACCTTTGCCGTCGATCACCTCGTGCTTCTTCGCATTGAAGGCGGTCGCATCGTCCTTGAAGTGCTGGATCAACGTTCCCGGCTCCGGGCCCTCATAGAGGACCTTGGCCTTGCCTTCGTAGATCCGACGGCGGCGGTTCATCGGCGTGTACCGTGTCTTGAGAAAATCCATGGATACGGCCGTGGCTCCCCTGGGAGAACGTCCGCGACTGAGTGCGGGCGAGCAAGGTCGGGTTCAGGCGGACCCGCCTCGTGCCCGCGCCCGCAAACTAGCCGATCGGGGGCGCCAGCACAATGACAGGGCCTGCAATGCTTCAAGGCCGAGATCCTATGGGTTCCAAAGGGTTCCCAGGATCGCGGCTGTCCGCGGTTCGGTGCTGTATATGGCCCCGCGGGGCCGATGGCGCAAGTCGAGGCCCCGGGGCGGCTGGCGCCGGGCGTGGCGCATAGCTATATCGGGGCTGGAAACAACGGCTTCGCATCGCCAGAGAGGGAACCATGACGACGTTCGACAAGCGCGAGCAGGGCTTCGAGCAGAAATTCGTTCATGACGAGGAGCTTCGCTTCAAGGCGAACGCCCGCCGCAACAAGCTGCTGGGCCTGTGGGCCGCCGAGAAGCTCGGAAAGTCCGGTCCCGACGCCGAAGCCTACGCGCGCGAGGTCATGAAGTCGGACTTCGAGGAGGTCGGCGACGAGGACGTGTTCCGCAAGGTGCATGGCGACCTCTCGGCGGCCGGCGCGTCCGTCACCGAGACGCAGGTCCGCACCGCGATGAGCGAGTTCTTCGCCAAGGCGGTCCAGCAGATCCAGGACGGGCGCTGACGGCGCTCGCGCAGGGCAGGGCTGCCGCTCCGCCGGGTTGCCGGTGCGGCGTCCTTGCCCCTAGTGTTTCCCGCAGTCCGGCTCTGACCGGCCAAAGGGGAAACGCATGCCGCTCAATCCATCATTCGCGTCGCTGTCGCAGCGGCTGGGCAAGGGCACCGGGGCCGGTCTGATCACGGGCTGGGTGGGCCTCCCCGATCCGCTCGTGGCCGGAATCGTCGCCAATGAGGCCTTCGACGCGGTGGTGCTGGACATGCAGCACGGCTTCGTCGACATCGCGTCGGCCGTGCAGGGCGTGGCCCAGATCGCGCTGGCCGGCAAGCCGGCCGTGGTCCGCATCCCGGTGGGGCAGTTCGCGACGGCCTCGCGCGTCCTCGACGCTGGCGCTGCGGGCGTCATCGCCCCCATGGTCAACTCGGCCGCCGACGCCAAAGCGCTCGTCTCCTTCACCAAATATCCGCCAGTCGGCGAGCGTAGCTGGGGGCCGGCCATCGCCCTGAACGTGTGCGGGCTGACGCTGTCGGAGTATCTCGCGCAGGCCAACGGCCTCACGGCGACGATCGCCATGGTGGAGACCCGCGAGGCGCTCGCCGCCCTCGACGACATTCTGGCGGTCGACGGCATCGACGGCGTGCTGGTCGGCCCGTCCGACCTGTCGATCGCGCTCGCCAACGGCGCCTCGGTGAACCCGATGTCGGCGGAGGTCGACGACGCCCTCAGGCATGTCGCCGAGCGCTGCCGCGCCCACGGCAAGGCCGCCTGCACCTTCGTGACCACGGGGGCCAAGGGCAAGGACGTGATCGCGATGGGGTACGACTTCCTGGCGCTCGGCACGGACGTCATGCAGCTTCGCGCCGGCGCGAAGGCCTTCATCGAGGCGTGCAAGGGCTGAGGATCAGCCCGGCTTGTCGCCGGCGGGCTGCTCCGGCACGCCCAGCGCCTCGGCCAGCCGCATCCTGGCGGAGCCTGGGCGCAGCGGCTTTTGCTGGCTGTCATGCGGCGCCCAGCCGGACAGCCAGACCAGCTCGAAGGTCGCCCGGACGCGGCCGTCCGGGTCAGAGAAGCGCTCGGCGTAGATCTCCAGCGCGCGGATGAGCGTGGCCCGGCGCAGGGGCGTGCGCCGCCGCGCCACGAGCGTGTTCGTCGCCCCCATGGCGCGCAGGTCGCGCATCAGCGCCAGCGGATCGGCGTAGCGCACCACCACGGCGTCGGCATCGGTCACCGGCAGCGCGAACCCCGCCCGCTGCAGCAGCGCGCCGAGGTCGCGCACGTCCGCGAACGGGAACACCCGCGGGCTGGCCCCGCCCTCGACCTCGCTCTCCGCCTCGGTGAGGCACTGGCGCAGCTCGGTCAGCGTCGCTCCGCCCGCCATGCAGCCGAGGAACAGGCCGTCGGGCCGCAGCGCCCGCCGCAGCTGGACGAGCATGCCCGGCAGGTCGTTGACGCCCTGCAGCCAGAGCAGCGAAATCACGAGGTCGACGCTTTCCGGCCCGAGCGGGACGCTCTCGTCGGGCGCCGCGACGGTCTCCCAGCGCGGGTCGCGGGGTTCGTCCAGCGGCGCAAGCCGCAGCACCGATCCGACCTGCTCGGACCCGGCCATGTGGGCCGCGGCCAGCGGCAGCGCTCCGCCGAGGTCGACGCCGACCTCGAACCGCCGCAGCACCGCGCCCAGGCGGTCGTCCAGGTCCTCGGCGGCGCGCCGCAGCAGGAAGGCCGCGCCTTCGTCGCCGTCGGCGGCCCGCACGGCCCGGGCCAGGCGGAGGCGGGCGAGATCGCGGTCGAACAGGACGGGCGGGCCGCTCATGCAGGATCTCGGTTCGGGGCGATTGCGAGCGCCGGTTATGGGGCGGCCGTCCGGCGCCGTCAAACGTGTGGTGCGCCGCCGCGCCCTGGGGCGCTAGTCTGGCCGCGTGAGCGATTGGACCTCCGAAGACGCCGCTGCGCCGGCCCGCACGCTCGGGGCGGCCGCCGCTTGGCTGGGCGGCGCCATGCGCCGCGGCGCGCGCGCGGCCGTCGACCTGGTCTATCCCCCGTCCTGCGCGGCGTGCAGCGCCGCCACCGACCAGCCGCACGCCCTGTGCCCGGCCTGCTGGAGCAGCGTGCCCTGGATCGAGCGTCCCTATTGCGAACGCCTGGGCACGCCTTTCGCCGTGGACCTCGGGGAGGGGCTCTTGTCCCCGGGCGCGATCAGCGCGCCGCCGGCGTTCGAGCGGGCGCGGGCCGTGGCGCGCTATGACGGGCTCGGGCGCGAACTCGTCCACAAGTTGAAATACGGCGACCGGATGGACCTTGCGCCCATGATGGGCCGCTGGATGGCCCGCGCCGGGCGCGACGTGCTGGCGGAGGCCGACCTTGTGGTCCCGACGCCGCTGCACCGGGGACGGCTCTGGCGGCGGCGGATGAACCAGGCGGCCGCGCTGGCGTCCGTCGTGGCCCGCGCCTCGGACCGGGAGCTGGCGCTCGATTGCCTGGAGCGGCGCAGGCCGACCCGCTCGCAGGTCGGGCTCACCCGCAACGAGCGGGCCGAGAACCTGCAGGGCGCTTTCGCGTGCACGCCGGCCGGCGCCCTTCGGCTGAGGGGGCGGCGTGTCCTGCTGGTCGACGACGTGATGACGACCGGGTCCACCGCCAACGTGGCGTCGCGCGCGCTTCTGCGCGGCGGGGCTGCGGCGGTCGATGTGCTGACCTTCGCCAGCGTCTGCCGGCCGGCGTGACGCGCGCCACGCCAGACCCCCGTCCTCCGCCGCCGCTTGGATGGCGGCGACGGCTTGCCTATATGACGGGGCGAACGATCAAGAAGCCGGAGCCTTCCCATGCCGCCCGTCACGATCTACAGCAAGTCCTATTGCCCCTATTGCCATTCGGCCAAGGATCTCCTGCGGCGGAAGGGGGTTGAGTTCCAGGAGGTTGACGTCACCACCGATCGCGCCGGGCAAGCCGAGATGGCGTCGCGCGCTCAGGGGCGGACGACCGTGCCGCAGATCTTCATCGGCGAGCGCCACGTGGGCGGCTGCGACGATCTTTATGCGCTGGACCGGGCGGGCAAGCTCGATCCATTGTTGGCGGCCTGACGCCACTCCACCCCAAAGCCCCCGACAGGACGAACCATGAGCCGCTCCTCCTTCGTCGCCGCCTGCGCCCAGATGCGGTCCGGGCGTGATCCCAAGGCCAATATCGACCAGGCGGTCGGCCTGATCCGCGAGGCCGCGACGGCGGGCGCCGCCTATGTGCAGACCCCGGAGATGTCGAACACGGTCAACCGCGACCGCGCCGGCCTGTTCGACGCGATCTCGCCCGAAGACCGGGATCCCATGCTGGAGGCCTTCCGGACGCTGGCGCGCGAGAAGCGCGTCCACATCCATGCGGGCTCGCTGGCGATTCTGCGGGACGACGGAAAGGTCGCCAACAGGGCCTTCCTGATCACGCCTGACGGCGAGATCGAGGCGCGATACGACAAGATCCACCTGTTCGACGTCGACCTGCCAAACGGCGAGAGCTGGCGCGAGAGCCGGACCTATACGGGCGGCGACTGCGCGGTGGTGGCCGACCTGCCGGCCGGCCGCCTCGGCCTGTCCATCTGCTACGACGTCCGGTTCGCTTATCTCTACCGGGCGCTGGCGGAGGCGGGGGCGGAGATCCTCAGCGCCCCGGCCTGCTTCACGCGGCAGACCGGCGAGGCCCACTGGGTGGTGCTGCACCGGGCGCGGGCGATCGAGACCGGGTCCTTCATGATCTCCGCCGCGCAGGCCGGCCTGCACGAGGACGGACGCGAGACCTTCGGCCACTCGATCATCGTCGACCCGTGGGGCCGCGTGCTCGCCGAGGCGGGTGACCAGCCGGGAGTGGTGATGGCGGAGATCGACATGGCCCTTGTGGCGGACGCCCGCGGCCGCATCCCGACCCTGCAACACACCCGCACCTTCGACCTGGACCATGTCGAGGCCCCCGTCGCGAAAGCGCCTCTCGCGAGGTCCGCCTGACATCGGCGAGGCGTCCGCCCGTGATTGAAAACCCCACGCGATGATCCGTTACGCCCTCTCCTGCGAGGCCGGACACAGCTTCGAGACCTGGTTCCGGGACAGCGCCGCCTTCGACGAGCAGGCGGAGCGCGGGCTGGTGGCGTGCCCGTTCTGCGGGTCCGCGAAGGTGGCCAAGCAGATCATGGCGCCGCGCGTGGCCCGGACGGATCTCGACATCGTCCGTCGCGACTCGCCGGAGGGCGAGGCCGGCGCCGGCGCGGCTCCGCCCGGGCCGCCGGCCGAGGCGCCGCCCGCTCCGGTGGCGCTCCTGTCGGAGCGGGACATCGCCTTCCGCGAGCTCGTGAAGGCGGTGCGCGAGCAGATCAGGGCCACGTCGGAGGACGTCGGCCGCGGCTTCGCCGCGGAGGCGCGACGCATGCACGAGGGCGCCAGCGCCTTCCGGTCGATCTACGGGCAAGCGACCCCGGAGGAAGCGCAGGCTCTGGCGGACGAGGGCATCGACGCCGTCGCGATCCCCTGGTTATCGGACGATCGCCATTGACGACTGGCAACCCGTGGTTGATCTATGATTTGATAGTTCTACCAAAGATTGCTGATCTTTTGGGCATCGACGTTCATAACGCTTAACCTTTCAGTGGCAAGATATGTCCATTGCTGGATTGGGCGCCGCCGAACAGATGCTTGTTCTTCCCAAATTATTTCGAAAGTCGCAAAACACCGCCCCTTCGGCGGCGATTGCGGTTGAGGGCGCTGGGGACGCCGTCAGCCGGCCGGTTGGCCGCATCCAGGATCTCCTCGAAGGCCGCGACGGGAGCGAAACCATCCGCCTGACGCAGGCCGACGTGTTCCGCAGCGTGCGCGAGGTCGGAGACGCCAATATCGAGCTGCGCCGCCGCCTGCGCGACGCCTTCGGGCTCGTCGAGCGCCTGCGCGGCAAGGCGCAGACCTTCGCCGGCATGGCCGAGGTGGCCCGCAACAGCTCGGGCGCCATCTCGGCCGCGCTGCGCGACCTTGCGGCGGCCAGCCACACGATCGGCACCCGGATCAGCAGGTCGAGCGAGACGGTCGACGCCGCGGAGGCCCGCGCCCGTCGCGCCAGCGAAGGCGTCGGGCAGCTGCGCGACTCCGTCGCCGAGATCGGCCAGGTGGTGAACCTGATCGCCTCCATCGCGCGCCAGACCAATCTCCTGGCGCTCAACGCCACCATCGAGGCCGTGCGCGCCGGCGACGCCGGGCGCGGCTTCGCCGTGGTGGCGTCGGAGGTGAAGGCGCTGTCCATCGCCACCCAGGAGGCCACGACCCGGATCGCCTCCACGATCGACAAGGTGAGGGCCAGCGCGCTGACCTCCATCGACGACGTGGCCACGCTGGGCCAGGCGATCAACGACCTGCGCGAGTCCTTCGCGACCGTGGTCGACGCCGTCTCCATCCAGGTCGCCACGACGACCGACATCGGCCGAAGCGCGGCCGACGCGGCCCAGTTCGCCGAGGAGGTGAACGCCGAAGCGGTGCTCATCGACGAGCTCGGCGACGAGGCGGTCCAACTGGCCGCCGAGGCGGACCACGCGTCCGAGAAGACCGCCGCCACCATCACGCGGCTGGGCGAGAACGCCGCCATCCTGGTCCGACAGGCCGACACGCAGGAGACCGTCGCCGACCGGTTGCCGGTGGTGATGGCCGCCCGGCTGCATGTCGGCGAGCGGGTGCTGGCGGTGCAGACCGGCAACCTCTCGCTCGAGGGCGCCTTCGTGCATACGGGCGACGCCTCGCTCGACGATGTCGGCCGCACGGTGACGCTCGAGGTTCCGTCCCTGGGACGCTTCGAGGCGCGCGTCGCATCGGTGCGCCGCGACGGCCTCGGGCTGCGCATCCTGCAGGCCGACCAGGCGTCGCGGTCGGCGCTGCGCAACCTGCTCTCGCAGCTGCACGAGGTCTACGCTCCGCTGCTGACGCGCAGCTCGGCGCTGGCCGGGGCGGTGGCGGCGCGCTTCGAGGTGCTCGTCCTGGAAGGCTGGGTCTCCGCCTCCGATCTGTTTGACACCGGCTACGTGGCCGTGCCGGGCGCCGAGCCGCCGCGGTTCAGCATCGCGTGCCTGCCCGTCATCGAGGAGGCGCTCGGGGAGATCATCGAGGCGCACTGCGCCGCGCGGCCGCGGCCTCTGGCCACGCTCGTGGTGGACCGCAACGGATTCTGCGTCGAGGCCCGGGGCTCCGCCCCGCAGGCCCGCGGGCTCGCCCGCCGCCTTCTCGCCGACGGCCCGGGGCTGGCGGCCGCCCGCAACCTGCGGCCCAGCCTGATCCACTCCTACCGGTCGGATTTCGGCGATCCGCAGAGCGACGTCGTGCGCGAGGTCGCGGCCCCGATCTTCGTCCAGGGCCGGCACTGGGGCAATGTCCGCACCGCCTATGGGGTGGACGCCGGCGCCGCGCCGGGGACGGCCTTGGGGCCGGCGCAGACCATGTAGTTCACCGACATGTCGGACGAGGTGCGCCAGGTCCGGCCGAGGGGGTTGTAGACCACCCCGACCTCGTCGCGCAGCTTGAAGCCCGCGCCGTGCAGCGCCGCGGCGAGCTCCTCCGGGGTGACGAACTTCTCCCACTGGTGGGTGCCCTTGGGCAGCCAGCCCAGCACGTATTCCGCGCCCACGATGGCCAGCGCGAAGGCTTTCATGGTCCGGTTCAGCGTCGCCATGAAGAGGAGCCCGCCCGGCTTCACGGCGGCGCAGCAGCTCTCGACGAAGAACCCGACGTCGGACACGTGCTCCACGACCTCCATGGCGAGCACCACGTCGAAGCGCGCGCCCTCGGCCACGAGGTCCTCCACGGCGGCCCGCCGGTAGGTCACGTCGAGCCCCACCTTCTCGGCGTGCAGCCGGGCGACCTCGACATTGGTGGGGGCCGGGTCGATCCCGGTCACGCTTGCGCCCAGGCGGGCGAGGGGCTCGCACAGCAGGCCTCCGCCGCAGCCCACGTCGAGCACCGTGAGTCCCTCCAGGGGCCGGCCGCCCTGCGCGTCGCGCGCCCAATGGCGGGCGACGGCGTCGCGGACATATTCGAGCCGGACCGGGTTGAACCGGTGCAGCGTCTTCATCGCCCCGTCCGGATCCCACCAGGTCCTGGCGATGCGCTCGAAGCGGGCCACCTCGGCTTCGTCGATCGTTCCGGCGCCAGCGCTCATCGGGTCCTCCGTCCTGTGCAATGCACGCCGCGGCCGTCCGGGGCCGTTGACAGCTCCAGGCGCCGCCGTCATGAGTGTGCGCCCTTTTCCGACGACAGTCGCCGCGGCGCAAGCCGTCGCCGCTGTCGCACCGACACCGGACGCGAAGACCCGCATGGCCCGTCTCGTCATGAAGTTCGGCGGCACGTCAGTCGCCAACATCGAACGCATCAGGAATGTCGCGCAGCACGTCAAGCGCGAGGTCGACGCCGGCCATCAGGTCGCCGTCGTGGTGTCGGCCATGTCGGGCAAGACCAACGAGCTCGTCGGATGGTGCAAGGACGCCAGCAGCCTCTACGACACCCGCGAATACGACGTGGTGGTGGCCTCCGGCGAGCAGGTCACGTCCGGCCTGGTGGCGCTGGCGCTGCAGAATCTGGGCCTCAAGGCCCGCTCCTGGCAGGGCTGGCAGATCCCGATCCTGACCTCGGACGCGCATGGCTCGGCCCGGATCACCGGCCTCGACGGCGCGCGCCTGGACGAAGGCTTCGCCCGCGGCGAGGTCGCGGTGGTGTCGGGCTTCCAGGGCGTGCACGAGGAGACCGGCCGCATCACGACGCTCGGCCGCGGCGGCTCCGACACCAGCGCCGTCGCGCTGGCGGCGGGCATCAAGGCCGACCGCTGCGACATCTACACCGACGTGGACGGCGTCTACACGACCGATCCGCGCATCGTCTCCAAGGCGCGCCGCCTCGACAAGGTGGCCTTCGAGGAGATGCTGGAGATGGCGTCGCTGGGCGCCAAGGTCCTGCAGGTGCGCTCGGTCGAGCTCGCCATGGTTCACAATGTGCGCACTTTCGTGCGCTCGTCATTCGACGACCCTGCCAACCCGCAGGCGGGAACTCTCATCTGCGACGAGGAGGAGATCGTGGAGCAGCAGATCGTCACGGGCATCGCGTACTCCAAGGACGAGGCGCAGATCACGCTCCGGCGCGTGGCCGACAAGCCCGGCGTGGCGGCCGCGATCTTCGTGCCGCTGGCCGACGCCAACATCAATGTCGACATGATCATCCAGGTCGTGTCGGACGACACCACCACCACCGATATCACCTTCACGGTGCCGACCGCCGATTTCGAGCGGGCGCGCTCGATCCTGGAGAGGAGCCGGTCGGAGATCGCCTACCAGACCCTCCAGGGCGCCACGGACGTGGTCAAGGTGTCGGCCATCGGCGTGGGAATGCGCAGCCACGCGGGCGTCGCCGCCAAGGCCTTCAAGGCGCTGGCCGAAAAGGGCATCAACATCCGGGCGATCACGACCTCGGAGATCAAGTTCTCGATCCTGATCGACGCCGCCTATACGGAACTCGCGGTCAGGACCCTGCATTCGCTCTACGGTCTCGACAAGGCCTGAGCCCTGCAGGTCGCGGCCGGGGCGAAGCGCGGGCCCGGCGTCGGCGTGGACTTTGCATGACGCCCTGATGGTAGGGTAATGGTCTCGGGAACGGAGGTTCCGTTCCGACCCCGATTCGTGGCGCAGGCGCTGCGCCGCGGACGGCCAGACGGTGAGGATACTGATGCGAGGCGCTCTCGGCGGTCCGCGCCTTTTGCTGCGACGCCTCCGCGAAGTCATGGCGGAGCCCGTCAGCGCGCAGGCGCGTCTCGACAAGATCGTCGTGCTGATCGCCAACAACATGGTGGCGGAGGTCTGCTCGTTTTATGTGCTGCGGGCCGACGGCACGCTCGAGCTCTACGCCACCGAGGGACTGAAGCGCGAAGCCGTACACCTCACCACCATGACGGCCGGCGAAGGCCTGGTCGGCCTGATCGCCCAGAAGGCGCAGCCCCTCAACCTGCCCAACGCGCAGTCGCATCCGGCCTTCGCCTACAAGCCGGAGACGGGCGAGGAGATCTACCAGTCCTTCCTGGGCGTGCCGGTGCTGCGGGCCGGCAACACGCTGGGCGTGCTGGTGGTGCAGAACCGGGCGCACCGCCTCTACTCCGAGGAGGAGGTGGAGGCGCTGCAGACCACCGCGATGGTGCTGGCCGAGATCATCGCCTCGACCGAGTTCCAGACGCTGGCGCGCCCCGGCGCGGACATCGCGCTGCGGCGGCCCTTCAGCCTGTCGGGCCAGCCGCTGTCGGACGGCGTGGGGCTCGGCCATGTGGTGCTGCACGAGCCGCGCGTCGTCGTCTCCAACCTGATCGCGGACGATCCCGGCCGCGAGGTGCGCCGCCTCGACGAGGCGGTGGCCGACCTGCGCTCCTCCATCGACGCCCTGATCGACCGCGGCGACGTCGCGCATGGGGGCGAGCACCGCGAGGTGCTGGAGACCTTCCGGATGTTCGCCCATGACCAGGGCTGGATCCGGCGCCTGCGCGAGGCGGTCGCGTCGGGCCTCACGGCCGAAGCCGCCGTGGAGCGGGTCCAGTCTGACAACCGCGCCCGGATGATGCGGCAGACCGATCCCTATCTGCGCGAGCGGCTCCACGATCTCGACGAACTCGCCAACCGCCTGCTGCACCGCCTCGTCGGGCGCGAGATGGTGGGCGGCCAGGCCGCCCTGCCGGAGAACGCCATCCTGGTGGCGCGCTCCATGGGGCCGGCCGCCCTGCTCGACTATGACCGCCGCCACCTGCGCGGGCTCGTGCTGGAGGAGGGCGGACCCACCAGCCACATCGCCATCGTGGCGCGCGCGCTGGGCATCCCGGCCGTCGGCAATGTGGAGAACATCGCCGGACTGGCGGAGACGGGCGACGCGCTGATCGTCGATGGCGGAGTCGGCCAGGTGCATCTGCGGCCGCAGCCCGACGTCGAGGCCGCGTTCCGCGAGAAGGCGCGGCTGCGCGCCCGCCGCCAGGAGCAGTACCGGGCGCTGCGCGACCAGCCCGCCGTCACGCGGGACGGCGTGCGCGTGGGCCTGCACCTCAACGCCGGCCTGGTCGTCGACCTGCCGCATGTCGAGGAGACGGGCGCGGACGGCATCGGGCTGTTCCGCACCGAGCTGCAATTCATGGTGGCCGAGCGGCTGCCGTCGACGGCCGAGCAGCTCGCGCTCTACCGGGCCGTGCTGGATGCGGTGCCGGGCAAGACCGTCACGTTCCGCACGCTGGACATCGGGGGCGACAAGGTCCTGCCCTACATGCGGGCCATGGAGGAGGAGAACCCTGCGCTGGGATGGCGGGCCATCCGCATCGGGCTGGACCGGCCGGGCCTGCTGCGCGCCCAGGTGCGCGCGCTGCTCAAGGCGGGCGGCGGGCGCGAGATGAAGATCATGTTCCCCATGGTGGCGACCGTGGACGAGTTCGTCCGCGCCAAGGCCATCGTGCAGCGGGAGATCGGCCATCTGGAGCGCCACGGGCACCAGCTGCCGTCCGAGGTGAAGCTCGGCGTCATGGTCGAGGTTCCGTCGCTGCTGTTCCAGATCGACGAGATCGCGCGCGAGGCGGACTTCCTCTCGGTCGGGTCGAACGACCTCATGCAATTCCTGTTCGCGGCGGACCGCGAGAACCCGCAGATGGCGGACCGCTTCGACCCGCTTCACCCCGCCTGCCTGCGCGCGCTGAAATGCGTGGCCGACGCCGGCGCGCGGCACGACATTCCGGTCACGCTGTGCGGCGAGCTCGGCGGCCGGCCGCTGGAGGCGATGGCGCTGCTGTCGCTCGGCTACCGGTCGCTGTCGATGTCGCCGGCCTCCATCGGCCCCGTGAAGGCCATGTTGCTGTCGCTCAACCTGCAGGAGCTGACGGACCATCTGGGTTCGCTCCTGGAGGAGCGCACCGCGGCCGACACCCTGCGGCCCCACTACGTCGCCTTCGCCAAGAAGCACGACATCGCGTTGTAGCCGGCGTCCCTTCGCCGCCGCCCACCTCGCCCTCCGAAAGATCCCATGACGCTGCCGCTCCAGAAGCTCGACGCCATCCAGTCGCGACACGCGATCATCACCGATCGGCTGTCGTCCGGGCCGGACGCGGAGACCTATGTGGCCCTGTCGCGGGAGCTTTCCGAGCTCGATCCCGTGGTCGCGGCGCTGCGCGACTACCAGGCGGCGCAGGCCGAGCTGGCCGGGGTCGACGCCATGCTGGCCGATCCGGCGATCGACGCGGAGATGCGCGAGCTGGCCCGGTCCGAGCGCGACGAGGTCGCCGAGCGCGTGGACGCGCTGGAGCGGCAGGTGCGGCTGATGCTGCTGCCCCGGGACGCGGCCGACGAGCGCGGCGCCATCCTGGAGGTGCGCGCCGGCACGGGAGGCGACGAGGCGGCCCTGTTCGCCGGGGACCTTTTCCGGATGTACCAGCGTTACGCCGAGATGAAGCGCTGGAAGGTGGAGATCCTCTCCGAGAGCGAAGGCACGATGGGCGGCTACAAGGAGATCGTGGCCGAGGTGCACGGCAAGGGCGTGTTCGCCCGGCTGAAATTCGAGAGCGGCGTGCACCGGGTGCAGCGCGTCCCCGACACCGAGACCAGCGGTCGCATCCACACCTCCGCCGCCACCGTGGCGGTGCTGCCGATCGCCGAGGACGTCGACGTGCACATCGACGACAAGGACCTGCAGATCGACACCATGCGGGCGCAGGGCGCGGGCGGCCAGCACGTCAACAAGACCGAGAGCGCCATCCGGATCACCCATCTGCCGACCGGCATCGTGGTGATGATGCAGGAGGAGCGCTCGCAGCATCGCAACAAGGCCAAGGCCATGGACCTGCTGCGCAGCCGCGTCTTCGACATGGAGCGCCAGAAGCGCGACAGCGAGCGCGCCGCCGACCGGCGCTCGCAGGTCGGCTCGGGCGACCGCTCGGAGCGCATCCGCACCTACAACTTCCCCCAGGGCCGGGTCACCGACCACCGCATCAACCTCACTCTCTACAAGCTGCCGCAGGTGATGGACGGCACGGCGCTGGACGAGGTGGTCGACGCGCTCACCACCGAGCACCAGGCGGCGCTTCTGGCCTCGCAGGAGGGCTGACCGATGACCGATCCAGGCCCGGGAAAGAGCCCGGCTGCGCCGGACCCCATCGGGGCGATCGGCCCCGACACGACGCGGCTCGCGGCGCTCAAGCATCTCGGCGAGGCCTTCCGGGCGGCAGGCGTCGAGACGGCGCAGCGCGACGCGCGGCTGCTCACGCTGGAGGCCGCCGGCGTCAAGCACGCCGACCTGATCCGCTCTCCGCGCGACACGCTGGGCGAGGCGGCCGCCGCGAAGCTGCGCGACTTCGCCTCGCGCCGCCTGACCCGCGAGCCGGTGGCGCGCATCCTGGGCGAGTGGGAGTTCTGGAGCCTGCCCTTCACGCTGGCGCCTGACGTGCTGACGCCGCGCCCGGACAGCGAGACGGTGGTGGCCGCCGCGCTGATCGCCCTGAAGGAGCGCCGCCACGCCAGCGAGGGCCTGCGCATCCTCGATCTCGGGGTCGGCTCCGGGTGCCTGCTCGTGGCTTTGCTGCACGAGCTGCCCGGCGCGACCGGGGTAGGGGTGGACGTCGCCCCCGGCGCGGTCGAGACGGCGCGCTTCAACGCCGCCCGCAACGGCGTCGGCGACCGGGCCGAGATGCTCGTCTCGGACTGGGCCGCGGCGGTGCAGGGCCGGTTCGACCTCGTCGTCTCCAATCCGCCCTATATCGCGGACGCGGTCATCGAGGGGCTCGAACCGGAGGTGCGCGACCACGACCCCCGGCTGGCGCTGTCGGGCGGCGCCGACGGGCTGCAGGCCTACCGGGCCATCCTCGAGGCGCTGCCGCGGATCCTCGCCCCGGACGGCGTGCTGGCGCTGGAGATCGGCTCGGACCAGGCGGAATCCATTCCCGCCCTGTTCCTGAAGGCCGGCTACGCGGTGGAGGGGCCCTTCGCGGATTTCGGCGCAAGGCCGCGCGCCGTGATCGTTCGCAGGAGCCCCGAACCGTCCTGATTCGACGTCCTGGATGCATTTCGCCTGTGCATCGATGCCACAGCCCTTGATTTCTCGCGGGTCATACAGACATGAGATGAGGAATTCGCTTGGTCTTGGAGGCCGAAGCGACTAGGGTGACGACCAATGACGTCGTCGGGCAGCGCCGCGCGCAGCGCAGGCCAGCACCGTCGAGATCTCTCCCTTCGAGGACAGACCGGCAGGTTCACCACGGGAAAGATCTCCGGAGTTCGTTCCTGATCCCCGAAGGATCGGTATCGAGCCGACGACATGCTCCGGAACTGGAGGCGTTCTTCCGCACGCGATCGAGCTGCGGCGAGAAGGTCGACCGGCGTGGCGTGCAACGTATCGCGCGAGCAGCGGACGGAAGGGCTTGAAAGCCTCGACTGAACCCAGACCTCTGGCAAGTGCATCGACCCGCATGGGCACGGCCTCGCAGCGGCGGTCCGGCATGGACAACGAACAGCTTTGAAGGACGTTCGATGAGACCCAATCATCAGAACAACAATAACAACAGCAAGCGTATGCGTGGACGCAACCGCGGCGGAAAGGGTCCCAACCCCCTGTCTCGCAGCTACGAGTCCAACGGTCCGGACGTCAAAATCCGCGGCACGGCGCAGCACATCGCCGAGAAGTACCTGCAACTCGGTCGCGATGCGCAGGCCTCCGGCGATCCGGTCACGGCCGAGAGCTATCTGCAGCATGCGGAGCACTATCTGCGCCTGATCGCAGCCGCGCAGGAGCAGTTCCGGCAGCAGAACCCGAATTACCGCCCCTTCGAGATCAACGATCCCGACCAGGACGACGGCGACGAGGACGGCGCTCCCTATGCGGGCGGGCCGCAGCCGGACGTGCGGTTCCCGCAGGGCGGGATGGACGGCGAGGGCGACTACCAGCCGCGCCAGTTCCAGCCGCGCGAGCAGCGGGATAACCGCGACCGCGACTATCAGCCCCGCGAGCAGCGCGGCGACTACCAGCAGCGGCAGCCGCGCGAGCAGCGCGAGTTCCAGCCGCGCGGCGAGCGGGAGTTCCGTCCCCGCGAACCCCGCGAGCAGCGGGACTTCCAGCCTCGCGACCGCGAGCAGGGCGACCAGCAGCCGCGCGAGCAGCGCCAGCCTCGCGAGTTCCGCGAGCGCGAGCCGCGGGAGTTCCAGCCCCGCGAGCAGCCGCGCGACTTCCAGCCGCGCGAGACCCGCGAGCAGCCCGAGTTCCAGCCCGAGGCGCCCCGTGAGGCCCGCGAGCCGCGCGAGAGCCGCTTCCCCCGCCGTGGACCGCGTCAGGACCGCCCGGTCGGCGAGCGTCGCCCCGAGGCGCGCGCCGAGCGCGCCCCCGAGGCGCCCGAGCCCGCCGGGACGGCGTTGCCGGCCTTCATCACCGCTCCGGTGAGGACCGTGGCGCCGAGCGAAGCCGACGCCCCGCAGCATGTGGCCGAGGCCGCGCCCGCGCCGGTCGACAGCGCCGAGGACCCGGCGTTCGCCGTCCGCCCGCGCCGCCGCCGCGCCGCCAAGCGCACCGAGGAGCCGTCGCCGGCCGACGCTCCCGCCGGCGAATGATCTCGGCGCGATGAGATCCGTCTGACCATCAGGCCTGCCGGTCCAGCCGGCGGGCCTTTTTCGTGGCGCCCCCTGGCGCGACGCTGGCGCGAACCGCCGGCGGGGTGACAGGGCGGCCCGCATCCGCTAGGCACCACGGCATGTTCAAAGGCCTCTATCGCTGGACGCTGTCCCTCGCCGAAAGTCCCCGCGCCACATGGGCGCTGGGCGCGATCGCGTTCGCCGAGAGCTCGTTCTTCCCCATCCCGCCGGACGTGATCCTGGTGCCGATGTCGCTGGCCCGGCCCAAGATGGCCTGGCGCTACGCGGCCATCTGCTCCGTCATGTCGGTGCTGGGAGGGATCCTGGGCTACGCCATCGGGGCGCTGCTGTTCGACACGGTCGGCCAGTGGCTGATCGGCCTCTACGGCTATGGGGCGAAGATGGACGCGGTGCGCGACGCCTACGCCAAGTGGGGCGCGCTGTTCATCCTGGTCAAGGGGCTCACGCCGATCCCCTACAAGCTCGTCACCATCGTGAGCGGCCTGCTGGCCTATAATTTCCCGCTCTTCGTCCTGTTGTCGCTGATCACCCGCGGGGCCCGGTTCTTCATCCTGGCCGGCCTGCTGCACCGCTTCGGCGATCCGATCCGCACCCTGCTGGAGCGGCATTTCGCTGTGTTCATGGGGGCGATCCTGTTCTTCATCGTGTTCGGCTTCTGGATCGCCGCGAGGCTGGTGTGATGACGACGCCCATCGCCGACGCGCTCGCGCCGTCGCGCGCCCGCCTCACGCCGGCCCGCCTCATCGCCGCCGTGGCCCTGGGCGGGGCCGCCACCATCGGGGGCGCGCTGTTCATCGAGCATGTGCTGGGGGTGAAGCCCTGCGAGCTCTGCCTCGTGCAGCGCATCCCCTATTACGCCGGCGTCCCGCTGGCGGTCGTGGCCGCCTGGGCGGCGGCGCGGCGTCCGCGCCATCTCCTGACCGCGGCGCTGATCGCCTCCGTGGCGCTGGTGTTCCTCGTCGCCGCGGCGCTGGGCGGCTATCACGCGGGCGTCGAATGGGGCCTGTGGGCCGGCCCGAGCGACTGCACCGGACCGGTGACCAAGCCGGCTGCCATGGGCGATTTCCTCAAGCAGCTCCAGACCACCAAGGTGATCCGCTGCGACGAGGTCGCGATGCGGATCTTCGGGCTGTCGCTGGCGGCCTGGAACTTCGTCATCGCCGGCGGCCTGGCCCTCGTGGCGGGCTACGCCGCCTGGCGCACCAGGGCGCGCTGACGCGCCCGGCGCGGCTCACCGGCCCATCTTCTCCTTCAGTTCGTCGATGCGCTTGGAGGCCTCGGCCTTGTCGAGCTTCGGGTCGAACGCGTCAGGGGCGTGCGCCTCCTCGGACAGGGTCTTCAGATAGGAGGCCTGCGCGCCGGTCATCGGCTCCTCGCCGGTGACCCAGTCGTCGGGGTCCTTGATCTGGTTGGAGTTGGGCGGCGCGGCGTCGCTCGGCTTCTTGGGGTTCTCGCCCGTGAAGGGCGCGTCCTGCGGGTTGCGGCTGTGGGTGGCGTCGGGGGACGGCTTGCTCGACATCGCGGGCCTCTCTGTTCCGTTTTCGTTCATGATCAGGAACGCGTCGCCCGGCCTCTTGTTCCGGCTTTCAGGGCGGCGTCCGGCGCGGCTTTCGGCCGCCGCGGCGCGGGTCTAAGCTGCCGCCGGGCGCCCGGCCGGACCGACCGGGCGCCGCGCCCCCGCGAGGACGACCGCTTGACCTCCATCCCGTCTCTGTCCGCCCGCGAACTCCTGGCCCTGTACGCCTCGCGCCGCCTCAGTCCCAGCGAAGTCGTCGACGAGCTGATCCGCCACATCGGCCGGCGGGAGCCGGAGCTGTGCGCCCTCTATCTGTTCGATCCCGACGCCGCCCGCGCCGCCGCGGCGGCCTCGACGCGCCGTTGGGCGAGGGGCGAGCCGGCCGGTCCGTTGGACGGCGTGCCGGCGACCATCAAGGAGAACATCGCCACCCTCGGCGCGCCGACGCCGCTGGGCGCGGCGGCGACCCCGCTGACGCCGTCGCCGCACGACGCGCCCCCGGCGGCGCGGCTTCGCGAAGCCGGCGTGGTGCTGCTCGCCAAGACCACCATGCCCGACTACGGTATGCTCTCCTCCGGCCTGTCGAGCTTCCACAAGCTCGCCCGCAACCCGTGGGACCCGCGCATGACGCCCGGCGGCTCCAGCGCGGGCGCGGCCGCGGCGGCGGCGGCCGGCTACGGGCCGCTGCATCTCGGCACCGACATCGGCGGCTCCGTCCGCCTGCCGGCCGGCTGGTGCGGCCTCGTCGGCCTCAAGCCCAGCGCCGGGCGCGTGCCGATCGATCCGCCCTATCTGGGCCGGGTCGCGGGGCCGATGACGCGCAGCGTCGCCGACGCGGCGCTGATGATGTCGGTCCTGTCCCTCCCCGATCCCCGGGACGGCACCAGCCTGCCGCCGCAGGCCGTCGACTGGGACGACCTCTCCTTGGACCTCAGGGGCCTACGGGTCGGCCTGCAGCTGGACATCGGGGCCGGCCTGCCGCTCGACCCGGAGGTGAGGGCGGCGATCGAGCGCGCGGCCGCGCAGTTCGAGGCGGCGGGCGCGATCGTGGAGCCGGTCGCCCCCGTGCTGACGCGCGAGATGCTCGACGGCCTGGACGATTTCTGGCGCGTGCGCGCCTGGGACGACGTCTCGCGGCTGGCGCCGGCGCAGCGTGACCTGATCCTGCCCTATATCCGGGCCTGGGCGGAGACGGGCGCGGCCCGCAGCGGGCTCGACGTCATGCGCGGCTACAACCGCACGATGGAGATGCGCAAGGCGGCGGGCGCGCTCTTCGCCGCTCACGACTTCGTGCTCTCGCCCACCTCGCCGGTTCCGAGCTTCCCGGCCGAACAGGCCTCGCCGATCCATGATCCGGAGCGCCCGTTCGAGCATATCGGCTACACGGTGGTGTGGAACATGGCGGAGAACCCCGCCGTCTCGATCAACGCCGGCTACACCGCGTCAGGCCTGCCGATCGGGCTGCAGATCGTGGGCCGCCGCTTCGACGACCGGGGCGTGCTGGCCATGGCGGCCGCCTACGAGGGCCTGCGGGGCGAGCAGCGGCCCTGGCCCATCTGAGCCTATTTCCGCGCCGCGGCCTTCAGGAGCTTCAGGGCGTCCTCGCTCGACCACTCGGCCGGCCCGGCGATGGAGGCGAGTTCGCAGCCCTTCGGATCCACGATGAGCGTGGTGGGCATGCCGAAGGCCTTCCCGATGGCCTTCAGGTCCTGGAAGATCTTGGCGCTCGGATCGGAGTGATAGGCGAGGCGCGTGACCTTGTTGTCGGCCAGCCACTGCCGCGGCTTGTCGAGGTTGCGGGTGTCGATGTTCACGGTCACGACCTGGAAGTCGTCGCCGCCGAGCTTCTCCTGCGCGGCGTCGAGGGCCGGCATCTCCTGCCGGCAGGGCGCGCACCAGGTGGCCCAGAGGTTCAGCAGGACGGTCCGGCCCTTCAGGTCGGCCAGCGACATGGGCTTGCCGTCCGGGCCATTGAAGGCCAGCGCCGGCAGGAGCTTCGGCGCCTTGGAGACCTGCACGGCCGCGACTTCCCCGCGCGCCAGGGGCTGCATGGCCTGCGCGACGGCCAGCGCCGGGGCGCAATCCGCATCGCCGGCGTTGCCCCAGCCGGGGTTCGTCCCGTATAGGACGGCCAGCCCGAGCCCAAGCGCGGCCGCGACGCCCACCCCCGCCACGACGAGCGCGCGGCGACGGGGCGCCGTCGCGGATGCGGCCGCGGTCTGCGGGCGTTCCGCCCCGGGCGTCCTGTCCGTCCTGTCCGTCATGTCCGTCCTGCGTTGGAAAGTTCGAAAGCCATGAGCAACACGATGTGGGGCGGCCGTTTCGCCAGCGGTCCCGACGCCATCATGGAGGAGATCAACGCCTCCATCGATTTCGACAAGACCCTCTGGCGACAGGACATCGCCGGATCGAAGGCCCATGTGGCCATGCTGGCGAAGCAGGGGATCGTCGCCGAGCAGGACGCCAAGGCCATCGCCGATGGTTTAGCCGCCGTGCATGCCGAAATCGAGGCGGGAGATTTCACGTTCTCGCGGTCCCTCGAGGACATCCACATGAACGTGGAGTCCCGGCTGGCCGAGATCGTGGGGCCCGCCGCGGGCCGGCTGCACACGGCGCGCTCGCGCAACGACCAGGTCGCGACGGACATGCGGCTGTGGGTGCGCGACACCGTCGACCAGCTCGACGCGCAGCTCGCCGACCTGCAGACGGCGCTGGCCGAGAAGGCGCTCGCCTTCGCGGGCGCGGTGATGCCGGGCTTCACGCATCTGCAGTCGGCGCAGCCCACCACCTTCGGCCACCATCTGCTCGCCTATGTCGAGATGCTGGGCCGCGACCGCGGCCGCTTCGCCGACGCGCGCCGGCGCATGAACGAATGCCCCCTCGGCGCCGCCGCGCTGGCCGGGACCTCTTTCCCGATCGACCGCCACATGACGGCCGCGGCGCTGGGTTTCGACCGGCCCACGGCCAACTCGCTGGACAGCGTCTCGGACCGCGATTTCGCCCTGGAGAGCCTGGCGGCCGCCTCGATCGCGGCCGTCCACCTGTCGCGCTTCGCCGAGGAGATCGTGCTGTGGACCACGCCGCAATTCGGCCTGGTGAAACTCTCCGACAAGTTCACGAGCGGCTCCTCGATCATGCCGCAGAAGCGCAACCCGGATGCGGCCGAGCTCGTCCGCGGCAAGGCGGGACGGATCATCGGGGCGCTGAGCGGCCTGCTGATCGTCATCAAGGGCCTGCCGCTGACCTACGCCAAGGACATGCAGGAGGACAAGGAGGGCACCTTCGACGCCCTGCGCTCGCTGTCGCTCTGCATCGCCGCCATGGCCGGCATGGTGCGCGACATGGAGCCCGACCAGAAGGCCATGAAGAAGGCCGCCGGGCTCGGCTACGCCACCGCGACCGACCTCGCCGACTGGCTGGTGCGCACGCTGCGGACGCCGTTCCGGCAGGCGCATCACGTCACCGGGCGCATCGTCGCGCTCGCGGCGGAGAAAGGCGTCGGGCTTGAGAAGCTCTCGCTCGCCGAGATGCAGGCCGTCGAGCCCGCGATCACGCAGGACGTCTTCGAGGTGCTCGGCGTGGACCGCTCCGTCCGCAGCCGCACCAGCTACGGCGGCACCGCGCCCGCCGAAGTCCGCAAGCAAGCCCGCCGCTGGCTCGCCCGGCTCGGCAAGGAGAAGGCGTGAGAACGGCGCGTCTGCGGCGGGCTATTTTTGACAACAGCACCTCCCTGAGCTAAGAAAAAGCGCGGTTGAGAGGGCCTGCCGTTGTGCGGTCCGTTGGGGTTTAATCTCCACTCGGCTGCATTTTTTTAGGCTTTTTCACATGCACATTTTGTATGTCGACGAGTCCGGCTCGATCGACAACGCTTCAGAAAGATACTTCGTATTGGGCGGGATCGCCGTTTTCGAGCGCGGCATCTACCACCTGATCAAAGCGGCCGATGATTGCGTCACGGCATTCGGCTTCGAGGACCCTGACTCCGTCGAGCTGCATGCCAGCACGATGTACAGTGGCCGCTCGACGCCCTGGCGTTCTCTTCGCGAGCGTCACATGCGTGAGAAGGCCATCAGCGCCGCTCTGAGCATCTTTGCAACATCGCCCAGCTCCACCCTGTTCGCCGCGGCGGTGGACAAGGAGGCCGTCGCCCCGGCCGATCCGATCGAAATCGCGTTCGAAGAAATCTGTAGCCGCTTCAACCTCTTTCTGCAGCGGAGGTCGAACCGAACGGGCGAAGGGCAGCGCGGCCTGATCGTCATGGACGAGACGAAGCATGCCGCGCCGTTGCAATCGATGGCGCGGCGATTTCGTCGCACGGGTGGGCGCTGGGGCCGGTATCCCCATTTGGCCGAGGTTCCCCTCTTCGTCGATTCACGAGCGTCGCGGCTGGTCCAGATCGCGGACCTGATCGCCTACGCGACCTGGCGGCGATACGAATTCAGCGACGGCCGCTTCTTCGATCCGATCATTCCCAAATTCGATGCGGAAGGAGGGGTCATCCACGGACTGGTGCATCGCCGTCGCTTGCGCGACGAATGCTATTGCCCGGCATGCCAATCTCGTGTGAGACGCTGACGATTGCGGGAGCCACCGCTTTCGCCCCGTAGGGCTTTCGCTATAGTGCCGCTGTCCTTGGAGTCCCGCCGGTGCCTTCCTCGAATTCGTCGCTGTCGTCGCGTTCCGTCGCGCTCGCGCTGAGCCTTGTCCTGCTGGCCTCCCTGGGGGCGTGCGGCCGCAAGGGAGCGCTCGAGCCGCCTCCCGGCGCGGTCGCGGCGAAGCCCGACCCGCTGGGCGGAATCGACCCCGAGACGGACCAGCGCACCATCGCGCCCTCGATCGCGCCGGTGGCCTCCGGCCGCCAGAAAGCCAAGGGCAAGCCGATCGCGGCTCCCAAGGAGCCCTTCATCCTGGACCCGATCCTCTAAGGCAGGCGTTGCGCCATGCACCATTTCGATTACCGCGCCGGCGTCATGCACGCCGAGGACGTCGACCTGCGGCGGATCGCCGACGAGGTCGGCACGCCGTTCTATTGCTATTCCACGGCCACGCTGGAGCGGCATTACCGCGTCTTCGCCGAAGCCTTCGCGGATGCGCCCTCGCTCGTCTGCTACGCCATGAAGGCGAACTCCAACCAGGCCGTGCTGAAGACGCTGGCCCGGCTCGGCGCCGGCATGGACGTGGTGTCGGAGGGCGAGCTGCGCCGCGCCCGCGCGGCCGGCGTGCCGGGCTCGCGCATCACCTTCTCGGGCGTCGGCAAGACCCCCCGCGAGATGGCCTACGGGCTGGATGAGAACATCCTGTGCTTCAACGTCGAATCGGAGCCCGAGCTGGAGGCGCTGTCGGCCGTGGCGGCCGCCAAGGGCATGAAGGCCCGCATCGCCCTGCGGGTGAACCCGGACGTCGACGCGCGCACGCATCACAAGATCTCGACCGGCAAGTCCGGCGACAAGTTCGGCATCCCGATCTCGCGGGCGCGCGAGGTCTACGCCCTCGCGGCGACGCTGCCGGGCGTCGTGGTGACCGGCGTCGACATGCATATCGGCAGCCAGATCACCGACATGCAGCCCTATGACGACGCCTTCGCGCTGCTGTCGGACTTCGTGCGCGAGCTCAGGTCGGACGGCCACGCCATCGACCATGTCGATCTCGGGGGCGGGCTGGGCATCCCCTATCGCGAGGATAACGCGCCGCCTCCCACCCCGGAGGACTACGCCAGGGTGGTCAAGCGCCACACGCGCTCGCTCGACTGCACGCTGGTGTTCGAGCCCGGCCGCATGATCGTGGGCAACGCCGGCGTCCTGGTCACGCAGGTGATCTATCTGAAGCACGGCGACGGGAAGGACTTCGTCATCGTCGACGCGGCGATGAACGACCTGATCCGCCCGACGCTGTACGAGGCGCATCACGACGTGAAGCCCGTGACCGAGCCCGCCGCGGGCGCGCCGCGCATCACCGCCGACGTGGTCGGCCCCGTCTGCGAAAGCGGCGACTACCTGGCCAAGGACCGCGAGATGGCCGCGCCTTCCGCGGGCGACCTCCTGGCCGTGATGACGGCCGGCGCCTATGGGGCGGCCCAGTCCGGCACCTATAACAGCCGCCTGCTCGTCCCGGAGGTGATGGTCACCGGGGCGTCCTTCGCGGTGGTGCGGCGGCGGCCCAGCTATGACGAACTGATCGGCCTCGATTCGATTCCGCCCTGGCTGCGGGCGGCCGAGCCCGTCGCCAGCCGCTGACGGCGTCAGCGGCGGAAGGGCGTCAGGCCGAGCCAGCGGCCCTGCAACTGCAGGATGGCGGTCGTGAAGACCCCCATGGCGTCGCCCGCCTCTTGCATGACGCTCGCCGGAGAGCCGGGCGGCGCGGTCACGATGGCCAGCACGCTGTCGGACTCGAAGGTCAGCTCGGCCGAGAACTTGCGCGCCAGGCCCTGCATGGCGCGGTTGTGAGCCAGGCAGTTCATGTAGAGCCGCCGCAGGCGCCGGTTGCGGGCGGCCGTGATCAGCCGGGAGAACAGCTCGGTGGCCAGCCCCCTGCGGCGGAACTCGTTCTCGATGCTGAAAGCCGCCTCCGCCTCGCGGCTGTCGAAGGGACGCAGCTCCGCCACGGCGCGCAGGCGTCCCGCCTCCACGAAGCCGAACAGCACGGCGTCGCCCGCGAAGGCCTGCTCGGCGTAGCGCGCCAGGAAATTGTCGCTCGCCCCCATGGCGAAGCGGTCGCGGCGGGTGTCTGGATCGAGCCGGATGAGATGCTCGCGAAAGAGCGCGACATCGGCGGCGCCGAGCCTTCGGAAAATCCCGCCGAGGGGTGCGGACTGTCCCATGTGTCGGTTCCTGTTCTGGAGGTCCCGAGCGTCTCTCCCGAATCGCACGTGTTTGCTGCAGTGCAACATGGCGCGGCGAGGCCGCGGCATCAAGGGCGCGGCGGCGTTCCGTCGCGCTTGGCGGCGGCCCGGGGCTTGCGATCCGGGCGGCGAGCCTCTATCGGCTTGGGGCGACCACGCCCGAACGAGGAAGCGACGAATGAAAGCCCGCGTCACCGTCACGTTGAAGAACGGCGTCCTCGACCCGCAGGGCAAGGCCATCGAGGGCGCGCTGCGCTCGCTCGGCGTTTCGGGCGTCGACAGCGTCCGGCAGGGCAAGGTGTTCGACGTCGAGCTCTCCACGCAGGACAAGGCCCGCGCCGAGGCGGCCCTGCAGGAGGCGTGCGAGAAGCTGCTCGCCAACACGGTCATCGAGAATTACCGCGTCGAGATCACGGGCTGAGCCATGAAATCCGCCGTCGTCGTCTTCCCCGGCTCCAACCGCGACGGGGACATCATCCGGGCGATCCGGGCCGGGACCGGCCATGAGCCGGCCTCCGTCTGGCACGCCGATCACGCCTTGCCGGCGGGGACGGACCTGGTCGTCCTGCCGGGCGGCTTCAGCTATGGCGACTATCTGCGCTGCGGGGCCATCGCGGGCCGCGCCAACATCATGGACGCGGTGCGGGCCCATGCGGCGCGCGGCGGGCTGGTGCTGGGCGTCTGCAACGGCTTCCAGATCCTGGTGGAGTCGGGCCTGCTGCCGGGCGTGCTGATGCGCAACTCCCAGCTGCGCTTCGTGTGCAAGATGCAGCACCTGCGGGTGGAGCGGGCCGATACGCCCTTCGCCAACCGCTACACGACCGGCCAGGTGATCGAGGTCGCTATCGCGCATGGCGAGGGCAACTACATCGCCGACGAGGACACCATCCACGCGCTCGAGGCCGAGGGCCGGGTGGCGTTCCGCTATTGCGACGCGCAGGGCCGGATCGGCAGCCGCTCCAACCCGAACGGCTCGTTCAACGACATCGCCGGGATCTATTCCGAGCGGTTCAATGTGCTCGGCATGATGCCGCACCCCGAGAACCTCATCGACCCGCTCGTCGGGGGGACGGATGGGCTGGCCCTGTTCCAGAGCCTGGTCTCCGGGACGCCCGTGGCGGCCTGAGCCGCCTCCCCAAAGAGCTGCGGCCTCGGCTCCGGACCGAGGCCGCGCACCACGCCTCACCAATACGCATACTCACATGGTGAGGCGGATGGACGTGATCTCGTCGGCGATCTGCTGGAACACGCCGTTCAGCTGGCTGGCGCTGGTGACGTCGTAATATTTCGACGGGTCCGAGGCGCAGTTCTTCAGCAGGGCGGCGTTCCCGTTCATCACCCGGATCGTGTAGAGCGCGATCTTGTTGGCGCTCTTCTTCACTTCGTCGCAGGCCAGCTTGGTGCGCTGGTCCATCTGGTAGACGCTGTCGCCGAAGCGGTTCTGGGTGTTGTCGCCGTCGGTCAGCATGATCATGAACTTGTCGACGCCCGAGGTCCCGAAGGCCGCTCCGCCGGTGAAAGGCGCGCCGGGCGACAGCGAGGCGAGGCCCCAGGCCAGCCCGATCGCGATATTGGTGTTGCCGGTCGCGCTCATGCTGTCGATCGACGTGCGCATCCCCCCGAAATTGGACGAGAGGGGCGACATCAGCGCGAGCTGGTTGCCGAACGTGCAGGACTGCACGGCCGGGTACTTGGCCATCGGGTCGTCATTGGTGTCGTAGCCGCTGTTGCGGTCGGTGACGCAGCCGGTCCAGGTCGCCTTGTTGACCCCGTAGGAGGCGAAGTCGAGCCAGGTCTCGTTGCGGTAGGCGGCGGCGTCCATGTGGACCTGGGTGTTGAACGGCACCAGCGCGATCTTGATCTGGTCGGGCTCCTTGGAGGCGGTCTCCAGCGTGCTCACCAGGGTCTTGGCCGCCTTCTTCAGTTCGGTGATCTTGGCGCCCGCCATGGAGCCGGTGTTGTCGAGCACGAGGGCGACCTCGATCTTGCGCGTGCCCCAGGCGGCCTGCCCGGAGGCGGCGAGCGCCACGTCGTTGAGGCCCGCGAGCTTCATGAAGGTGGTCGGGTAAAGGCCCTTCACGTCGACATTCACGGTCTTGCCGGTCTTGGTGACGGTCAGGCTGTTGCGCAGGAACTGCCGCGCCGACCGGTTCGGGCCGGCGTTGCTCCATTGGGACGAGAACGCGCCCTCGAAATAGTCGACGCCCTTGGCCTGCAGGTCCGCGTCGGTCAGCTGGCCGGCCTGCTTGGCCATCGCCAGAGCGGTGGAGTCGGCGGCGGACTGGAGCCGCGCCTGGATCCCGGTCGCGCGGTCGTAGTCGACGGCGCTGCCCACCGCCAGCAGGAGCGGCAGGATGGCGACCGCGAACATGACGTTGACGGAGCCGCGGTCGTCGGAAGCGAGGCGTTTCAGAATGGACATCGCAGAGGCCCTCTTGGCGTTCTGCAACTCCAGGTTTCAAAGACCGGGCCACCGGTTGTTTGAGGCGACGTGTCTCGTCATTTGAATGCAACCTGAGCGAGTATCCGCCGAGAACGGCTCAGAAGGCTCGATTCAGCCGGAATCCCCTCGTCCGGGGCGTCCCAGTTCGGCACGGCGCCGGCGCCGGGTCCCGACCCGGCACGCTTGCGCATTGCCATGCGGCGCCGGCGCCTTTATGCGATGGCGAGACGCGGGCGGCGTCGGGCCTTGGCCCCGTCGCAGCCTCACGCCGCAGGACGAAGCTCACCGAGAGAGGGCGACCGTGATCCCCAACGCCGTCAAGATCACTCCCGAACTCGTGGCCGAGCACGGCCTCAAGCCGGACGAATACCAGCGCATCCTCGGCCTGATCGGGCGCGAGCCGACCTTCACGGAGCTCGGCATCTTCTCGGCGATGTGGAACGAGCACTGCTCCTACAAGTCGTCGCGCCTGCACCTGAAGACGCTGCCGACCTCCGCCCCGTGGGTGATCCAGGGCCCGGGCGAGAACGCCGGCGTCATCGACATCGGCGACGGGCTCGCCTGCGTGTTCAAGATGGAGAGCCACAACCACCCGAGCTACATCGAGCCCTATCAGGGCGCGACCACGGGCGTGGGCGGCATCCTGCGCGACGTGTTCACCATGGGGGCGCGCCCGATCGCCTGCCTCAACGCCCTGCGCTTCGGCGATCCGAGCCACCCGCGCACGCGCCACCTCGTGGCCGGGGTGGTGGCGGGCGTCGGCGGCTACGGCAACTCCTTTGGGGTGCCCACCGTGGGCGGCCAGTTCGGCTTCCACACCCGCTATGACGGCAACATCCTGGTCAACGCCATGGCGGTGGGCATCGCCAAGGCGGACGAGATCTTCTACGCGGCCGCGACCGGCGTCGGGAACCCGATCGTCTATCTCGGCTCCAAGACCGGCCGCGACGGCATCCACGGCGCCACGATGGCGTCGGCCGAGTTCGACGACAAGTCGGAGGAGAAGCGCCCCACCGTGCAGGTCGGCGACCCCTTCGCCGAGAAGCTGCTGCTGGAGGCCTGCCTGGAGCTGATGCAGACCGGCTCGGTCATCGCCATCCAGGACATGGGCGCGGCCGGCCTCACCTGCTCGGCCGTCGAGATGGGCGCCAAGGGCGGCCTCGGCGTCGAGCTCGACCTCGACAAGGTGCCCTGCCGCGAGGAGGGCATGTCGGCCTACGAGATGATGCTGTCGGAGAGCCAGGAGCGCATGCTCATGGTGCTCGACCCCGCCAAGGAGAAGCAGGCGGAGGCGATCTTCGTAAAGTGGGGCCTCGACTTTGCGGTCGTGGGCCGGACCACCGACACCAAGCGCTTCGTCGTCCGCCACCGCGGCGAGGTCATGGCCGACCTGCCCATCATGGAGCTGGGCGACGAGGCCCCGGTCTATGACCGCCCGCACATCGCCAACACGCACCAGCCCGTGCTCTCGCCCGCCGACGTCCCGGCCCGGACATCGAACGCCGACGCGCTGGTGCGGCTGATCGGCTCGCCGGACCTGTGCTCCAAGCGCTGGGTCTGGGAGCAGTACGACCACCTCATCCTGGGCAACACCGTGCAGCAGCCGGGCGGCGACGCCGCCGTGGTGCGCGTGCTCGACGGCCCGAAGGGGCTGGCGCTCACCTCGGACGTCACGCCGCGCTACTGCGAGGCGGATCCCGTCGAAGGCGGCAGGCAGGCGGTGGCCGAGGCCTGGCGCAACATCACGGCCGTCGGCGGCCAGCCGCTCGCCGTCACCGACAACCTCAATTTCGGCAATCCGGAGCGGCCGGACGCCATGGGCCAGTTCGTGGGCTGCATCCGGGGGATCGGCGAGGCCTGCCGGGCGCTGGACTTCCCGATCGTGTCCGGCAACGTCTCGCTCTACAACGAGACCAACGGGCGCGGCATTTTGCCGACGCCGACCATCGGGGCGGTCGGGCTGCTGGACGACGTCACGGTGAACGCCTCCGTGGCGTTCAAGGCCGAGGGCCAGGCCATCCTGCTGGTCGGCGAGACGCAAGGCTGGCTCGGCCAGTCCATGTATCTGAAGGAGATCGACGGCCGGGAGGAGGGCGCGCCGCCCCCGGTCGACCTTGCGGTCGAGCGCCGCAACGGCGACTTCGTGCGCGGCCTCATCCGCAACTGGGGCCTGCGCACCGTGCATGACCTGTCGGACGGGGGCCTGGCGGTGGCGCTGGCCGAGATGACGATGGCGCGCGGCGTCGGGGCGACGATCGACGCGCTGCCCTCCGGCGCTCCCGCCCATGCGGTCCTGTTCGGCGAGGACCAGGCGCGCTACCTCCTGGCCGTTCCGGCCGACCGGGCCGAGGCGGTGCTGGCCCAGGCCGCGGCGTCCGGCGTGCCGGCGCAGCGCCTCGGACAGACCGGCGGCGACGCGTTGACGCTGCCCGGCGAGGCCCCCATATCGGTCGAGACGCTGCGCCACGCGCATGAATCCTGGCTGCCCGACTACATGGCCGGCCATCCCACCACCGCCGAACGCCTCTGAGAGGACACCCCCATGGCCATGGACGCGCGCGAGATCGAGCGGCTCATCAAGGAGGCGTTGCCGGACGCCACGGTCGAGATCCGCGACCTTGCGGGCGACGGCGACCATTACGCCGCCACGGTCGTGTCGTCGGCCTTCCGGGGCAAGACGAGGGTGCAGCAGCACCAACTCGTCTACGGGGCCCTCAAGGGCAATATGGGCGGGGTTCTGCACGCCCTTGCGCTGACGACCTCGACACCCGAATAATACCCCCACGAACGGCGCGCCTTGACCGCGCACGAGCGAAGGACGAAGCGATGAGCATCCAGGACACGATCAAGACCGAAGTCGCCTCCCAGGACGTGGTGCTGTTCATGAAGGGGACGCCGCAGTTTCCCATGTGCGGCTTCTCCGGGCAGGTGGTCCAGATCCTCGATTATCTGGGCGTGCCCTACAAGGGCGTGAACGTGCTCGAGAACGACGAGATCCGCCAGGGCATCAAGGACTTCGCCAACTGGCCGACGATCCCGCAGCTCTACGTCAAGGGCGAGTTCCTCGGCGGCTGCGACATCGTCCGCGAGATGTTCCAGTCGGGCGAGCTGCAGTCGCACCTCACCCAGAACGGCGTCCCGCTTAAGCAGCCCGCCCAGGCCTGATCCCAGGCGCTCTCCTTCTCTCCGGCACAGGGAGAAGGCGGCCCAAGGGCCGGATGAGGGGGACACCCGCCACCCCTCACCCCAACCCTCTCCCCGTTCCGGGGCGAGGGGGCCCGCTGCGGCTCTTTCCAAGACCCCGCCCCTGTCATCCCCGGCGCGCCGCGGGCGCGGGAAGGGGATCCAGAAAGGCCGGTCGAACGGTTCCGCGCTTGACAAGCGGATAAAATTCCTATACCCCTGTCCGTGCTCCGGTCCACGGAGGGGCGTCTGCAGCGTGACGGATGTGGATCGGAGGCGGCGGCCGTCAAAGCCGGGCTCACGACCCGGTCGAGGCGGCGGACGAAAGACAAGGTCCGACTAGCGAAGCGCGAAGGGGCTGAAAGCGCCCCGGGATCTTCCTTTCATCCTCCAACGCTGCGCGCGGAGCGGCGGGGCCTGGCGGCCTCCCGGCTTCCACTCTACCCACCCCACTCGCCGTGGGGCCCCCAGCGACGCTGCTCCGCGCCGCCCTCCACCCCATCCCTCCGGGCCGAAACGCCGCGGAGATAAACGCGCGTGCCCTTCTCCCCGACACGGGGAGAACGCAGCCGAGCAAAGCGAGGTCGGATGAGGGGATACCCCCACCCCTCACCCCCACCCTCTCCCCGTTCCGGGGCGAGCGGGTCGGCCGCGGCGGGAGGCTAGGGCTCCAGTTCGGTGTCCCAGTAGAGATAGTCCATCCAGCTTTCGTGGAGGTAGTTCGGGGGGAACAGGCGGCCGTTCTGGTGAAGGTCGTTCACGGTCGGCGCGAAGGGGGACTGGGCGGGGAACATCCCGACCTCCCGGGGCATCCTGTCGCTCTTGCGCAGGTTGCAGGGGGAGCAGGCGGCGACGACGTTGTCCCAGGTGGTCTGCCCGCCCTTGGAGCGGGGGATCAGGTGATCGAAGGTCAGGTCCTCGCGGGACCCGCAATACTGGCAGGTGAAACGGTCACGGAGAAAAACGTTGAAACGGGTGAAGGCCGGATGCCGCGAAGGCTTGACGTAGGTCTTGAGCGAGACGACCGAGGGCAGCTGCATCTCGAAGGTGGGACTTCGGACCGTCTTGTCATAGCGCGAAACGATGTTCACCCGATCCAGGAACACCGCCTTGATGGCGTCCTGCCAGCACCAGAGCGAGAGCGGGTAGTAGCTCAGCGGCCGGTAGTCCGCATTGAGCACCAGCGCCGGACAGGCCTCCGGCGACACCGGCAGATGAATGTGGGGCTGGTGAACGTGGATCGTCACCGAACTCCTCCTCCGAGGGCGGGCCGAATCCGCCTCTCGGGGATAGTCTATAGGGCTCGTGACGCTCTTGTGAAGCCTCGCCGCGCCGGCGCCCTTCCGGGGCCGCTGAGCGGCTGGCGGTCAGGCCCGCAGGTCGACCCGCGTTCCGGTCCCGGGCGCGGGAGCGGCCTCCACCGTCCGGGAGGCCGAATCGAGCATGCTCACCAGCATGCGCTCGGCGTCGATCTGCTGCTTCATCACGGCGACCCCGACCCGCTGCTGCAGGGCGTCCTGCTGCAGGGTGACGATGCTGGAGAGGGGGTCCACGGGGCCGATCGCGCTCATGGCCTCGGAGCCTAGCGTCAGATCCTTGCGCCTGGCTTAAGCAGGACGCTCAATTGCGTCCTAGCGGGTCGGCATCGGCTTTTCGCCGCGATAGTCGTAGAAGCCGCGGCGGGTCTTGCGGCCGAGCCAGCCGGCCTCGACATATTTCACCAGCAGCGGGCAGGGCCGGTACTTGGAGTCGGCCAGCCCCTCGTGCAGCACCTGCATGACGGACAGGCAGGTGTCCAGGCCGATGAAGTCGGCGAGCTGCAGCGGGCCCATCGGGTGGTTGGCCCCGAGCCGCATGGCGGTGTCGATCGCCTCGACGGAGCCGACGCCCTCATAGAGCGTGTAGATGGCCTCGTTGATCATCGGCAGCAGGATGCGGTTGACGATGAAGGCCGGGAAGTCCTCGGCCACCGTGACGGTCTTGCCGAGGCGGGAGATCAGCTCCTTGGCGGCCTCGAAGGTCGGGTCTTCGGTGGCGATGCCGCGGATCAGCTCGACGAGCTGCATGCGCGGGACCGGGTTCATGAAATGGATGCCGATGAAGCGCTCGGGACGGTCCGTCACCGAGGCCAGCCGGGTGATCGAGATCGAGGACGTGTTGGACGCCACCATGGCGTCCGGCTTCAGCGACGAGCAGAGCTGGGTGAAGATCTTGCGCTTCACCTCCTCGTTCTCGGTGGCGGCCTCGATGACGATGTCGCAGGCGCCGAGGTCGTCATAGGTGCGGGCGGGCTTGACGCGCTGCATCGCCTGGCGGCGGTCGGCGTCCTCGATCGTGCCCTTCTGGGCCAGCTTGGAGAGGTTGCCGTCGATGGTCTCGATGGCGGCGTGGATGCGCTCCTCGCTGATGTCGTTCAGCATCACGTCGTAGCCGGCCTGGGCGCACACCTGGGCGATGCCGTTGCCCATCTGGCCCGCGCCGATGATGCCCACCTTGCGAATCTCGAGCGACATGATTGCTGTGCGGCCGGAGCCGTCCTCTACCCGTGCTGAATCCCGCCCAGACGGGCGGAACAGTCTACCCTAAACCATCGCCCGTCCGAGAGGAGGGCGGACAATGGTCTAGCACCGCTCCGGCGGGGCCGGAACTCCGGACTGCACGCCTGTCTAGGCGTCTATTTGGACAGCGCCTTGTCCAACTCCGGCAGGATTTGGAAGAGATCGCCCACCAGGCCGTAATCGGCGACCTGGAAAATGGGCGCTTCCTCGTCCTTGTTGATGGCCACGATGACCTTGGAATCCTTCATGCCGGCGAGATGCTGGATCGCGCCCGAGATGCCGACTGCGATGTAGAGCTCCGGGGCCACGACCTTGCCGGTCTGGCCGACCTGCCAGTCGTTCGGGGCGTAGCCGGCGTCGACGGCCGCCCGGGAGGCGCCCATGGCGGCCCCGAGCTTGTCGGCGATCGGCTCGATATAGGTCTTGAAGTTCTCAGCGTTCTGCATGGCGCGACCGCCCGAGATGATGATCTTGGCGGAGGTCAGCTCAGGCCGGTCCGACTTCGACAGGCTCTCGCCCTTGAAGGTGGACAGCGCCGGGTCGGCGGCCGCCGCCACGGCCTCGACGGGGGCCGAACCGCCCTCGCCGGTCGCCTGGAAGGAGGCCGTGCGCACCGTCAGGACCTTCTTGGCGTCGGTCGCCTGCACGGTCTGGATGGCGTTGCCGGCGTAGATCGGCCGCTCGAAGGTGTCGGCGGACGCCACCTTGATGACGTCGGAGACCTGCATGACGTCGAGCAGGGCGGCGACGCGCGGCATGACGTTCTTGGCCGCGGAGGTCGACGAGCCCACGATGGCGTCGTAGCCGCCGGCGAGGCTGACGATCAGCGCCGCGAGCGGCTCGGCGAGGGGGTGCTCATAGGCGGGCGCATCGGCCAGCAGCACTTTCTCGACGCCGTCCAGCCGGGCGGCGGCATCGGCGGCGGCCTGCGCGCCGGAGCCGGCGACGAGGACGTGGACGGGACCGCCCAGCGCCTTGGCGGCGGTCAGCGCCTTGGCGGTGACGTCCTTGAGGGAGGCGTTGTCGTGGTCGGCGAGGAGCAGGGTCGGCATCAGATCACTCCCGCTTCGTTCTTCAGCTTGGCGACGAGCTCCTCGACGGAGGTCACCTTGGCGCCCGCCTTGCGGCCCGGCGGCTCGGTGGTCTTGAGCACCTTCAGGCGCGGCGAGACGTCGACGCCGTAGTCGGCGGCGGTCTTCTCGTCGATGGGCTTCTTCTTCGCCTTCATGATGTTGGGCAGGGAGGCGTAGCGCGGCTCGTTGAGGCGCAGGTCCGTGGTCACGATGGCGGGGAGCTTCAGGTCGACAGTCTGCAGGCCGCCGTCGATCTCGCGGGTGACCTCGACCGAGCCGTCGCCCAGCGCCACCTTGGACGCGAAGGTTCCCTGCGGCCAGCCCAGCAGGGCGGCGAGCATCTGGCCGGTCTGGTTGCAGTCGTCGTCGATGGCCTGCTTGCCGAGGATCACCAGCGAGGGCTGCTCGGCCTCCACCACGCCCTTCAGGATCTTGGCGACGGCGAGCGGCTCGGTGGTGGTCTCGGTCTTGACCAGAATGCCGCGGTCCGCCCCCATGGCGAGGCCCGTCCGGATGGTCTCGGCGGCCTGCGCCGGGCCGATGGAGACGACCACGACCTCGGTCGCCTTGCCGGCCTCCTTGAGGCGCAGCGCTTCCTCGACGGCGATCTCGTCGAAGGGGTTCATCGACATCTTCACATTGGCGAGCTCGACGCCCGAGCCATCGGCCTTGACGCGGATCTTCACGTTGTAATCGACCACCCGCTTCACGGGCACGAGGACCTTCATCGTCTCTCCTCCGGGGAGCGCGGCGCGCATCCCGTCCATCAATCAAACAGGCAGGCGGCGACCGTAATGGCGGGCCCGAAGCCTTGTCAACGCGCCGAAACGCCTATGCGTCCGCGCCGGCCCGGCCTTGGCGGGCCCATCCCGGCGCCGTCAGGCGGGCGGCGCGACGGCGTCGGACGGGAGACGCCGCAACAGCGGGATCAGGGCCACGCCCGTCGCAAAGCCGCCCACATGGGCCCACCACGCGGTGCTGGACTCGTCGCCCGAGACGGCGTGGTAGACCTGGACGGCGATCCAGAGGCCGAGCATCCAGGCGGCGCTGATCCGCATGGGGATCAGGTTCAGCATCAGGCCCCAGATCTGGGCGCGCGGATGCAGCACCAGATAGGCCCCGATCACGCCCGCCACCGCCCCGGACGCGCCGATCAGGGGATGCTCGCTGGCCGGGTCCATGACCGCGTGCAGCAGCGCCCCGGCGGCCCCGCAGGCGATGTAGAAGCCCAGGAAGGCGGCGTGCCCCATCGAGTCCTCCACATTGTCGCCGAACACCTGCAGGAACAGCATGTTGCCGACGAGGTGCACGAAGCCGGCGTGCAGGAAGAGGGTGGTGACCAGCGTCAGCGGCGCCGGGATCAGGTCGTAGCCGGGCGGCAGCGCCGCCTGGCCCCAGAGCACGGCCGGGATCACGCCGCCCATGAGGGCTGCGGGGTCGACGCCGCCGGCGATCAGGCCGGACCAGGTTCCGAGCCAGACCAGCGTGGTGACCAGCAGGATCAGCCTGGTGACGTGCGCGGCCTTGAGGCGCCTCAGCGGGATCTGGTCGCGGAGCGGCAGGAACATGCTACCGCGTCTTTCCCGGCACCCAGAGCACGTCGCCCGACCCCCTGTCATTGACGTGGCGGGAGGCGACGAACAGGAAGTCGGAGAGCCGGTTGGCGTAGCGCAGGGCCGGCGCGCCCACGGTCTCGCCCGGCGTCGCCGCGAGATGCACGATCAGGCGCTCGGCGCGGCGGCTCACGGTGCGGGCCAGATGCAGGGCGGCGGCGGCCGGCGAGCCGCCCGGCAGCACGAAGGACCTGAGCGGGTCGAGCTCGGCGTTGAGGGCGTCGATCTCGGCCTCGAGCCGGTCGACCTGGGCGTCGATGATGCGCAGCGGCTCGTAGTCGAGCGGCTTTCCGGCGTCGGGCGTGCACAGGTCGGCGCCGAGGTCGAAGAGGTCGTTCTGGATGCGGGCCAGCATCTCGTCGACGAGGGGGTGAGCTCCGCCGGTGTGCTGGCGCGCCAGCCCGATCGTGGCGTTGGTCTCGTCGACGGTGCCGTAGGCCTCGACCCGGAGGTCGTATTTGGGCCGGCGTTCCCCCGAGCCCAGGCCGGTCGAGCCGTCGTCGCCCGTGCGGGTGTAGATCTTGTTGAGCCGAACCATCGACGCGCCTCCCGGGACACGATGTCCCGGCGGGGTTTATAGCGGCTCAGAAGCTGTAGCCCACCCGCATTCCGACATTTGTCAGGCCGCGATTGTCGCTGCAGATTCCCGCATTGGAGATGTGCTCGACGGTGCCCATCACGCTGAGGTTCTCGGTGATGCGATAGCCGAGCGAGGCGGATTCGCGGAAGGCGGCGTGGCAGCCCATAGCGGAGCGCCCCACGGGGGTCACGGGGCCGGCCGTGCCGTTGTTGAAGGAGCCGCCGAACGTGGTCTCGAAGAAGATCCGCTGCGTCACCTCGAACGTCCAGGTGAGGCCCGCATAGACGTGGCTGGTGTCGCCCTGGGTGTTGATGGTGGCGCCGAGATGGGGGCGCGGCACGAAGCTGTTCCAGAGCGGGTCGTTGAGGACGATCGGCTTGGCGAAGAGCAGTTCGGCGTTGACGTCGACGCTGCCGGTCTCGGGGCTCCACGGGTCATGCGCGAAGCCGCCCACCCGGAACTCAGACAGGAACGGGTTGGCCGTCGCGGCCCGCACCGACGGGGACGTCAGGTAGTCCGCGGCGCCGGCGTCGCCCGAGGCGGCGGCGGCGACGATGGCCAGGATGGCTGTGAGGTGTAGGTGTGGTCGCATGCGCTCTCCGCAGACGAGTGATCCACCCGTATGGTTAACAGAGCGTAAAGCCGCAAGGCCCGGCCTTTACGGGGCGCATCCTGGAAGAGAATCGCGCCTTTGTGCAACCTGAAAAGACGACGTTTTCGTGTCCTAATTATCAGCCTCGCGCCCAAATCGCGAAGAGGACCAGTACAATTGTCAAGAATTGCAGCCCCACCCGCCAACGCATCAGCCGCTGCGAAGTGTTCGGGCTGCCGCCCCTGAACATGTTGATGAAACCCATGAGGAGCACGAGGACGACGCCCCCCATGGCGAAGGGCACGGCGTTGTTGAGGATGACGGCCACCGGCGGGCTCCCGACTGGATCGGACGGGGCGGAGGGCGCCGCCGATCACGCTGACATCTAGTCCCATCGCCGCCACGCGCCAAGCGCGGCCGTTGGTCGCCGGATCGCCGGCAGGCCCGCGACGCGGACCTGGCGTCAGTTCACCGGCAGGAGGCGCTGGAGATAGTCCAGCTCGTCCTGCGGGCGGTTGGGATCGCCAAGGCGCCGGCGCAGCTCCTCCATCACCTCGCGGGCGCGCTGCTCCAGGGTGCCGCCCTTGCCGCCGCGGCGGAACTTGGAGCGGTCGCCCGCCTCGGTCGTCGGCGTCGGGCGCCCGAGCGGGTCGTCGTTGGGCTCGGAGGACTGCGCCCGCCGGTTGCCGGGCTGGCCCGGTCCGTTCGGGTCGCCCTCGGCCTGCTGCGAGCCGTCGCCCTGCTGCATCTGCTGGGCCATGCCCTGGGCGCCGCGGCGCAGTCCCTCCAGGGCGCGGCCCTGCTGGTCGACCGCCGGGCCGTCCTCGCCCCGGCCCATGGACTCCTCGGCCTGGCGCATGGCGTCCTCGGCGTCGGCGAGGCCCTGCTCGCCGTTCATGCCGTTCTCGCGCATGCGGCGCTGCAACTCGCGAAGCTGCTGGCGAAGGGCCTGCTGGCGCTGGCCGAGGCCCTCCATGCCCTCCTGGTCGCCGTCGCCCTGGCCCATCTGGTCGCCCTGCTCGTCGCCGTCGCCCTGGTCGCCGGGCTCGCCCTGCTGACCTGGCTGGCCCTTCTGGCCTTTCTGACCCTTCTGCCCCTGCTGCTGGCCGCGCTGGCGCTGGCCCTGCTGGGGCTTCTGGCCGTCGCCGCGGCGGGCGTCGCGCTGGCGCTGGCCTTCGCGGAACGTCTTGTCGCGCAGCTCCTGCTGCTCGCGGGTCATCTTGTCCAGATCGTCGAGGGCCTGCTCCATCTGCTGCTGGCCCTGGTCCATCTGGCGCTGGCCGGGACGGGCGGTCTTCAGGTTCTCCAGGATGTTCTTGAGCTGGTCCAGCATGCGCTGGGCGCTCTCCATGTCGCCCTTGCGGGCCATCTCCTCCATGCGGTCGAGCATGCTCTTGAGGTCCCGCGGCGTGATCATGCGGGTGTTCGGGTCCATCCGGCTCTGCTGCTGGTTGGGGTCCCGATTCTTCAGCATCTGCTCGGCGTATTCGCGCAGGTAGCGGTCCAGCGCCTGCCGGAGCTCCTGGGTGAGGCGCTTCAGCTCCTGCTCGGTCGCGCCCTTGTCGAGCGCGTTCTTGAGGTTCTCCTGCGCCTGCCGGAGCGCCTTCTCGGCGTCGGTGACGTCGCCGTCCTCCACCTGCAGGGCCATCTCCCACAGGAGGTCGGCCACCGAGATCAGGTCGGCGTCGGCCCTGGCGACGCGCAGCCGGGTCGCGGCGGTGCGCAGTCCCAGATAGACGGACGCATCGGGGGTGAACTGCTCCGGCGCGATCATCAGGGCCTGCAGGGCGTCATAGACGCGCCGCCGCCCGGCGGGATCGAGGATCAGGTCGCGCCGCTGCTCGACCAGCGCCTTGGCGAGGGGCTTGCTGAACGGTCGCTGCGGCAGGGTGACGTTGATGGGGGTGCTGTGGCCCTCCTGGCCGATCTCGTCCTTGGCGACGAGCGTCATCTCGACGCGGGCGCCGGCCCAGGGATGGTCGGAGAGGTCCACGGTCGTGCGGGTCTCGCCTTCGCGGTTGTCGCCGCCCGGCAGCGTGAGGGCGGCCTGCGGGGCGGGCACCAGGGGCGGGCGCTTTGGCTCCACGGCCTTGCCGCCGCGGATCAGCTTGCCGAAGCGCGCCTCGGCGGAGACGACGCCGTAGTCGTCCTTGATCTCGTACGGGATGGTGAAGCCGCCGCGCTCGGCCGTCTGCGGCTCGGCCGTCAGCTCGATGGAGGGCGGCCTGTCGGGGATCGACGTGATCGCGATGGAGGCCAGGGTCGCGCCGCCGCGCTTGACCGTGAGAAGGCCGTCGCCCGTCACGGTCCAGCGGCTCTCCCGGCTGGCGTCCGCCGGCTTGTCGCCGGGGGCGTTGGCCTTGACGGCGCCCGGGGCGGGCTTGCCCGCGGCGGCCGGCGCGGCGGGCCTGACCGGCGCTGCGGCTGTCGCCGGCGCGTCGGCGGGGTCCTTGGGGACTTCCAGCCCGCCGCTCGCCGAGAGCGTCAGGTCGTGGGCGTCGGAGGCGCGGACCACCAGGGTCGAGCGCACCGGGGCGCGGACCTTCGGGGCCGGGGCGGCGCCGTCCGGACCTGCCTTCAGGTCGAGCAGCATCGGGGGAAACTGGGTGTAGCCCGGCGGATCGATCCAGCCGTCGAGGCGGAAGGCGACCTGCTGGGCGTTGCGGCCCGACCAGTCGAAGGCGGCCATGAGGCGCGCCTCGCGCTCCGGGCCGGCGACGAAATAGGCCGCCACCAGGGCGAGCGCCACGCCGAAGCGAACGGCCCAGGGGTCGCGGTCGGCGAGGCGGGGGGCGGGAGCGCCCACGGTCAGCCGCTCGGCCGAGTCGAGGATGCGGGCGCGGTGCGCCTCCCACAGGGCGCGGGTGCCCGGATCGGACGTGTTGATGGCCAGTTCGTCGGCGAGGGCCGTCGCCGGGCGGTGCGCCAGGCGGGAATCGGAGTCGAGCCTCGCGAGGCTCTCGCGCCAGGTCGGCCGCGGAGCCCGCAGCGCGCCCACCGCCGCCGCGCCCAGCACGAGGCCGAGCAGCGCGACGCCGACGACGCGGGCCCAGGAGGGCGTGGCCAGCCACAGGCCGAGCCAGGACAGGGCGACGAACAGCGCCGCGGCGGTCAGCGCCAGCGCCAGCCACGGCCAGGACCGCTCCCAGGCGAGCGTCAGCGAGGCCCGCCGGGCGAGCCTTGCGACCCGCGCCGCCACCAGGCGGGCGCGCTCGGCTTGGGAGGCGGGCGTCACGCCCTGCGCGTCTTCGCTCATCGCGGCTCCTCTGGCCCCATGTTGAGAGCCTAGCATGGGGCGGCGGCCCCGCCACCCCCGCCGGCCGCGACCGGGGCGCGCATGCGCCGGTCACCCGGGCCGCCGCTGGATGGCTTGCGCATTCGGGCCGTAGACTGCGGCGGGAGCGGGGCGAGGCCCTGTCGCCTATCCGAGCGCCAACGTATCCCCGAGCGCGAGCGTTCCGCCGCCGGTCACTTCGGCGTAGACGCCGCAATCGGCGTGATCGAAGGCGCGCTGAAGCGTGGCAGGGATGTTCATGTCGCGCTCGGCCGTCGTCGGGTCGACATTGGTGGCGGCGCAGCGCTGGATGCGCTTCACCACGGTCAGCCGTACGCCCGCCGTCGAGCGCAGCTCGGCGCCGACGAGATCCAGCTCCGACCAGGCCGGCCAGCCCTCCGCCAGCACATTGCCGCGGAATCGGAGGGGATCGACGGGGCGGCCGAGCCTCGCCTCGAGATCCTGGACGCTGGCGCGGTTGATGATCGACACCACCCGCCGGGGCGTGTCGGAGAAGCTGAAGGCCGGCGCCTCCAGCACGCGGGGCGTCCCGCGCAGGTCCTTGGCCGAAAAACGGGCGAAGAAGTCCTCGATGGCGGCGCGGCCCTCCGGGCGCGACAGGTCGCCGGCGGCCGCCATGTCGGCGCCATCGTGGATGGTCAAGGTCGTGGTTTCGGGATCGAACCGGGTGCGAAGCCGGGCCAGGGCCTCGTTGCGCATCAGCATCAGGAACGCGATCTTGGGCAGATGGGCGGGGCTCCGGGCGTCGAAGCCGGAGGGCCCGTTCTCGATGGCGTAGCGGCGGTCATGCGGGAAGGGATCGCCCGGCGTCACCTGCACGGCGTCCAGGCTTTCGGGCGACAGGCCCTTGACCGGGTAGCGGTGGAGGGCTGCGATCCGGGCTTCGCCGAGGGCGGGACCGAAGTGTTGTGAGCCGCTTCCCATGGGACCCCTTCCGTTGTCGAAATGTCACACCTATCTATCCGTCAGACGGCAGCCTCTCCGAGGGGCCGTCATGGACGGAGCGCATGACCGCGCCTGACGGGCGGAATCGAAGCGCGGCCGTAGGAGGACCACATGGATTTTGAAAAGTACACCGATCGCGCAAAGGGCTTCGTCCAGTCCGCGCAGACCCTCGCCATGCGGGAGGGACACCCGCAGCTCGGCCCCGAGCACCTCCTGAAGGTGCTGCTGGAGGACACGGAAGGCCTGGCCTCCGGGCTGGTCACCCGCGCCGGCGGCGACGCCAAGCAGGCCTTGGCCGGCGTCGAGCAGGCGCTCGCCAAGATGCCGAAAGTCTCCGGCGCGGCCGCCCAGCCGCAGCCGACTCGCGATCTCGTGCGGCTGTTCGACACGGCCGAGAAGATCGCCCAGAAGTCGGGCGACAGCTACGTCACGGTCGAGCGCCTGCTCCTGGCGCTGGCCACCGAGAAGGACATGGAGACAGGCAAGATCCTGTCGCGCGTCGGGCTCACGCCGCAGAACCTCAACGCCGCCATCAACGAATTGCGCAAGGGCCGCACGGCCGACAACGCCTCGGCCGAGAACGCCTATGACGCGCTCAAGAAATACGCCCGCGACCTCACCCAGGCGGCGCGCGACGGCAAGCTCGACCCGGTGATCGGCCGCGACGAGGAAATCCGTCGCGCCATCCAGGTGCTGTCGCGCCGCACCAAGAACAACCCCGTGCTGATCGGCGAGCCCGGCGTCGGCAAGACCGCCATCGCGGAGGGCCTGGCGCTGCGCATCGTCAATGGCGACGTGCCCGAGAGCCTGAAGGACAAGCAGCTGCTGGCCCTCGACATGGGTTCGCTCATCGCCGGCGCGAAATATCGCGGCGAGTTCGAGGAGCGGCTGAAGGCCGTGCTGAACGAGGTGACGTCCGCCGAGGGCGGCATCATCCTGTTCATCGACGAGATGCACACGCTGGTGGGCGCCGGCAAGGCGGACGGCGCCATGGACGCCTCCAACCTGCTGAAGCCCGCGCTGGCCCGCGGCGAGCTGCACTGCATCGGGGCGACCACGCTCGACGAGTATCGCAAGCACGTCGAAAAGGACGCCGCCCTGGCGCGGCGCTTCCAGCCCGTGTTCGTGAGCGAGCCCACCGTGGAGGACACGGTGTCGATCCTGCGCGGCCTGAAGGAGAAGTACGAGCTTCACCACGGCGTCCGCATCACGGACGGCGCCATCGTGGCGGCCGCGACCCTGTCGAACCGCTACATCACCGACCGCTTCCTGCCCGACAAGGCCATCGACCTCGTCGACGAGGCGGCGTCGCGCCTGCGCATGCAGGTCGACTCGAAGCCCGAGGAGCTGGACGAGCTCGACCGGCGCATCGTGCAGCTGCGCATAGAGCAGGAAGCCCTGAAAAAGGAGACCGACCCGGCCTCTCGCGATCGGCTCGGCCGCCTGGAGACGGAGCTTGCCGGCATCGAGGAGAAATCCGCCGCTCTCACGGCCCGCTGGAAGGCCGAGAAGGAGAAGCTCGGCAGCGCCCAGAAGCTCAAGGAGCAGCTGGAGCAGGCTCGCACCGAACTCGCCAACGCACAGCGCCGCGGCGAGTACCAGCGCGCTGGCGAGCTGACCTATGGGGTGATCCCGGAGCTGGAGCGCACCCTGAAGGAGGTGGAGGGCCGCGAGAACACCGCCTTGGTGGCCGAGGCCGTGACGGCGAACGACGTCGCCCAGGTGGTGTCGCGCTGGACCGGCGTGCCGGTTGACCGCATGCTCGAGGGCGAGCGCGAGAAGCTCCTCAAAATGGAGGAGCAGATCGGCAAGCGCGTCGTTGGCCAGGCCGAGGCGGTCGCGGCCGTATCCACGGCCGTGCGGCGCGCCCGCGCCGGATTGCAGGACCCGAACCGGCCCATCGGCTCGTTCATGTTCCTCGGACCGACAGGCGTCGGAAAAACCGAGCTCACCAAGGCGCTCGCGAGCTTCCTGTTCGACGACGAAACCGCGCTCGTGCGCATGGACATGTCCGAATACATGGAGAAGCACTCGGTCGCCCGGCTCATCGGCGCGCCTCCGGGCTATGTGGGCTATGAGGAGGGCGGCGCCCTCACGGAGGCCGTTCGCCGGCGGCCCTACCAGGTGGTGCTGTTCGACGAGATCGAGAAGGCGCATCCGGACGTGTTCAACGTCCTGCTGCAGGTGCTCGACGACGGCCGCCTCACCGACGGCCAGGGCCGCACGGTGGATTTCCGCAACACGCTGATCATCATGACCTCCAACCTCGGGGCGGAGTTCCTGGTGAACCAGCGCGAGGGCGAGGATACGGACGCGGTCCGCGACGAGGTGATGAGCGTGGTGCGCTCGCATTTCCGGCCGGAGTTCCTGAACCGGGTGGACGAGATCATCCTGTTTCACCGCCTGCAGCGCGACCAGATGGGCGCCATCGTGGACATCCAACTCAAGCGCCTGCAGAAGCTGCTGGACGAGCGCAAGCTGGTGCTGGAGCTCGACGCCACGGCGCGCGACTGGCTGGCCCACAAGGGCTACGACGCCGCCTACGGCGCCCGGCCGCTGAAGCGCGTCATCCAGAAGAACGTGCAGGACCCGCTCGCCGAGCTGATCCTGAGCGGCTCGATCAAGGATGGCGAAACCGTTCCGGTCACGGCCGGCCCGGACGGGCTGATCATCGGCGACGTCCTCGTCTCGCCGGACGCCCCGCCGAAGGGCGCGCTGCTGAACTGAACCGGCGCAGCTTGGGCCCTCTCCCGCTTGGCGGGGGAGGGCAGGCGCCGCGGAGGCGACGGCGGCCCGCGATTCGGGCTAGAACATGCTGTGTTTCGACGGAAACACAGCATGTTCTAGTTTCCTGACAGTCGCATGCTTTGGCGCGAAAAGCCGGTTTCCACCTTTTCGCAGCATGCTCGAGAACATCCGCATGAGCGCCCCCGCCGTCCTCGGTCCGCCCCCCGAGATCGCCGCCGTCCCGAAAGCCCCGCCGCGCCTGCCTGTCGTGGACGCCGCCCGGGGCGTCGCGATCGCGGCGATGTTCGTGTTCCATTTCACGTGGGACCTCGGCTTCTTCAACTTCATCGACCTCCAGGCCGGGGTGGATCCCGCCTGGCGCGCCTTCGCCAAGGCCATCGCGGGGTCGTTCCTGGCGCTGGTCGGGATCGGGCTGGTGCTGGCGAGCCGCGGCGGGCTGCGCCGCGGACCCTATGGGCGCCGGCTCGCGATGGTGTCGGTCGCTGCCGCCGGCATCACGGCCGCGACCTGGTTGGCGACGCCGGACGAGTTCATCTTCTTCGGCATCCTGCACTGCATCGCCGTCTCCAGCGTGCTGGCGCTCCCCTTCCTCCGGGCTCCCGCCTGGCTGACGGCGGCCGCGGCCGCCTTCGTCGTCGCGCTCCCGGCCTTGGTGCGGTTCCCGGCGCTGAACGGCCCGGGATGGCTCTGGCTCGGCCTCGGCGACGCGGTCCCGCGCACCAATGACTACGAGCCGCTGTTTCCCTGGTTCGGACTGACGCTGGCCGGAGTGGCGCTGGCCCGCGCCGCCCTCGCGTCCGGGCTCGACCGTCGGCTGGCGCAGTGGCGCGCCGACGGGGCGGTCGATCGCGCCCTCGTCTGGGCCGGGCGACACAGCCTGGCGCTCTACCTGATCCATCAGCCGCTGTTCTTCGGGCTGCTCTGGCTGGCCGCGCAGGTGATCCAGCCGCCCCCCCGGGCGCCGGCGGCGGTCGATTTCCGCACCGGCTGCGAGACGAGCTGCCGGGCCTCGGGCGCCAACGGGCAGGTCTGCGCGGCCGCCTGCGGCTGCGTCGAGGGCAAGGTGAGGGCGACCGAACGGGCCGAGCCCCGCCTCGGCCCGTCGGAGATGGCGCTTCGCATGAGCGGTTTCGTCGCAGCCTGCCAGCGCGAGCGCGAGCCGGCGGCCCCCAAGCCCTGAACGCCTGAACGGCGCGGCGGCTTGAGGCCGCGCCTGGCGTCATCCCCTGCCGACCCCCGCTGAATAGCCTTGAGCTTCGCCTGCCGGTCTGTTTCCGCACCGAGTTCCCGGTGGGTCCGGTAGCGCTCAGCAACAAAGGAACCAATTCAGCAAAGGCCGCGTTTGGCCCGCAGAACAGGTCAATCGGGAGCGTCGGCATGAGCGAAGCCAAGGTCACGACGGATCACGACGAGATCCGCAAATGGGCCGAGGAACGCGGCGGGCGTCCCTCCCGGGTGAAGGATTCGGGCGGCAAGGGCGGCCCCGGCATCCTGCGTCTCGACTTCGCCGAAAAGGACGAGTCGCTGGAGGAGATCTCCTGGGAGGAATTCTTCAAGGCGTTCGACGAGAACGAGCTCGCTTTCCTTCATCAGGACGAGGCGGGCGGCAAGGGGCACAAGCCCAGCCGCTTCAACAAGTTCATCCATCGCAACAGCGACAAGAACTGAGGCCGCCCGTGTCGGATGCGATCCTGATCACCGGCGGGGCCGGTTTCATCGGCCGCCACGTCGCCCGGGCCTGCGTGGAGCGCGGCTACCGCGTGCGGGTCCTGGACAGCCTGATCGAGCAGGTGCACCAGGGCAAGACGCCCGACCACCTCGACCGCGAAATCGAGATGGTGGTCGGCGACGTGCGCGACGAGGCGGCGGTCAGCCGGGCGCTGCTGGGCGCCGACGCCGTGATCCATCTGGCGGCCGAGGTCGGCGTCGGCCAGAGCATGTACGCGGTCGACCGCTATGTGGGGGTGAACGACCTCGGCACCGCCGTGCTGTTCCAGAAGCTGATCGACCGGCAGGTGCGGCGCGTCGTGGTCGCCTCCTCGATGAGCATCTATGGCGAGGGCCTCTACCGGGACGCGGACGGCCGCGCCGTCGAGGACGCCGAGCGCAAGCCGCGCACCTCCGACGCCCAGGGCTGGGACCCGCTGGATGCGCAGGGCCGCGCCCTGACGCCGCTGCCGACGCCCGAGTGGAAGCGCCCGACGCTCGCCTCGGTCTACGCCCTGACCAAATACGTGCAGGAGCGGCTGACGCTGACGGTCGCGCCGGCCTACGGGATGGAAGGCGTCGCGCTGCGGCTCTTCAACGTCTACGGACCCGGGCAGGCGCTCTCCAATCCCTATACGGGCGTGCTGGCGATCTTCGCCTCGCGCATCCTCAACGGACAGCGCCCGATGGTGTTCGAGGACGGCCAGCAGCGCCGCGACTTCGTCCATGTCGAGGACGTGGCCCGGGCCTTCCTGCTGGCGCTCGATCATCCGCAGGCGGCCGGGCAGGTCTACAATGTCGGCAGCGGGGCGGACCGCTCCATCCTGCAGATCGGCGAGATGCTGGCGCAGGCGATGGGCCGGCCGGAGCTGACGCCCGAGACGGTCGGCAAGGCCCGCATCGGCGACATCCGGCACTGCTTCTGCGACATCTCCAAGGCGCGCGACGAACTCGGCTTCACGGCCGGCAAGGACTTCTCCGAAGGCCTGGCCGAGCTGGCCGAGTGGGTGGCGCAGCAGACGGCCGACGACCGGGTCAACGAAGCCCGGCAGGAGCTGGAGCGGCGGGGGCTGGTCGCATGATGGGCGGCCCTCCTGACGGTCCGGGCGGACCCGTCCTGATCACGGGCGGGGCGGGCTTCATCGGCTCGAACCTGGCCGACCGCATCGCCGGCGAAGGCCGCGACGTCATCGTCTACGACGCCCTGTCCCGGCCGGGGGTGGAGCGCAACCTGGCCTGGCTGCAGGAGCGCCATGGCGGCCGCATCCGGTCCGTGAAGGCCGACATCCGCGACGCCGAGGCCCTGACGGGCGCCGCGCGGGAGGCGGCGGCGGTGTTCCATTTCGCCGCCCAGGTGGCGGTCACCACCAGCCTGGCTGACCCGCGGGACGACTTCGCGATCAATCTGCAGGGCACGCTCAACATCCTGGAGGCGCTGCGCGCGAGCGGCCGGCGCACGCCCGTCGTGTTCGCCTCGACCAACAAGGTCTATGGCGACCTCGCCGACGTGCCGCTGGCGCTGGAGGGCGACGCCTATGCGCCGACCGATCCCGCCCTGCGCGCCCGCGGCGTCTCGGAGGAGCGCCCGCTCGACTTCCACACCCCCTATGGCTGCTCCAAGGGCGCGGCGGACCAGTATGTGCTGGACTATGCGCGCAGCTACGGCCTGCCCACGGCTGTGCTGCGCATGAGCTGCATCTACGGCCAGCGCCAGATGGGCACCGAGGACCAGGGCTGGGTCGCGCATTTCCTGATCCGGGCGCTGGCGGGCGAGCCGATCAGCATCTATGGCGACGGCCGGCAGGTCCGCGACGTCCTCGACGTCAAGGACGCGGTGGACGCCTACATGGCCTGCTGGAGCCGCATCGAGGCGGTGTCCGGGCAGGCTTTCAACCTCGGCGGCGGGCCCGACAACGCCATCAGCCTGCGCCAGCTCATCGCCCATATCGAGGAGCTGGTCGGCCGCAAGGTGGAGACCCGCTATTCCGACTGGCGGGCCGGAGACCAGCGCTACTACGTGTCGGACCCAAGCCGGGCGCGCTCCGCGCTGGGCCTCGGCGAACCCACGCCCTGGCGCGACGGCGTCGCCAGGCTGGCGGCCTGGCTGGAGGGCGAACGCTCGTCGAGGGCCGGCCGCGCGGCCCCGGCGCCGCAGAACGTCGATTCCCGGCTGGAGGCGGCGTCGTGAGCGGGCCGATGAAGCAGAGGCGGGCGCACGGGTGAACGCGTCCCGCCGTCGCATCCTGGTCACGGCCGACGCTGTCGGCGGCGTGTGGACCTACGCTCTCGATCTTGCGCGAGGCCTCGCCGACCGGGATGTCGGTGTGGTCCTGGCCGTTTTGGGCCCTGCGCCCGATCCGCTGCAGCGCGCCGTCGCCGCGGCGGTCCCGGGGCTCGAACTGGTCGAGACCGGTGCGCCGCTGGACTGGACGGCCGAGACCGAGGCCGAGCTCGACGACGCGTCGCTGGCGCTCGCCCGGCTGGCGCGCGACGCCGGCGTCGACAGCGTCCACGCGCACGCTCCCGCTCTGGCGGCGGGCGCGGCGTTCGAGCGTCCGGTCGCGGCGGTGAACCATTCCTGCCTGGCCACATGGTGGCGCGCGGTCCGCGGCGACGCGCCCATTCCGGACGACTTCGCCTGGCGCATCGCCAGGACGGCGCGCGGGCTGGAGCGGGCCGACGCCATCCTGGCGCCGAGCCGCGCCTTCGCGGCCGCCACCGCCGAGGCCTATGGGCTCGACCGCCCGGGCGGCCGGGGGGCGCCGATCGCGGTGCATAACGGGCGCGCCGGGCCGGAGCGCCCGGGCGACGTCTCGGACGACGGCCCGCTCGAACAGGCGGCGTTCACCGCCGGGCGCCTCTGGGACGACGCCAAGGGCGCGGCGGTCCTCGACGAAGCGGCGGGACGGCTGCCCTTTCCGGTGAGGGCGGCCGGGCCGCTGATCGGCCCGCACGGGGCGCAGGCCCGGCTCAGCGACATGGTCGCGCTGGGCGGACTGTCCGGCGCCGAGATGGCGGAGCGCTATGCGCGGCGCCCGGTGTTCTGCTCGGCGGCGCTCTACGAGCCGTTCGGCCTCGCCGTGCTGGAGGCCGCCCAGGCCGGATGCGCGCTGGCGCTCTCCGACATCCCCACCTTCCGCGAGCTGTGGGACGGCGCGGCGGTGTTCACGCCGCCCGGCGACGCCGCCGCGCTGGCGCGCATGCTCGCCGACCTCGCGCCTGATCGCGACCGCCGCCTCGCGCTGGGCCGGGCGGCCCGGGAGCGGGCCAGCCGCTACACCCTCGCCCGCATGGTCGAGGGCGTGCTCGACGTGCATCGCGGCCTCTGGGGAGACGGCGCGCGCGGCCTCGGGACCGGGGAGCGCGCCGCATGAGGGTCGTCTATTTCACCCACTCGCTGGCCTCGTGCTGGAACCACGGCAACGCGCATTTCCTGCGCGGCGTGTTGCGCGAGCTGATCCACGCCGGCCATGACGTGCGGGTGTGGGAGCCGGCGGGGTCCTGGAGCTTGGAGAACCTGCTCGGCGACCATGGCGAGGCCGGCCTGGAGCCCTACCGGCGCGCCTATCCGGAGCTGGCCTCCGAGACCTATGGGCCCGACTGCGACGTCGCGGCGGCCGTCGACGGCGCCGACCTCGTGGTCGCGCATGAGTGGAACGAGCCCTGGCTCGTCGCCGCGCTGGGGCGCGAACGGCGCAAGGGCGGCCGGTTCCGGCTGCTGTTCCACGACACCCATCACCGCGCCGTCAGCGACCCGGACGCCATCACGGCCTTCGACCTTGACGGCTATGACGGCGTGCTCGCCTTCGGGGAGACGCTGGCGGAGGTCTATCGCGGCTGGGGCTGGGGCGGGCGCGTCCATGTCTGGCACGAAGCGGCCGACATCCGGCTGTTCCACCCGCCGGCCGTCGAAGGCGAGCGCGAAGGCCTCGTCTGGATCGGCAATTGGGGCGACGGGGAGCGCACCGAGGAGCTGGAGCGCTTCCTGTTCGGGCCGGCGCAGCGGGCCGGCCTGGCGCTCGACATCCACGGCGTGCGCTATCCGGACGAGGCGCTGGCGATGCTGCGGCGCTACGGCGCGCGCTATCGCGGGTGGCTGCCTAACGCCGCCGCGCCGGGCGCCTTCGCCCGCCATCTGGCGACCGTCCACGTGCCGCGCCGCTTCTATGTCGACATGCTGCCCGGCATTCCGACCATCCGGGTGTTCGAGGCGCTGGCCTGCGGCATCCCGCTCGTGTCCGCCCCCTGGGACGACAGCGAAGGCCTGTTCACGCCCGGCGAGGACTTCCTGGTGGCGCGCGACGGCGACGCCATGGAGCGCCGCCTGCGCGACCTTTCGGCCGACCCGGATTTGCGCCGGGGGCTGGCCGAGCGCGGCCTCGCCGCCATCCTGGCCCGCCACACCTGCGCGCACCGGATGCGCGAGCTGCTCGGCTTTGCGGCCGAACTCGGCGCCCCCGGCGCGCCGGGGGCGGCCCACCCCCACCAAGACGCCTCCGCGTCCCTGGAGACGATGTCATGAAGATCGCGTTCTACGGCTCCAGCCTGCTGTCGTCCTACTGGAACGGCGCGGCCACCTATTACCGGGGCATGCTCTTCGACCTCGCCCAGCGCGGCTACCGGATCACCTTCTACGAGCCGGACGCCTATGACCGGCAGAAGCACCGCGACATCGAGCCGCCCGAATGGGCGGAGGTGAAGGTCTACCCGGCGACCGAGGACGCCATGCGGGGCGTCGTCGCCGAGGCGGCGAGCGCGGACGTGGTCGTCAAGGCGAGCGGCGTCGGGGTGTTTGACGACGAGCTCCTGGAGGGCGTGGTGGCGGCCTCCCGGCCGGACGCCATCCGGATCTTCTGGGACGTTGACGCGCCCGCCACGCTGGCGGAGATGCGCGGCTACGAGCGTCATCCGCTGCGCCGCGTGCTGCCCTCGCTCGACCTCGTCTTCACCTATGGGGGCGGCCCGCCCGTGGTGCAGGCCTATGAGGGCTTCGGCGCCCGGCGCTGCGTGCCGATCTACAACGCGCTCGACCCCGCCACCCACCATCCGGTGGCCCCGGAGCCGCGCTTCTCCGGCGACCTCGGCTTCCTGGGCAACCGCCTGCCGGACCGCGAGCGGCGGGTGGAGCAGTTCTTCCTGGAGCCGGCCGCGAAGCTGGCCGCCAAGTCGTTCCTGATCGGCGGCGCCGGCTGGGAGGACAAGCCCATGTCGGCCAATGTGCGGCGCATCGGCCATGTCTACACGCGCGAGCACAACGCCTTCAACCGCACGCCGCTGGCCGTGCTCAACATCGCCCGCGACAGCATGGCGGAGATCGGCTTCTCGCCGGCGACGCGCGTCTTCGAGGCGGCGGGAGCCGGCGCCTGCCTGATCACCGACGCCTGGGAGGGCATCGAGCTCTTCCTCAAGCCTGACGAGGAGGTGCTGGTCGCGCGTGACGGGCAGGACGTGATCCAGCACCTGGACGGGCTGACGCGCGACCGCGCCGAGGCCATCGGCCGGCGCGCCTGCGACCGCGTCCTGGCGGAGCACACCTACGCCAAGCGGGGAGCCCAGGTCGACGCCATCCTGAAGGAAGAGGCGGCCCGGACGCGGGGCCGGAGCGCCGCATGATCGCGTCTCCCGCATCCCGACCCCTCTCGGTGGTCGTGCTCGGCCTCAGCCTCTCGTCCAGCTGGGGCAACGGGCACGCGACGACCTACAGGGCGCTGCTGCGCGCCTTCGCGGAACGCGGGCACGACATCCTGTTCCTGGAGCGCGACCAGCCCTGGTATGCGCGGCACCGGGACATGCCCGAGCCGGACTTCTGCCGCTTCGCGCTCTATCCGGACCTCGCGGCCCTGGACGCCTGGGCGCCCGAGATCGCCCGCGCGGACGCCGTCATCGTCGGCTCCTATGTGCCGGACGGGGTCGCGGCGGGGCGCTTCGCGCAGCGCACCACCCGGGGCGTGACGGCCTTCTACGACATCGACACGCCGGTCACGCTTGCGCGGCTGGAGCGCGGCGACCAGGAATATCTCTCCCCGGAGCTGATCCCCGGCTACGACGTCTACCTGTCCTTCACGGGCGGACCCACGCTGCGGACGCTGGAGCGGCGCTGGGGCTCGCCCGCAGCCCGGGCGCTCTACTGCTCGGTCGACACCGACGCGTACCGCCCGACGGACGCGCCCAAGACCTACGATCTCTCCTATCTGGGCACCTACAGCCCGGACCGGCAGCCGGTGCTGGACAGGCTGCTGATCGAGCCGGCCCGGCAGGCGCCGCATCTGCGCTTCGTGGTGGCGGGCCCGCAATATCCGGCCGACATCGACTGGCCGGCGAATGTCGACCGCGTCGAGCATGTGCCGCCGGACGCGCATCCCGCCTTCTACGGCGCCAGCCGCTACACGCTGAACGTCACCCGCGCCGACATGGTGCGGGCGGGCTACAGCCCGAGCGTGCGCCTGTTCGAGGCCGCCGCCTGCGGCACGCCCATCGTCTCGGACGTCTGGGACGGGCTGGACACGCTGTTCACGCCCGGCGAGGAGATCGCGCTGGCCCATGACGCAGACGACGTCCTGCATGTCCTGACGCGCTGGAACGAGACGCGCCGGCGCGGCGTCGCCGAACAGGCGCTGGCGCGGGTGCTGCGCGGCCACAGCGCCCGCCACAGGGCGCAGGAGCTCGAGACCCACCTCCTCGACGCGATCGTGGCGGCGCGCCAGCCGGTGCGACGATCCGCGACGCTGCCGGCCTGACCGCCTCCGCCCCGCATCGGTTTCGTCCTGATTCGATCCGTCTTGAGGGGATTCCGAGCCCAAGCCATCAAATATCGGAATTCCCTGACGAAATGTTTGAACCAACTACAAACGTTCCGCGTTGGCTGGCAACACAGCGAGAGGTTCCGACCATGAAGAACGGAAGACGACAGCTGGTCCTCGTCGCCGGTGGTGCAGGTTTCGTCGGATCGCATCTTTGCGACTCCCTGCTAGCCGACGGCGCTCACGTGATCTGCATCGACAATCTCAAGACAGGGCGCAAGCTCAACCTTCGCCATCTCGAGCGCGAGCCGCTGTTCGACCTGATCGAAGCGGACATCATCGATCCCGTTCCGGCGCGCGTCCTGCGGCAGTCCAAGAGCCAGATCGACTTCGTCTACAACCTCGCCTGCCCGGCCTCGCCGCCCCACTACCAGGCGGATCCCGAGCACACGATGATGACCAGCGTGCTGGGCAGCCGCAATCTGTTGCGGCTGTGCGAGGACACGGGCGCGCGCTTCCTGCTGGCCTCGACCAGCGAGGTTTATGGCGACCCCGAGGTCCATCCCCAGCGCGAGAGCTACTGGGGCAATGTGAACTCGATCGGGCCGCGCGCCTGCTACGACGAGGGCAAGCGGGCCGCCGAGGCCCTCACCTTCGACTTCGAGCGCGCCGGCCGCGCCTCGGTGCGGGTCGCCAGGATCTTCAACACCTATGGTCCCCGGATGGCCGCGGACGACGGACGCGTGGTCTCCAACGTGGTGACGCAGGCGATCGCCGGCGAGGACATCACGGTCTATGGCGACGGCTCCCAGACGCGGTCCTTCTGCTATGTCGACGACCTCGTGACGGGCCTCAAGGCGCTGATGCGCCATGACGGGCCGCTGAAGGGCCCGGTCAATCTCGGCAATCCCAACGAGCTCAGGGTCAGCGACCTGGTCGAGCTGGTCCTCGCCATGACGGGCTCGTCTTCCGCGGTGGTTCGCCGGCCCCTGCCGGTCGACGATCCGCGCCGCCGGCGGCCCGATATCACCATCGCGCGCGAGCTCCTCGGCTGGGCCCCGGTCACCTCCCTGGAGAAGGGGCTGGAATCGACGATCGCGTGGTTCTCCGACGAGCACGACAGGAGCAAGGCCCGCCCGGCGAACCGCGCCGCCTTCGCGCTCGCCGAGGACGCGCGGGTCTGACGCGCCCGGGTCCGACCCGGGCGATCCGGGACGACCGCGCCCGGCCAACGGCGTCCGCCCTGGGGCGGCGCCCGCACAGAAAGGAAGCAGCGTCATGAGCCGCAACACATTGCGCGTCGGCATCGTGGGCGTGGGCAACTGCGCGTCTTCGTTCGTGCAGGGCCTGACCTACTACCGCGACGCCGTCGCCAACGAGCCCGTGCCGGGCCTCATGAACGTCGAGCTCGGCGGCTACCGCGTGGGCGACATCGAGATCGCGTCCGCCTTCGACGTCAACGCCGCCAAGGTCGGCCGCGACGTCAGCGAGGCGATCTTCGTCCAGCCCAACAACACCGAGCGCTTCGCCAGGCCCGAGCCGACCGGGGTGCAGGTGAACCGCGGGCCCACGCTCGACGGCATCGGCCGCTACATGCGCGACGAGATCGCCGAATCCGACGCGCCGGTGAGCGACGTGACCGACATCCTGCGCCGGTCCAGGACGGACGTGCTGGTCTCCTACCTGCCGGTGGGGTCGCAGCAGGCGACCGAGTTCTACGCCGAGCAGGCGCTGGAGGCGGGCTGCGCCTTCGTCAACTGCATCCCGGTGTTCATCGCCTCCAACAAGGACTGGGCCAGGCGCTTCGAGGAGCGCGGCCTGCCCATCGTGGGCGACGACATCAAGAGCCAGGTCGGCGCGACCATCGTGCACCGGGTGCTGACCAACCTGTTCAAGGAGCGCGGCGTGCGGCTGGACCGCACCTACCAGCTGAATTTTGGCGGCAACGCCGACTTCCAGAACATGCTGGAGCGCGAGAGGCTGGAATCGAAGAAGATCTCCAAGACGCAGTCGGTGGCGAGCCAGCTCGACGCGCCGCTGGCGCCCGGCGACATCCATGTCGGTCCGAGCGACCACGTGCCGTGGCTGACCGACCGCAAGTGGTGCTACATCCGCATGGAGGGGACCACCTTCGGCGGAGTGCCGCTCAACTGCGAGCTGAAGCTCGAAGTGTGGGATTCGCCCAATTCGGCCGGGATCGTCATCGACGCCGTGCGCTGCGCCAAGCTGGCGCTCGACCGGGGCGTCGGCGGCGCGCTGACCGGACCCTCCAGCTATTTCATGAAATCGCCGCCGCAGCAGTTCACCGACTCCGAGGCGCGTGATCGGACGATCCGCTTCGTCGCCGGCGAGGCGTCATGATGAGGGCGATTCGCGTCCCCGAAGGGGCCCAGCCGTGACCACCACGCTGTTCCTCGTCCGCCATGGCGCGCATGAGCAGGTGAACCGGGCGCTGAGCGCCCGCACGCCGGGCGTGCGCCTCTCGGCCGAAGGACGGCGCCAGGCCGAATGGGCGGCCGAACGGCTGTCGGGCGAGAGCGTCGCGGCGATCCACGCCAGCCCGCTGGAGAGGGCGCAGGAGACGGCGGAGCCGATCGCCCGGCGCCTGGGCCTGCCGGTGACGACCGACGACGACCTCCAGGAGCTCGACGCCGGCGACTGGACCGGCCGCAGCTTCGAGGACCTCGCGTCCGATCCCGCCTGGACGCGCTGGAACCAGAACCGCAGCCTGGCCCGCGCGCCCGGCGGCGAGAGCGCCGTCGAGGTCCAGGCCCGCGTGGCGCGCTGCGCCCTGTCGCTCGTCGCCCGGCATCCGGGCGCCGGCGTCGCGCTCGTGGCCCATGCCGAGCCGTTGCGCGCGCTGGTGCTGTTCGGGCTCGGCCTCGGGCTCGACGCGTGGAGCCGCATCGAGATCGCGCCGGGGTCGGTGACCACGCTGGCGATGGGCGAATGGGGCTGCCGCCTGCACCGCCTCAACGAGGAGCCGCGCGCATGAAGATCGTGATCTTCGGCCTGACGGTGTCGTCCTCCTGGGGCAACGGCCACGCCACGCTCTGGCGCGGGCTGATCCGGGCGCTCGCCGCCCAGGGCCATCGTGTCGTGTTTTTCGAGCACGACACGCCCTATTACGCTGACAACCGCGACCTCTTCTCGCTGCCCCATGGCGAACTCGTGCTCTACGCCGACTGGCCGGAGGCGGCCGCCCGGGCCCGCCGCGAGCTGGCCGACGCCGACGTCGCCATGGCGACGAGCTTCTGCCCGCATGGGGTCGAGGCCACGGCCCTGATGCTCGACGCTCCGCGGCCGCTGTCGGTCTTCTACGACCTCGACACGCCGGTGACGCTCAGCCTCATCGAGGGCGGCGCCGACGTGAAGGCCATCGGGCCGCGCGGGCTGCGGGACTTCGACCTGGTGCTGAGCTACACGGGCGGCGAGGCCCTCGCGGCGCTGCGGTCGCGGCTCGGGGCGCGCCGGGTGGCGCCGCTCTACGGCCATGTGGATCCGCAGTCGCACCGTCCCGACGCGCCGCTGGACCGCTTCGCCGCCGACCTCTCCTATCTGGGCACCTATGCGCAGGACCGTCAGGCGGCGCTCGAGGCGCTCTTCGTCGAGCCGGCCCGGCGGCGCCCCGGCCAGCGGTTCCTCATCGCCGGCGCGCAATATCCGCCGGATTTCCCCTGGACGCAGAACATCTTTTTCGTCCGCCATCTGCCACCGTCCGAGCACCCGGCCTTCTACGCCTCGTCGCGGCTGACCCTGAACGTGACCCGCCGGGCCATGGCCGAAATGGGCTGGTGCCCGTCGGGTCGGCTGTTCGAGGCGGCTGCCTGCGGGGCCGCGCTCCTGTCGGATTCCTGGGAGGGGCTGGACAGCTTCTTCGAGCCCGGCCGCGAGATCCTGATCGCGCGCTCGACCGAGGAGGCGCTCGCCGCCATCGACCGCCCGTCCGAGGAGATCGCCGCCATCGGCCGGCGGGCGCGCGAGCGCGTGCTGGCCGAGCACACCTCCGCCCATCGCGCCCGGGATCTCCTGGCGGCGCTTGAAGACGCACGGTCGGCGAACCGGCCGGCCATGGCCGAGACGGCCTGAAGGAGGCGACCATGTGGGGTATCGTTCCAGCCGCGGGCCGCGGCAGCCGCATCCAGCCGCTGGCCTTCTCCAAGGAGCTGCTGCCCGTGGGCAGCCGCCTCGACGGCGAGACCGAGCGGCCCTGCGCGGTCAGCGAGTATCTGGTGGAGCGCATGCTGCGCGGCGGCGCGGACAAGATCTGCTTCGTGATCTCGCCTGGCAAGTCGGACATCATGGAGTATTACGGCGGCGGCTACGGCTCGGCGACCATCGCCTATGTGGTCCAGCCGCGCCCGAGCGGGCTGTGCGACGCCATCTTCCGCGCGACCCCGCTGGTGCCGGCGGACGAGCACGTCATCGTCGGCCTGCCCGACACGGTGTGGTTCCCGGCCGACGCGCTGGCCGAGCTGCCCGAGGACGTGCTGTCCTTCCTGCTGTTCCCGGTGGACCGGCCCGAATTCTTCGACGCGGTGGTGATGGACCGCGACGGCGCGGTGCTGGAGATCCAGGTCAAGCAGAAGGACGCGGCGTCGCAGTGGATCTGGGGCGCGTTCAAGATGCCCGGCCATGTGCTGGCCGAGCTGCGCGACCTCTGGCAGGCCCGCAACGGGCGCGACGAGTATATCGGCACGCTGGTGAACGCCTGGCTGGCGCTGGGCGGCAAGGCCGTCGGCGTCAAGGCGGGCGACCGCTATGTCGATGTCGGCACCCTGAACGGCTACCGCACCGCCATCGGCATGCTGGGCGAGGCCACCCTCGACCAGCGGCCCGCGTCCGGGCTGCGCGTCGAGCTGGGGCGGCCCGACGGGCGGCCCTTCGAACCCCTCACCCCCCACAGGAGGGCGCTGCCTTGAACTCCCCCCTCGCGATGCCGGCCGGCGCGGCCCGGCGGCTGACGCCGGACGAAATTCGCAGCCGGGCCGAGGCGCTCGGCCCCTGGTTCCACAACATCGACCTCCACGGCGTGAAGACCGCGCCGGAGCACTTCCTGGGCGACTACCCCAACGTCAAGTGGAAGAGCTTCGAGGCCGCGATCCCGAAGGACCTCACCGGCAAGACGGTGCTCGACATCGGCTGCAACGGCGGCTTCTACTCCATGGAGATGAAGCGCCGCGGCGCCGCGCGGGTGCTGGGCGTCGACTTCGACGAGGACTATCTGCGGCAGGCGCGCTTCGCCGCCGAGGTTCTGGGCTTCGACGACATCGAGTTCCGCCAGCTCTCCGTCTACGACGTCGGCGCGCTGGGCGAGACCTTCGACGTCGTGATCTTCATGGGCGTCCTCTACCACCTGCGCCATCCGCTGCTGGCGCTGGACCTCATCCGCGAGCATGTCTGCGGCGACCTCATGGTGTTCCAGTCCATGCAGCGCGGGGCCGAGCAGGCCGAGCCCGTGGAGGAGGACTATCCGTTCGCCGAGACCGCCATCTTCGACCGGCCGACCTGGCCCAAGATGCATTTCATCGAGCGGAGCTACTCGCAGGACCCCACCAACTGGTGGGCGCCCAACGCGGCCTGCGTCGAGGCGATGCTGCGCAGCGCCGGCTTCGAGATCGTCGAGCATCCCGAGCAGGAGGTCTATCTCTGCCGGGCGGCGCAGAAGAACCCCGACGCCGCGCCGGTCTATCCCGCGCGTCCCGGCGTCGGCCAGGCAACCGGGAGGCAGGCATGATCGAAGCCGCAATGATCTGGAACGAGCCGAACAACAAGTCCCACTGGGACCCCAACCTCGATCCCGATTGGACGAAATTCGCCGAGATGGCGGTGGCGGCCGGCCAGGCGATCAAGGCCGAGAACCCGAACGTGCCGCGCGTGCTCGGCGGCATGTCGCCGATCGATCCGGGCTGGGTGCGCAACATGGCCGGCAAGGGCGTGCTCGACCATGTCGACGCCATCGCGGTGCACGGCTTCCCGCTCGACTGGAACCTCTGGAAGCTGGACGAGTGGCCGGCCAAGATCGACGAGATCAAGGCCGTGACGGACCTGCCGGTCTGGGTGTCGGAGGTGGGCATCTCCACCTTCGGGGCCGAGGAGGTGCAGGTCTGGGGCCTGAAGCGCACCGCCGAGCTGCTGATCGGAAAGGCGCCCCGGATCCACTGGTACAGCCTCTACGACCTGCCGCGGGACTGGCCGGCGACGACGCGCCACCGGGAGGCGGAGGGCTCCTCCTATTACCGGCATTTCTACATGGGCCTGATCCGCGAGGACGGCTCGCCCAAGCCCGCCCTGGAGGCCTTCGGCGACTATGCGCCCGAGATGGGGCTCTGCCAGTGGTTCCATTACCAGGACCACCGGCTCGACGACGCGGTGGCGTGGATGAAGCGCCTCGGCGTCACCTATCTGCGCACGGGGCTCAGCTGGGCCGACAGCTTCCGGCCCAACGCGCTCGACTGGTTCGACCGCCAGATGGAGGCGCTGCAGGACTTCGACGTGACCGTCACCTTCTGCTTCACGCCCGAGCACCGCGGGATCGAGCCGCACCACACCAGCCCGCCGCTCGACAAACAGGAGTTCGCGGATTTCTGCGCCAGCATGATCCGGCGCTACGCGCCGCGCGGCGCCGCCGTCTCCCGGCCGCTCGGGCGGGAGCCGCGCCAGGCGGCCCTCGCGCCGTGACGGAGGCGCCCGAGCCCGGCTCCAAGGCGCTGCACGCGCTGGCGCAGCTGGCCGATTCGCGCCGGCCGCAGATCGACGCCTCCCGGATGGCGGCGGTGCTGGCCCATCCGGACGACGAGACGCTGGGCCTTGGCGCCCAGCTGCGCCGGATGCCGGGGCTGCGGCTCGTGCTGGTGACGGACGGCGCGCCGCGCAATCTCGCCGACGCAAGGGCGCACGGGTTCGAGGACGCCGCCGCCTATGCGGCCGCGCGCCGGGGCGAGCTCCAGGCCGCGCTGCGCGAGGGCGGGGCCGAGGGCCTCGCCGTGACCTACCTGGACGCGCCGGACCAGGGCGCGGCCGACGACCTCGCAGCCCTGGCGCGACGGCTCGCCGCCGAGCTCGCCGGGATCGAGGTGGTGTTCACCCACGCCTATGAGGGCGGCCATCCCGACCACGACGCGACGGCCTTCGCGGCGCATGCGGCGGCCCGTCTGCTGGCGGCGGACGGCGCGGCTCCGGAGATCGTCGAGGCGCCGTTCTACCGGCTGGGAGACGACGGCGAGATGCTGGCGCAGGACTTCGCGCCGGAGCCGGGCTCGGCCCCTGTCCAGCTCGTGCTCAACCCCGAGGAGGCCGCCCGCAAGACGCGCATGATGGGGGCCCACGCCACCCAGCGCGCCACGCTCGCCCGCTTCGAGGCCCGGGCGGAGCGCTTCCGCATGGCGCCGGACTATGATTTCACGCGCGCTCCCAACGGGGGCCGGGTGCTCTATGAGCGCTTCCCCTGGGGCATGACGGCGGATCGTTTCGCCGAGCTGGTTGCGCGCGCGCGCCGCGACCTGGGCTTTGACGCCGACGGGGACGACGCCGGATGAGCCTGACCGTGCTCAGCGTGGCCTATCCGTTCGCGCCGGTCGGGCCCGACGCGGTGGGCGGCGCGGAGCAGATCCAGGCGGCGCTCGACGCCGCCGTCGTGGCGGCGGGCTGGCGCTCCATCGTGGTGGCGCAGGCCGGCTCGCAGGTGAGCGGCCGGCTGGAGCCGACGCCCGCAGTGGACGGCGAGCTGACCCAGGACGCGCGGGCCGCCGCGCGCCGGCGTCATCGCGAGACCATCCAGGCCGTGCTGCGGCGCGAGCCCGTGGACCTGATCCATTTCCACGGCGTGGACTTCGCCGGGTACCTGCCCGACGTCCCGGGCCTTCCGCCCATGCTGGCCACCCTGCACCTGCCGGCGGCCTGGTATCCGCAGGAGATCTTCCGGCCCGGGCCGGAGCGCCTTTGGCTCAATCCGGTGTCGCGGACGCAGGCCGAGACCTGCCCGGCGTCGCCGCGGCTGCTCGCCCCCATCCCGAACGGCGCGCCCGTGCGGGCCCTGCAGGCGGCGCGCCACGCGCGGCGGGGCTTCGCCCTGATGCTGGCCCGCATCTGCCCGGAAAAGGGCGTCCATCTCGCGCTCGACGCCGCCAAGGAGGCGGGCGTTCCGTTGATCGTCGCGGGCGAGCTGTTCGCCTACGCCGAGCACCAGGACTATTTCGCCCGCGAGGTCGCGCCGAGGCTCGACGCGCTGCGGCGCTTCGTCGGCCCGGTCGGGTTCGCGCGCAAGCGCCGGCTCCTCTCAGCGGCGCGGTGCCTACTGGTCCCGGCCCTGGCCGAGGAGACCAGCTCGCTCGTCGCCCGGGAGGCGATCGCCTGCGGGACGCCGGTGATCGCGTTCCGGCGCGGCGCGCTGCCCGAGACCGTGGACGACGGCGAGACGGGCTTCATCGTCGACTACGTCGACGGCATGGCGGCGGCGATCGGGCGCGCCGGGCTGATCGATCCGGAGCGCTGCCGACAGGCGGCGCGGGAGCGCTTCTCGCTGGAGGCGATGACGGGCCGTTATCTCGATCTCTACGCCCGCCTCGCCGGCGCCGGCCGGATCCGGGAGGGCGCGGCGTGAGCGGCCTCATGGCGGAGACGATCCGGAGCGCAGAGGCCCTGGCCGCGCTGGAGCCGGCGTGGTGGGCGGTCTGGCGGCGCTCGCCGGACGCCGCTCCCTTTCTGTCCCCGGCCTGGCTGCTGCCCTGGTGGGAGGCGTTCGCGCCGGGGCGGCTGGCCACGATCGCGGTCTGGCGCGGGGCCGATCTGGTCGGACTGGCGCCGTTCTATGTCGAGGACGGGCCCGAGGGCGGCCGGCGCCTGCCGGTCGGCGTCTCGCTTAGCGATCAGCTCGACGTGCTGGCGGACCCCGCCGACCGCGGCGCCGTCCTGGCGGCGCTCGCGGGCGCGGCGGCGCAGCGGCCCGAGCCGCTGCTGTGGCTCGAGCTGGAGCCCGGCGCCTGCGCCTGGGACGCGCCGGTCCCGCCCGGATGGCGGGAGGAGCGCGGCGAGGGCGAGGCCTGTCCGGTCCTGTCGCTCGCCGGCGCGTGCGAGGTCGGCGGGCGCGACGCGGACGGCATGCCGCTCGCCGTGCCGGCCCGCCGGCGCCGCAAGCTGCGCATGGCGCGCCATCGGGCCGAGCGGCGCGGGGCGGTCCGCGTCGAGACGGCGCAGGACGTGGGCTGCGCGCCGTTCCTGGACGAACTGGAGCGCCTGCACGGCAGCCGCTGGACGTCGCGGGGGGAGGCCGGCGTCCTGGCGGACGAGGCGGTGCGGGTCTTTCACCGCCGCGCGCTGCCGCGACTGCTGGCTGCGGGGCTGGCCGAGACCGCGCTGCTGCGCATCGGCGGCGTGGCGGCGGGCGCCTATTACGGGCTCCGCGACCAGCGCCGCTCCTACGCCTATATCGGCGGCTTCGACCCGGATTTCGCCCGCGAGAGCCCCGGCGCGATCCTGCTGGGCCGCGCCATCGCGGCCGCGGCGGACCGGGGCGCGGAGGCCTTCAGCTTCCTGCGCGGCCGGGAGGACTACAAATATGAGTGGGGCGCGGCGGACCGCCTGAACGGCTGGCGCCGCCTGTCGCCGGAGCGGCCGGATGGCTGAGACCCCGGCCCTTGCGGCGGCGCTCGCCGGGGCGGCGCAGGCCGGACGCCCGGCGCATCTCGGGCTCATGCACGTGCTGATGGCGGCGGACACCGAAGGCGATGCCCGGGCGGGGCTCCAAGGCGCGATCCTGGCCGCGCAGGGCGAGGCGCGCCAGCGGCTGGAGGCGGTGCAGCGCGTCTGGGCCGTCCAGCCTCAGGCCTGGGGCGTGGTCCGCGCCGTCCTGGCCGAGGCCCGGCACGACGTCGCCGCCGAGGAGGCCGGGGCCGCCGTCGCCCGGTGGGCGAAGACGTTCGACCAGCTGGCGGCGGACCGGCCGGAGGCGGGCGTCGCCCTGTACGCGCTGGGAGATCCCGCGCTGCTGGCGGCGGCCAGCGCCGAGATCGTCGACGCCCTGGCGGGCTGGGGCCTGCTGGGGCCCGACCGCGCCGTCCTCGACCTCGGCTGCGGCATCGGGCGGCTGACCGGGCGGCTCGCCAGCCGTTGCGGGCTGGCGGTCGGCGCCGACGTCTCGGGCGGGATGCTGGCCGAGGCGGCGCGGCGGAGCGGGCCCGACCGGAGGGCCTCCTATGTGCAGGTGACCGGGCGGGACCTGCGGGCGTTTCGCGACGAAGCCTTCGACCTCGTGCTCGCGGTCGACGTCTTTCCCTATCTGGTTCAGGCGGGGGAGGGGCTGGCGCGGGACGGCGTGGCCGAGGCGGCGCGCGCCCTACGGCCGGGCGGCGCCCTCGTGGTCGCCAACCTCTCCTACCGGGGCGACGACGGGCGCGACGCGGCCGACCTCGCCGCATGGGCGGACGAGGCCGGCTTGCGCAAAGAGGCCGGGCCCGAGCGGCCGTTCGCCCTCTGGGACGGGCTCGTGTTCCGCTACCGCAAGGACGGCCGGCGCTAGGCGGCGGTCGCGGCGGCCGGATTGGGCCGTCCGGACGGCTTCGCCTTGCCGGAGCCCCGGGGCTTGCGGACGGGCTTGGCCCGTTCCTGAGAGGGCTCCTCCTTGGCGGCCTCCTCGGCCACGGCCTCGACCGAGGCCTCCAGCCGGGAGCGCAGGTCCTGCTTGAGCCGGCGCTGGAGCAGCACCAGGAGCGCCGCCTCCTCGGGCTTCAGCTTCTCCAGATTGTCGCGCAGTTCGGCGTCGACCTCGTCCTCGATGCTCTCCAGCAGCGAGCCGTCCAGATAGGCGTTGAACACCTCCGGGTGGACGTAGCATTTGCGGCAGATGGTCGGCGTGTTGCCCAGCCGCGTCGCGACGCGCTCGACGGCCGCCTTGATGGTCTTCTTGGTGCGGGCCTGCTGGTCGACGAGCTCGAACTCCTTGAGCGTCATCGCGGCCAGCACGGTCCCGGCCCAGGTGCGGAAGTCCTTGGCGGTGATGTCCTGCCCGGTCGCCTCCTTCAGATAGGCGTTGACGTCCGCCGACGTGACCGGCTGGCGTTCGCCGTTCTCGTCGTAATACTGGAACAGATGCTGCCCGGGGATGTCCTGGCAGGCCTTGACCAGCTTGGCGATGCGCCGGTCCTTGACCTTGAGCTTCCAGGTCTTGCCGCTCTTGCCCTTGAACTCGAAGCGCAGCTCCTGGCCGTCGATCTTGACGTGCCGGTCGCGCAAAGTCGTGAGGCCGTAGCTCTTGTTCTGCTTGGCGTAGTCGGCGTTGCCGATCCGGATCAGCGTGTTCTCGAGGAGGTGGACGACGGTGGCCAGCACCTTGTCGCGCGGCAGGCCGCGCTTGGCCATGTCGGCGTCGATGCGCTCGCGCAGCGCCGGCAGGCATTTGGCGAAGTCCAGCATGTGCTCGAACTTGTCGCCGTCGCGCACCTCGCGCCAGCGCGGATGGTAGCGGTACTGCTTGCGGCCCTTGTCGTCGCGTCCGGTCGCCTGGATGTGGCCGTTCGGGTCGGGGCAGATCCAGACGTCCGTGTAGGCCGGCGGGATGGCGAGCTTGCGGATGCGCTCCAGCGCGTCCTTGTCGCGGATCGCCTTTCCGTCGAGGCCCAGATAGGCCACCCCCTTGCCGGACCTGCGCCGGCGGAAGCCCGGCTCCTCGTCCGACACGTAGCGCAGCCCGGCCTGCTCGGCGGCCTCGCGCTGGGATTCGTTGGAGGCCTGCTCGAGCGGACTGGCCTCGGCGGCGTCATCGGGGCGATCGGAGGGCTGGGAATCCATGGCGGGGGCGTCCACATTCGGTCCGGTGCAACCCGCCGCGAGGATCGCGGGTTCCCGGCCTGATCGTCGCAACCCGCCGCAGCCCGGCCTTGCAGGAGCCTCACCGTGGATTTCAAAAGCCTGAGGGCTCGTCTCGGCGGCCCGGGCGGCCTCAAGGACCGCTTCCGGCTCGAACTCGGATCGGTGCTGGCCCTCTCGGTGGCGGCGGGCGGGCTGTTCGCCTTCGCGCGCATCGCCGACGAGGTGGTGGAGGGCGACACGCATGGCTTCGACCGGGCGGTGATGCTCGCCTTGCGGACGGCGGGGGACACCAACGATCCCATTGGGCCGGCCTGGTTCGAGAGCGCCATGCGGGACGTGACCTCGCTCGGCAGCGTGACCGTGCTGGCCATCCTGACGCTCGCGGCCATCGCCTACCTGCTGATGGACGGCAAGCGCGGGGCCGCGCTGCTGGTCGCGGGCTCGGTCGGGGGCGGGACGCTGCTCTCCAGCGTGCTGAAGATGGGTTTCGAACGCCCCCGCCCGGACCTCGTCGCCCATATGGTGGACGTCCACACGCTGAGCTTCCCGAGCGGGCACGCCATGATGTCGGCCGTGACCTACCTGACCCTGGGCGTGCTGCTGGCCCGCGTCAGCGCCAAGCGGCGGGTCAAGGTCTTCGTGGTCGCGCTCGGCGTGCTGCTGACGCTCGCGGTCGGGGGCAGCCGCGTCTATCTCGGCGTGCACTGGCCGACCGACGTGCTGGCGGGGTGGTCCGTCGGGGCCGCGTGGGCGATGATGTGCTGGCTCGTGGCGCGGCGTCTTCAGCAGAAGGGGAAGGTGGAGCAGCCGGACGCGCCCGCGGGCTCGGGCCCGGTGGACGACCAGGACCCGGATCGCGCCGAAGCGAGCAAGTCGGACGATTTGCAACCTCCGATGGCCAAAGACGCCCGGATGGTAACCAATCGGTAAACAGATGGGGTTAACGCTTCATGGAGGTTCACCTGAGACGCCGCCATGACGACCTCATCCATGACGACTTCGTCCCTCGTCCCGTCGTCCTCGACGGGATCCGATACGCCTTCCGTCGCGGGCGAGGCGCTCGCCCCAGCGCCCGACGCGGCCGCCCAGCCTGAGACCCCGGCGGCCTCGCCTGACGCCGCCGCGGCGCCCGAGATCGCCTGCGCCCCCGAGGCGAGGCCCGCGCCCAAGCCGGCGCCGCAGGACGTGCCCAAGAGCGTGCTCGCCGCGCAGTCGGCGTTGATGCGGGCCCGCGCGAAGGCGGCGGCCCAGAACGTCCGCACCGTCTCCATCGGCCCGCGATGGCCCATCGCGGCCGCGGTCGCGATCGCCGCCTGCCTGGGCGTCGTCGGGGGCGCGGCGATGTCCTCCCGACGCGCCGCCGCCGACCTGGCGGCCGCGCAGCGCGAGGCCGAGGACCTGCGCAGCATGACGGCCATCATGCAGTGGAAGGGGACGGGCGCTCCGGCGCCCGGCGTCCGCGAGCAGCAGAAGCTCGCCGCCGACCTGCGTAGCCTGAAAGCCTCCGTCGACCTGCTGAAGGCGGGCGTCGACCGCAGCGCGGCCGGCGACGACGTGCGGGCGCTCGACCGCAAGGTCGCGGCGCTGCGGGACGCGGCCGAAAAGGCCCGCGCCGACGCGGCCGGGACGGGGGCGCAGATCGCGACCCAGATGGAGAAGCTGAAATCCGAGACGGGCGTCGCCTTGGCGCAGCTGAGCTCCCAGGTCGGCCGCTTCGAGCAGGCGCAGCGCGAGCCCTTCGCCAAGGTCGCCGCCATGGTGGAGCGCCTCGACCGCATCGAGCGCCAGATCGGCCCGACCACGACCGCCTCGATCGCGCCGTCGCCGGCCCCGGCCCGCGAAATCGCTCCGGTCGCGCCCGCCGCGGTCGCGGCGGCGGCCCCGGCGTCGGCCGTGGAGGCGAAGGCGCCCGCCAAGGCGGAGGGCCTCAAGGGCTGGTCCGTGCGCGGCGTCTATAACGGGGTGGCGGTGCTGGAAGGGCCGGGCGGCTTCTTCGAAGTGGCGCGCGGCGACGTGCTGCCGGGCGTCGGGCGGATCGACGCGATCGAGAAGAAGGGCAAGACCTGGACGGTGGTGACCAGCCGCGGCGTCGTCGGCGGCTGAAATTCGGGCCCCCAAAAGCATCACCCCGCGCTCTTTCGAACGCGGGGTGATCGCCCCAGTGCCCCCACCGTGGTTTGGACGCGCGCCGCACATGGGCGACGCGCCGTCGCGTCAGTCCTTGCCGTGCGCGTTGCGGCGCGCCAGCGCGACGTGATGCAGATGCTCGTGCGTGGCTTCCGGCATGCGGAAGCCGAAGCCGCCCGCGAGGTCGGGCGTCTGGCCCAGGCGGGAATTCACGAAGCCTTCGCGGGGCCAGCGCACATGCGTCGAGACGCCGATCTTGCGCTTGCCGAGGGGCCGTCCGGAAGGATGTCTTTTCGACACGGGCGTTCTCCGAATAACGTCCCAGACTTAAACGGTCTGAACGATCGCGCCATTAGGAAAACACCTTACCGGATGCAAAATACTGTTCCGGTGCGGCTCAGCCTCAGTCGGGCGGAAGCACTTTTCCAGGATTCAGCAGATTATCGGGGTCGAGCGCCGACTTGATAAGGCGCATGACATCCACCGCGGCGTCTCCGTGCTCGGCGCGCAAATATTTCGACTTGCCTGAACCGACGCCATGCTCGCCCGTACAGGTGCCGTGCAGCGCGAGCGTGCGGTCCAGCAGCAGGCCGTTCAGGCGCTCGGCCTCGGCGAGTTCGGCCGGATCGTCGACGTCGATGAGAAAGCCCATGTGGAAATTGCCGTCGCCGACATGGCCGAGGCTGGTGACGTAGAAGGGCGCGTCCTTGGTCTGCTCGCGCATGTAGAGGATGAGCTCGGGCAGCCGCGAGATGGGCACGCAGGCGTCCGTGCTCCAGGACTTCGCGCCCGGCCGCATCGCCAGGCAGGCGTAGTGGATGTCGTGCCGGGCCTGCCAGAGGCGGTTGCGCTCCTCGGGCGTCGTCGCCCACTGGAAGTTCTGGCCGCCATTGCCCAGCGCCAGCTCGCGCACGCGCTCGGCCTGTTCGGCGACGCCCGCCTCGGTGCCGACGAACTCGAAGAACAGGGTCGGCTGCTCGGGATAGTCGAGCTTGGAGTAGCGGTTCACCGCCGTCATGCTGCGGTCGTCGAGGAACTCGACCCGCGAGATCGGCACGCCGGACTGGATGGTCTCGATGGCGGTCTGCACCGCCGAGCCGACGTCCGGAAAGGCGCAGACCGCGGCCGACATGGCCTCCGGGATGCCGTAGAGCTTCACCGTCACCTCGGTGATGAGGCCGAGCGTGCCTTCCGAGCCGACGAAGAGCCGCGTGAGGTCGTAGCCGGCCGAGGACTTGCGGGCCCGGCTGGCGGTCTTGACCACGCGGCCGTCGGCCAGCACGACCGTGAGGGAGAGCACGTTCTCGCGCATGGTGCCGTAGCGGACCGCGTTGGTGCCGGAGGCGCGGGTCGCCGCCATGCCGCCGAGGCTGGCGTCGGCGCCGGGATCGACCGGAAAGAACAGCCCGGTGTCGCGCAGATAGGCGTTGAGCTGCTTTCGGGTGACGCCGGCCTGGACGGTGGCGTCGAGGTCCTCCGCGTTGACCTCCACGATCGCGTTCATGCGCTTCATGTCGATGGTGACGCCGCCCTCGAGCGCGGCGACGTGGCCCTCCAGCGAGGTGCCGGTCCCGAACGCCACGATGGGTGCGCCGGCCTCGGCGCACAGCTTGACGATGGCGCTGACCTCTTCGGTGGACAGCGGGTAGCAGACCGCGTCCGGCGCGGCGACGGCGTGGTACGATTCGCCTTGGCCATGGTGCTCGCGCTCCGAGGCCGACGTCGAGCAACGGTCGCCGATGAGGTCGCGCAGGCGCGCGACCAGGGTCGCGGTGCGGTCTTCCGGCAGTCTCCGGAGGGGGGCGTGCTGGGCCATGGGCGTGTCCTCGGGTGGTACGGCGTGCGGCCCTCCTCGGGTAAGCAGCCGCCGCCGGCTTGGCAAGGGGCTCGCGGTCCGCCCCGCGGCTTTGCCCGATCGGCGGCGCGCGCTACAAGCGCGGCCCCGGCGCGTCCGGGCGATTCCCAGCGTGGAGGCTTGCGATGCAGTCCATTAACCAGCGTATCGCGGACGACATCCGGTGCGAGGAGCGGCAGGTGGAAGCGGCCGTCGCGCTGCTGGACGGCGGCGCGACCGTGCCGTTCATCGCCCGCTACCGCAAGGAAGCGACCGGCGGGCTGGACGACGCGCAGCTGCGCACCCTGGAGGAGCGGCTGCGCTATCTGCGCGAACTGGAGGAGCGCCGCACGGCGATCATCGAGTCGGTCCGCGAGCAGGGCAAGCTGGAGGCCGGGCTGGAGCGTCAGCTGCGCGAGGCCGACAGCAAGGCCCGGCTGGAAGATCTTTATCTGCCCTACAAGCCCAAGCGCCGGACCAAGGCGCAGATCGCCCGCGAGGCGGGGCTGCAGCCTCTGGCGGACGGCCTGCTGGCCGACCCGCAGCGCGATCCGCGCCGCGAGGCGGGCGCCTATGTGGACGCCCAGAAAGGCGTCGCCAGCGTCGACGAGGCCCTGGAGGGCGCGCGCTCCATCCTGGTGGAGCGCTTCTCGGAAGACCCGGAGCTGATCGGCCGGCTGCGCGAGGAGTTCTGGAGCAAGGGCCGCGCGATCTCCAGCGTGCGCGCCGGCAAGAAGACCGAGGGCGCCAAGTTCGCCGACTATTTCGACTATCACGAGCGCCTGACGAAACTGCCGTCGCACCGGATCCTGGCGCTGTTCCGCGGCGAGAAGGAGGAGATCCTCGACCTGCGGCTCGAGGCCGAGGAGGAGCCCGCGGGCCCGGCCGCGGCGCGCCTGCCGGGCGCCTTCGAGCTCGCCATCGCGCACCGGTTCAGCGTGGCCGACCGGGGCCGGCCGGCGGACAAGTGGCTGATGGACGTCGTGCGCTGGGCCTGGCGCACCAAGATCCAGGTCCATATCGGGCTCGATCTGAGGATGCGGCTGTGGCAGCAGGCCGAGGACGAGGCGGTGGGGATCTTCGCCGGCAATCTGCGCGACCTGCTGCTCGCCGCCCCGGCGGGCGCGAAGGCCACCATGGGGCTGGATCCGGGCTACCGCACCGGCGTCAAGGTCGCGGTGGTGGACCGAACCGGCAAGGTGGTCGACACCGGCGTGATCCACCCGCACGAGCCGCAGCGCCGCTGGGACGAGGCGATCGCGCTGCTGGCCGCGATGGCGCGTCGCCACCAGGTGGAGCTGATCGCGATCGGCAACGGCACGGCCTCGCGCGAGACCGACAAGCTCGCCGGCGAGCTGATCGCCAAACATCCCGAGCTGAAGGCGTCCAAGATCGTGGTGTCGGAGGCGGGGGCGTCCGTTTATTCGGCCTCGGCCTATGCGTCGCAGGAGCTGCCCGAGCTGGACGTCACGCTGCGCGGCGCGGTCTCGATCGCCCGGCGCCTGCAGGACCCGCTGGCCGAGCTCGTCAAGATCGACCCGAAATCGATCGGCGTCGGGCAGTACCAGCACGACCTCGCCGAGTTCAAGCTGTCGCGCTCGCTCGACGCCGTGGTGGAGGACTGCGTCAACGCGGTCGGGGTGGACGTCAACATGGCCTCCGCGCCCCTGCTGGCGCGGGTGTCGGGGGTGGGCGAGACGCTGGCGCAGAACATCGTCTCCCATCGCGACGAGAACGGCCCGTTCCGGACCCGCGCGGCGCTGAAGAAGGTGGCCCGTCTCGGCCCGAAGGCCTTCGAGCAATGCGCCGGCTTCCTCCGCATCCAGGACGGCGACGATCCGCTCGACCGCTCCGGGGTGCATCCGGAGGCCTATCCGGTGGTGCGCCGGATCATCGAGGCGACGAAGAGCGACATCCGCGCGCTCATCGGCAACGCCACGCTGCTGCGGGGGCTCTCGCCCCGGCAGTTCACGGACGAGAGCTTCGGCGCGCCGACCGTGACGGACATCCTGAAGGAGCTGGAAAAGCCGGGGCGCGACCCCCGGCCGGCCTTCAAGACCGCGACCTTCAAGGACGGCGTCGAGACCATCGGCGACCTGCGCGCCGGGATGGTGCTGGAAGGCGTGGTCACCAACGTGGCGGCCTTCGGCGCCTTCGTCGACGTCGGCGTGCACCAGGACGGGCTGGTCCACATCTCGGCGCTGTCGAAGACCTTCGTGAAGGACCCGCGCGACGTCGTGAAGCCCGGCGACATCGTCAAGGTGAAGGTGCTGGAGGTCGACAAGGCGCGAAAGCGCATCTCGCTGACGATGCGGCTCGACGACCCGGCCGAGGCGCGCCCGGCCCGCGACCGCGGCGCCGAGCCGGGCCGGGCCCCGAAGGCGGCCGCGTCCCCGCCGGCCGCGGCCCGCGGCCCAGGCGCGAACCCGTTCGCGGACGCGTTCCAGAAAGCGGGGCTCGACGGCAAGACGCCGGGCCGGCGCTGACCCGCGAGGCCCCGGCTGCGCCTTGACCGGGCCGCGCCGGACCCCGCATCATGGCTCGCGAACGGCCGAGATGCGCCGGGTCCGGAGGGGCCATGGACCAGAGCGCCGAAACCGGAGCCGCCCCGCCCGAGGCGGGCCAGGAGCGCTCCCCTTCGGGGCTCTCGGGCGCGGGCGACACCAGCGCCCTGCGCGAGCCGGATCTGGCGCTCCTGCGCACCATCCTGGACAGCATCCCGGGACGCGTCGCCTTCGTCGACTGGAACGAGCGCTACGTCTATGTGAACCGCGAGTTTCTGACCTTCCACGGCAAGCGGCCCGACGAGGTGGTGGGACGCTTCGTCTGGGAGGTGCTGGGACAAGCCGCCTATGACCAGATCAAGCCCTATACGCCGCGCATCCGGGCCGGCGAGGTCGTGCGGTGGGAAGGCTGGATCACCTATGCGGGGAACCGGCGCCGCTACATCCAGCAGACCTACACGCCCTATTCGCCCGGCGGCGGCGCACCGCAGGGCAACATCGCCTTCGGGCGCGACCTCACCGACCTGAAGGCGCGCGAGCAGGAGCTGGCCGAGCGCACGGCGCTCAACAGCGCCATCGTGGCCTCGACGCTCGACTGCCTCGTGGCGGTGGACGAGGCCGGGCTGACGGTGGAGTTCAATCCCGCCGCGGAGGCCGCCTTCGGGTACAGCCGCGCCGAGGCGCTCGGGCGGCCCGTGATGGACGCCATCATGGGCGGCGCCGGGCGGCCCTCGTTCCTGTCCGCCTGGGAGACGCCGGACGGCGCCGCGCTGGGGCGGCGGGCCGAGATCCAGGCCGTCTGCAAGGATGGCCGGATCCTGCCCATGGAGTTCGCCGTGACCGAGGCCTCGCTGTCGGGCCGGCGGCTCTTCATCATCCACCTGCGCGACCTGACGGAGGCGAGGGCCGCCGAGGCCGAGATCGAGCGCCAGCGCAAGCAGCTCAACCAGATCGAGAAGGTCTCCGCCATGGGCGCGCTGCTGGCGGGCGTGGCCCACGAGCTCAACAATCCGCTCGCCATCCTGCTGGCGCAGTCGACGCTGCTGGCCGAGCGGGCGCAGACCGAAGACGTGCGCGCCCGGGCGCTGCGCATCCAGGCGGCGGCCGAGCGCTCCGGCCGGATCGTGCGCAGCTTCCTGTCGATGGCCCGCGAGGCGTCGCCGCGGCGCGGACCGGTGCGGCTGAACGACCTCGTCACGGCGACGCTCGACCTGCTGGGCTACGGCCTGCGCGCCGCCCATGTCGAGGTCTCGCTCGAGCTCGACCCGGACCTGCCGGTCATCAGCGCGGACGGCGACCTGATCGGGCAGGTGCTGTCCAACCTGCTGGTCAACGCCCAGCAGGTCCTGCAGGAGCAGGCCGGTCCGCGACGCGTCACCATGCGCACCCGCCGCGACGACGCGGGCGTCGTGATCGAGGTCGAGGACAACGGCCCCGGCGTGCCGGACGACATCGCCGACAAGATCTTCGATCCCTACTACACCACCAAGGCGCCGGGCGTGGGCACCGGCATCGGGCTGGCGATCTGCCGCAACGTGCTGGGCGCGCACGGCGCCAGCATCGCCCTCGACCAGGCGGGCCGCCGCGCCGGGGGAGCCCTGTTCCGGGTGGTGTTTCCGCCCTCCGCCATCGCGCCGGCGGGCGCATAGGAGCGCCTATCGGCGAGGCTGGTTAACGGCTCGTTGACCATAAGCCTACAAGTTGAATCAAAGGCCGAACGTCCGGCGGGGGCCCGCGTTTGCTTGGGGAAGAACGGCTCGCGAACCATTCGCGGCCCATCGCGTCGAGGCGGCCCGAGCGGCCCGGCGGCGCGCGCCAGCAGGAGGGGTCATGATCGCCTTGTCGAATGCGAAGTCTCCCGCTCACGCCCCCGCACGCGACCTGCCCGCCGGGTTCGGGAGCGGCGTCCCGCGCGTCCTCGTGGTCGAGGACGACGCCTTGCTGCGGGCCTATGCGTGCGAAGTGCTGGCGGACGAGGGCTATGCGGTGGCGGAGGCCTGCGACGCCTGCGAGGCGTTCCGGGCTCTGGTCGCGGGAGGCGTGGACCTCCTGGTGACGGACATCGATCTCGGGCCCGGGCCGGACGGCTTGGAACTCGCCCGCTACGCCGCGCTCGCCCATCCGGGGCTCCCGGTGCTCTACACGTCGGGCCGCGCCCAGGTGGACCCGGACGACCGCGTGGCGGGTTCGAGGCTGCTGCCCAAGCCCTTCCGGCCGTCGGCGCTGGCGCAAAGCGCCGCCGATCTGCTCAAAGCGGGGCGAATCGCCGCAGTGCAGCGTTTCGCATAGGGAACAACAACCGGGGGGTCGCGTTTCCTGCTCCGACAACGCCTCGGAGGACACCCATGGCTCAACGCAGCGACTTCTTTTCAGGCGCGGCCATCGCGGCGCTCTTGACCGCGGCCGCCGTTCTGGCGCCCGGCCTCGGCGCGCAGGCGCAGACCAGTTCTGGCTCTCCGGCCGCCACCGCGCCGGCCGCAAGCGGCTCTCGATCCGGGGCGGAAAGCCCATCGTCCGCCCGCGACGCCGCCCCCAAGGCCGAGATGCGGCGCAACAGCGCCCAGTCCGGCGCCCGCGAGACGCCCGGCTCGCATGAGCAGGCCGCCGGGAGCGGCCATGCCGGGCCGCCCAATTCCGGCGCCCTGTCCGGAGATCCGACCCGCTCCAGCGCCGAGCGCGGCAAGGCGCGGGATGCGCAATCGGCCGACCAGGCGCGCTCCGCGACGCAGAACGGCGGTTCCGCCGCGTCCCCCGGCCAGAATGGCGGCGGGGCGGCTACGGCGGCTCGCCAGGGCGGCGACCTCGGCCAGAACGCCTCCGTCAAGGTCACGGTGGACGAGCTGCGCGACCGGGTGCGCCACAATGGCGAGTATGTGCGGATCGACAAGCTGGGCGAGGCTTTCCGCCCGCGCGGCGTCGACCGGGGCTGGAAGCCCTACACGAACGGCCACTGGATCTTCAACGAGAAGGTCGGCTGGTACTTTGAGTCCGACGAGCCCTGGGCCGAGGTGACCTATCATTACGGCCGCTGGTACGACGATCCCGACCAGGGCTGGGTCTGGGTGGCCGACACCGAATGGGCCCCGGCCTGGGTGGAATGGCGGCGCAGCAAGGAGCATGTCGGCTGGCGTCCGCTGCCGCCGGACAACGCTCCGAAGGTCGCGCGCGCATCCGGCAAGTCCAAGTCCACGACCACCACGACGACGACCCGCCGCGGCGGCTCCAGCGTCGAGGAGGAGGAGTGGGTGTTCGTGCCGACGCGCGACATCACGGCGGAGCGGATCACCGAGGTCGAGGTGCGCCCGGAGCGGGTGACCGAGATCTACACCGAGACGCGCCCCATCGGCCGCGTCGAGCGGCGCGGCTCCATCGCGGTGAATTTCGCGATCCAGCCGACGGTGATCGAGCGCGAGACCAATATCCGCATCCAGTCGCGCAACCTGCCGCGGGCCGAGACGGTCGCCGTGCCGGCGCAGGTGCGGGAGATCTCGACCGAGGCCCGGTCGACCGGCGCCGACTCCGCCACGTCGCGCTCGGCCACCACGGGCGGCGCCTCGGACCAGCAGGGGCGGCAGAACGGCCAGCCGGCCGCGGGTTCGGCGGATACGAGCCGGCCCTCGGCGACGCAGCCGGCTGCGCCCGGCGCGGCGCCGTCGGGCTCCGCGGCGGCGCCTTCGGGGCAGACCTCGCCCGGCGAGAAGCCTGCCTCCAGCGCCTCCACGGGCGGGACGACCGGCGACAAGGCCGGATCGACCGCGGCCAACCCCACGCCGGACGCCAAGTCGTCGACCTCGTCGGCGGCACGTTCCGGCGAGCCTTCCAAGTCCGGCGCGGCGGCCAAATCCGAGGCCGCGAAGTCTGAGGCCTCCAAGTCTGAGGCCTCCAAGTCCGAGTCGGCCAAGGCCGAGTCCGGCAAGTCTGAAGCCGCCAAGTCGACGGCCGAGCAGGGCCAGGGCGATCGCGCCGGCAAGCAGTCCGCCGCAGGCAAGGATGAGAGCGCCAAGCCCGCCGCGCAGGCCGAGAGGGCCGGCGAGAAGGGCAAGGCGGGCCGCAGCACGGCCGAGCGCGCCAAGGCCGGGGACAAGGACACGGCCGGCAAGGCTTCGTCCGAGACGGATCAGCCCGGCTCGAAGGCCGCCACCGCGAGCCCGTCCGGCTCCGGCGACAAGGCCAGGAGCGCCGAAGGCAAGGGCGAGGAGAAGGGCGCTTCGTCCCGGACCAACGCCGCGGCCGAGAAGCGCTCCCCGGGCGCGGCCTCGTCCTCGACCGCCCAGGAGCGCAGCGGCTCCGGCGCCAAGCCGGCCGGCGAGTCGGCCGAGCGCCGCAGCGGCGAAGCCTCGCCGCAGCGGGCCCAGGGCCGTTCCGCCCCCGGGTCCGACGTGACGACGGGCGCGACGCGCGGCGGCCCGGAGGCCGGCGAGAAGGCCGGCGGCGGGCGCTCCGGCGGCGCATCGGCCGGAGGCGCGTCGGCGTCGCCGTCCGCGGCCGGCGGCGGCGCGCGCAAGCCGAGCACGGACGAGTGAGAGATCAGGGCTTCGGCCCGCACGAGTAGTCAGGTCGACGGTTCGCCGTCTTCCGCAGCCAACCCCGGGGCCTCGCGCTCCGGGGTTTTTTTGCGCGCCGGCTCGCCTAGGATGGGATCCAGGGAGACGAGAGATGGCGGACCTGCGACTGCGCGAGCACAGGCCCGGCGACATGGGCTGGGTGATCCACCGCCAGGCGGCGCTCTACTGCCAGGAATACGGTTGGAACGAGGAGTTCGAGGCGCTGCTGGCCGAGATCGCGGCGGCGTTCCTCCGCGAGTTCAAGCCAGGCCGCGAGCGCTGCTGGATCGCCGAGCGCGACGGGCGGACGCTCGGATCCGTGTTCCTGGTGCGCGACACGGACGAGGTCGCCAAGCTGCGCATGCTTTATGTCGAACCCTCGGCGCGAGGGCAGGGCGTGGGTCGGGCCCTGGTCGCCGAATGCCTGCGCTTCGCCCGCGCGGCCGGCTACCTGAGCGTGACGCTGTGGACCAACGACATCCTGACGGCGGCCCGGAAAATCTACGTGGACGAAGGCTTCAGGCTGGTCTCGGAGGAGAAGCACCACAGCTTCGGCCAGGATCTCGTCGGCCAGTATTGGCGCCTCGATTTCTGAGAACCCGGCCCGTCCTCGGCGGAGGCCTTGCCCGAAATCGGACAATGTTGCGCCTTTCGGCCGTCCGATTGGCTCGTCATCTTTTGTTAACCGCGAATCAAAGTGCGCTGGCGCACATGCGATCCGCCCGGAATGGTTAACGTTGCGTCAAGGCGGCCCGGCCACGGGTCGCGACGCCAGGAGGCGAGCATGACGGTTCTGACGGCCGAAGCGTTGCACCGGGATCCCGAGGGGATCGCCCGCCTGCGCGCCGTGCTGGCGACCGCTCCCGGATACGCCGACCGCTGCGAAGCCGCAGCCACGCGCAGCTTCATGGCGGCTCCAGCGGCGTCGATCCGCCGGGGCGGGGCCTTTCTCGGGCGGCGCTCCCTGCCGACCCCGGCCCTATGCCAGCGCTGAACCTCCGCATTACCGGCTGCGGCCGACCCGCACGCACTGGACCCACGGCTCCGCGTCGCCGAGCTGGCCCGACAGCTTCGCGGCGAGGCGCTGCAGCCCGCGGCTGGGCTTGGCGGGGTTGCGCTTCAGCGGATTGGGCAGCGACTTCGTCAGCAGCGTCGCCTCGCGCACGCTGAGGTCTGCGGCGCTCTTGCCGAAATAGACCTGCGACGCCGCCTCGGCGCCGAACACGCCCGGGCCCCATTCGGCGATGTTCAGATAGACCTCCATCACGCGCCTCTTCGACCAGACGAGGTCGAGCCACAGCGCCAGCGGCAGCTCCAGGCCCTTGCGCACATAGGACCGCGACGGCCACAGGAAGAGGTTCTTGGCCGTCTGCATGGTGATGGTCGAGGCCCCGCGCGACGGCCCGTCCTCGTCCGCGTCGCCCAGCACGGTGCGCAGCGCGTCCCAGTCCACGCCGTCATGCGAGCAGAACCGCGCGTCTTCGGACAGGATGACGGCGTGCACGAGACGGGGCGAGATCGCCTCGATGGGGACCCAGCGCCGGTCCACCGGCTTCAGGGTCGCCCAGCGGCCCAGCATCAGGGTGGAGACGGGCGGAACGACCGCATCGAGCAGCGTCACCGCGACCAGGACGCCCGCGAGCGCCAGCGTCAGCGCCAGGATCCAGCGAACGATCCGCCCCAACCAGCCCAGCGATGATCTGCGACGTGCGATCGGGCGCCCCATGTGCCGTTGACGACGGAGCCTTGACGCATTCCCCCGCGTCAGGCAAGCGGCGAGGGTTCGGCGCGGGCGTTTGCGCTAGGATGCGGGGCCGGGCCGGTCGACTGGACTCGCCCGCCTGACAGGGAGGGCGCCCATGACGGCGGATTTCGAGGCTCGGCTCAACGCCGGCGCGGCGGAGGTGGAGCACATGCTCGACGCTCTGCTCGGACCCGAGCCGCTGGCCGGAGAGATCGCCCGGCCGGCGCGCCTGCTCGACGCCATGCGCTACGCGGCGCTCGGGGGCGGCAAGCGGCTGCGTCCGTTCCTGCTGGTGGAGACGGCGCGGATGTGCGGGGTGGAGGGCGAAGCGGCCCTGCGCGCCGCCGCGGCGCTGGAGATGGTCCATTGCTACTCGCTCGTGCATGACGACCTGCCCTCCATGGACGACGACGACATGCGCCGCGGCCGGCCGACGCTGCACCGCGCGCAGGACGAGGCGACCGCCATCCTGGCCGGCGACGCGCTGCTGACGCTGGCTTTCGACGTGATGGCCGACGTCGCCACGCATCACGACGCGCAGGTGCGGGCCCATCTCGTGCTGGGGCTCGCCCGGGCCGCGGGACTGGGCGGCATGGCGGGCGGCCAGATGCTCGACCTGCAGGCCGAGGGCCGCTACGGCGAGGCGGGCGCGGGCGCGATGGACGCCAACGACGTGCGTCGCCTCCAGGCCATGAAGACGGGAGCGCTTCTGGCCTTCGCGGCCGAGGCCGGGGCCATGATGGCGGGGGCGGACGCCGACGACCGCGCCTCCATCGTGGCCTACGGCAAGGCGCTCGGGGCGGCGTTCCAGGTCGCCGACGACATTCTCGACGTCGAGGCCAGCCCCGACGCGATGGGCAAGGCCACCGGCAAGGACGCGGGCCGGGGCAAGGCCACGCTGGTCGCCGCGCTCGGCCTGGAGGAGGCCAAGGCGGAGCGCGACCGGCTCGCGCTCGCGGCGGAGCTCGCCCTGGCGGGATTCGGGCCCGAGGCGGACGTGCTGCGCGAGGCGGCGCGGTTCGTCATCGCGCGCACGTCGTGAGCGGCGCGGATCGCATGGGCCGCGCCGCCCTGCCGGATCGCCTGCGGCGGATCGTCCAGGCGCGCGGGCGGCTGCTGGCGAGCGCCGCCCTGGCGGCGGCGACGCTGCTGGCCCTGCCCGGCGGCTTGCGGTTCAGCACGAGGCTGCTGATCGCCTGGGATCTCGGGACGCTGCTCTATATCGGCCTCATCGTCGCGATGATGCGGCGCTCGGACGTGGACCTCATCCGCAGCCGCTCCGCCTTCAACGACGAGAACCGCTTCACCATCCTGCTGCTCATCGTGGGAGCCACCATGGCGAGCTTCGCCGCGATCGTGGCGGAGCTGGTCAACGGGCGCGTCCAGGGCGTGCTGCAGGCCGGCCCCATGGCGCTGGCGGGGGTGACGGTGCTGCTGTCCTGGACCTTCACGCATGTCGTCTTCGCGATGCACTACGCCCACGAGTTCTACGCCTGCGACGAGCAGAAGGACCGGGAGGGGTTGAAGTTTCCGGGCGAGGCCTCGCCCGGCTACAACGACTTCCTGTATTTCTCGTTCGTGATCGGCTGCGCGGCGCAGACCGCGGACGTGGACGTCACGGCGTCCGGGATGCGCAGCATCGTGCTGGTGCACGGCGTGGTGTCGTTCCTGTTCAACACCGCCATCCTGGCGCTGACCATCAACATCGCGGCGGGGCTGATCGGCTCCGGGCCGGGCGGCTGACCCGGGCGGCTACTCCGCCGCGGTCTGGGCAGTCCTGGTCTTGGCCGAGGCGACGCCGTAGCGGCGCTCGATGTAGTCGGCCACCATGGTCTTGAACTCCGCCGCGATTCCGGGCCCGCGCAGCGTCGCGGCCTTCTGGCCGTCGATGAAGACGGGGGCCGTCGGGGTCTCGCCGGTGCCCGGCAGCGAAATGCCGATGTCGGCGTGCTTGGACTCGCCCGGGCCGTTCACGATGCAGCCCATGACGGCGACGTTGAGGTTCTCGACGCCGGGATATTGCGCCTTCCACTCCGGCATGGAGGTCGAGATCCAGTCCTGGATATCGCGCGCCAGCTCCTGGAACACGGTGGAGGTGGTGCGGCCGCAGCCGGGGCAGGCGGCCACCAGCGGCACGAAGGTGCGAAACCCCATCGTCTGCAGCAGCTCCTGCGCGACCTTCACCTCCAGGGTGCGGTCGCCGTTCGGCTCGGGGGTGAGGGAGACCCGGATTGTGTCGCCGATGCCTTCCTGCAGCAGCACCCCCATGGCGGCGGACGACGCCACGATGCCCTTGGATCCCATGCCGGCCTCGGTGAGGCCGAGATGAAGCGCGTAGTCGGAGCGCCGCGCCAGCATGCGGTAGACGGCGATCAGCTCCTGCACGGCGGAGACCTTGGCGGACAGGATGATCCTGTCCCGGGCGAGGCCGATCTCCTCGGCGCGCTGCGCCGACAGCAGCGCCGACTGCGCCATCGCCTCGCGGGTCACCGCGCGGGCGTCCAGCGGCGCCGCCGACGCGGCGTTGAGGTCCATGAGGTGCGTCAGCAAGGCCTGGTCGAGCGAGCCCCAGTTCGCCCCGATTCTGACCGCCTTGCCGTACCGGATGGCGAGCTCGACGATGGCGCCGAACTGGCGGTCCTTCTTCTCCTTGAAGCCGACATTGCCGGGGTTGATCCGGTATTTGTCGAGCGCCTGCGCGCAGGCCGGATGGTCAGCCAGGAGCTTGTGGCCGATATAGTGGAAGTCGCCCACGAGCGGGACGGACACGCCGCGCCGGTCGAGCCGCTCGCGGATATGCGGCACGGCGGCGGCCGCCTCGTCCCGGTCCACGGTGATCCGGACCAGCTCGGAGCCGGCGCGCGCCAGCGCCGCCACCTGCGCCACCGTGGCGTCGATGTCGGCGGTGTCGGTGTTGGTCATGGACTGAACCACGACCGGCGCGCCGCCGCCGACCAGCACGGCGCCCACCCGGACCCCGACGGTGCGCAGGCGCTCCGCCGCGCCGGAGGCGACGGGCGGCGGCAGGGCCTCTTGCGGTGGGAGGCCCTCTTGGCGTGAAAGGCCCTCTTGGTGTGGAAGGCCCTGGAGCGAACTGGCCTGCGGTGCGGCGATGGTCATGGCGAAGTCCTGACTCTCAAGCGGCTCGGGCGGCTCTTCGGGAAGGGGTGCGACAGGGCGCCGGCGCGGTCAAGCGCGACCGGCGGGCGGAGCGTGCGCCGGCTCGCCGCAATGGGCGCAGCAGCCGGCGAGCTCGATGACGTTGGCGCTGGGCCTGAAGCCCTGGGCCGCCGCCAGGTGGGACAGCGCGCCGCGCAATTCGTCGGAGACCGCCTCGTCGACCCCGCCGCACTCCTCGCAGATCATGAACACCACGAGATCGCCGGGGGCATGGTGGAAGGGGCAGGCGATGAAGGCGTTCCGGCTCTCCAGCTTGTGGACGAAGCCGTTCTCCAGCAGGAAATCGAGAGCCCGGTAGACCGTGATGGGGGCGAGGCGCTTGGCGCCGCCTTCCGCAGCCAGCCGGTCGATGAGGTCGTAGGCGCTCATGGGCCGGTGCGTGGCGTAGAGCGCATTGAGCACCTGCCGGCGGATCGGCGTGAGCCGCAGGCCGCGGGCCGCGCAGGCGCTCTCCGCCTCGGCGAGGGCGGCCGGGCCGCGGGCGGCGTGGTCCTGCGCATGCGCGCAGCCGCCCTCGCCGGGATGGTGCGCGTGCTCGTGATGGTGGCCCGCTCGGGGCAGGGCGTGTTCGGCCATGAGGTCCTCTACGCCCCTTTATGTAGCACGCCCGTCCGCCGCAGCCACCTGCAACGCGGCCATGCCTTGACTTCATGGTGCGGCGCCACAGAAAAAGGACCGGGGGTTTGCTGCAATTGCGAACACGCATCGCGTCCACCCTGGAGGCCTCTCATGTCGCTCGCCAACAAGACCGCCGTCGTCACGGGCTCGACTTCCGGCATCGGACTCGCCATCGCCCGCACCTTCGCCCGGGACGGGGCCAACGTCGTCATCAACGGCTTCGGCGACGCCGCCGCGATCGAGGCCGAGCGGGCGGGGATCGAGGCCGAGTTCGGCGTCAAAGCCGCCTATTCGGCCGCCGACATGACGAAGCCGGACGAGATCGCGGTCATGATAGCGGAAGCCGAGGCCCGCTTCGGCTCCGTCGACGTGCTGGTGAACAACGCCGGCATCCAGTTCGTCGCCCCGATCGAGGAGTTCCCGGTCGACAAGTGGAACGCCATCCTGGCGATCAATCTGTCCGCCGCCTTCCACGCCATCCGGGCCGCCGTCCCGGGCATGAAGGCGCGCAAATGGGGGCGCATCATCAACACCGCCTCGGCCCATTCCCTCGTGGCCTCGCCCTACAAGGCCGCCTACGTCACCGCCAAGCACGGGCTGGCGGGGCTGACCAAGACGGTGGCGCTGGAGCTGGCGACCTTCGGGGTGACGGCCAACTGCATCTCGCCCGGCTATGTGTGGACGCCGCTGGTGGAGAAGCAGATCCCCGAGACCATGCAGGCCCGCGGCCTGACGCGCGAGCAGGTGATCCACGACGTGCTGCTGCAGGCGCAGCCGACCAAGCAGTTCGTCACCGTCGAGCAGGTCGCCGCCCTGGCGCTGTTCCTGTGCGGCGACGCGGCCGCCCAGATCACCGGCGCGAATCTTTCGGTCGACGGCGGCTGGACGGCGGAGTGAGCATGAGCGCCTCTGCGGGCCGCAAGGCCGCCGCCCAGCCCAGGACCCCGGTCCCCGCGCCGGCGACGCGCAAGCGCGTCAACCTCGCTTTGCAGGGCGGCGGGGCGCACGGCGCCTTCACGTGGGGCGTCCTCGACGCGCTGCTGGCGGACGGCCGGCTCGAGATCGAGGGCCTCAGCGGGACCAGCGCCGGGGCGATGAACGCCGCCATGGTGGTCTGCGGCATCGCCGGCGGCGGCCCGGACGCGGCGCGGCGCAAGCTGGCGGCGTTCTGGCGCGCGGTCGCCATCGACGGCGAGCTGCAGGGCCCGCAGCGGGCGATCTTCGACATGCTCCTGGGCGCGTGGCGGCTCGGCTCGAACGGCGGCGCCGGCTGGTTCGGCTCCTTCACGCCGCCCATGCTGTCGCCCTCTGAGTTCAATCCGCTGGACATCAACCCGCTGCGCTCGGTGGTGGAGAGCCACATCGATTTCGCCCGGGTGCGCGAGCATGCCGACCCGAAGCTCTTCGTGGCGGCCACCAACGTGCATACCGGCAAGGTGAGGGTGTTCCGGGGCGAGGAGCTGACCGCCGACATGCTGATGGCGTCGGCGGCGCTGCCGACGCTGTTCAAGGCCGTGGAGGTGGACGGGCAGCCCTTCTGGGACGGCGGCTACATGGGCAACCCGGTGCTGTTCCCGTTCTTCACCGAGACGAAGACCGAGGACATCATCCTGGTCCAGATCAATCCGATCAGCCGCAACGAGACGCCCGAGACGAGCCACGACATCCTGGAGAGGGTGAACGAGATCACGTTCAACGCCTCGCTGCTGCACGAGCTGCGGGCCATCGACTTCGTGCGCCGCCTGCTCGACGCGGGCCGGCTGAAGGACACGCATTACAAGCGGATCCGCATGCACCGCATCGAGGCGCAGGACGAGTTGCGCCATTTCGGCGCCTCGTCGAAGCTGCAGGCCGACTGGGCGTTCTTCACCCAGCTGCACGACATCGGCCGGCAGGCCGGCCACCGGTTCCTGAAGCAGCATTTCGACGCCATCGGGGTGGACGGCACGCTGGACCTGCAGGCCGAGCTGGCCTGACGCCGTCAGCCCTTCGCGTCGGCGAAGCGCCAGACCGTGGTGCGCTTGACCTCGGCGTCCTCGAGATCGCGGGTGGTGGGCACCTGATAGGCCGCCAGGGCGACCAGCCGGTCCTTGGGAAGATAGCTGCGGCCGGGGTCGCCCAGCAGCACCGTCGCGCCGCGGCGGGCGAGGCCCTCCAGCCACGCGGCCGCGGCGGCGGCCATGTCGCGCTCGTAACAGACGTCGCCGGCCAGGACGACGTCCCAGCCCCGGTCCTGCCCGACGACGTCGCCGAGGGCGGCCTCGATCGCGACGCCGTTGGCGCGGGCGTTGAGCCCGATCGCCGCCAGCGCGAAGGCGTCGATGTCGGTCGCCTCGACCCGCGCGGCCCCCGCCATCGCGGCCGCGATCCCGGCCAGGCCCGAGCCGGAGGCGAAGTCGAGCACCCGCCGGCCCCGGACCGTCTCGGGATGGTCCAGGATCCAGCGGGCCAGCGCCTGCCCGCCGGCCCAGGCGAAGGCCCAGAAGGGCGGCGCGAGGCCGATCTCGCCGAGCTCCTCCTCGGTCTTCGACCACAGCTCGGTCGCCACGGTGGCGACATGGAGCCGGATCTCCGGCGCATGCGGGGTGGGCAGGAGCTCGGTGTTGAGGCGGATGAACTCCGCGCGGTCGAGAGTCGGGATGGCGCTGGTCACGCAGGATCTCCGCGGCCCCGCGCCGGCGCGCCCCGGACGGGACGGCGCGGCCTGGGGGCGCGCGTCGTGATACCATCCGGCGCGGCGGGAGTCCGGCCGATCCGCCCGCGCTCGGACATCCGCCCGGAATACGCGCCCAAAGGCTCTAGCCACGCCTGTCCGATGCCTGTATAAGCCCGGCTTCGAATTTGCGGCTGGCGGCCGAAGGCCTGTTCACGCCCGATCGCCACCCTTGATACGCCGGAGAGTTCCATGGCCGTTCCGAAGCGAAAGACGTCTCCCATGAAGCGCGGTTTCCGCCGGTCGGCGGACGCGCTCGCCAACCCGACCTATGTCGAGGACAAGGATTCGGGCGAGCTGCGCCGTCCCCACCACATCGACCTGAAGACCGGCATGTATCGCGGTCGCCAGGTGCTGAAGGTCAAGACCGAGGCGTAAGCCGCCGCGGGCGGCTCCTGCGGGAGCCGCGTCGCTCAGGCGACGACGTCGAGGCCGGCGCGAGTCGCGGGCCTGCGCAACACCGACGAAGATCGATACGCAGCGGCGCCCTCATCCGGCGCCGCTCTGCGTTTGGCGCGCTGTGATGGAAGCGCCTCGCGCATGGCGACGAGTTGCGCCAGGAAGGCCGCGTCGGCGCGCGGCGCGCCCGGCAGGCTCTCGGAATCCCGGGCCGGTTCGGCGCGCGCCGGATCGAGCGGCGCGATCACCGCGACGGCCCGACCCTGCTGCTCGACCTCGCTCATCCGGATCATCCCTGTTCGTCTCGAAACGAAACGGCCCCCTGCGGGTTCCGGGCTGCGCTGCAAGAGCCTTGCCTCACGCTCCCGGCCCGCATTAACCCCGCCTTAACCTTCGCTCCTTCACCGTGGGACCGCAACGGCGCGCAACGCCTTGGCTTGTGGACGGCGCAGCTCTCCAGCCTGCGGATGACGAGGCTTTCGGCCCATGGACGACCGGCGAGACGGAGCCTCTGGGACGCCCTCCCGGTCGGAAGACCTCGTGGCGGCGACGATCGCCGACCTTCGGGTCGTGCTGAGCTCCATCGGCGAGACGCTCTACACCTGGAACATGGCCTCCGACGAGATCGCCTGGGGCGGCAATGCGCCCGCGCTGTTCGGCTTTCCCGACGTCTCGGCGATCGCGTCGGGGCGGGCCTATGCGCGGCTGATCGCGCCGGATTCGGGCTCGTCGCGCTATGAGGCGGTGACGCGCTCGGGCCAGCGCGACGACGGGCATGGCGCGCCGTTCCAGACCACCTACGCGGTCAAGGCCGGCAAGGGGCCGCCCCTTTGGGTGCAGGACACCGGCCGGTGGTTCGCGGGCGCTGACGGCCGGCCCGTGCGCGTCCACGGGGTGGTCCGGGTGGTGGCCGAACCCGTGCTGGACACGGCGGCGAGCGGCGTGGACGACCTGACCGGCGCGATGACGCGGGCGCAGTTCGCCGAGGCGCTGGGCGAGGAGATCGCGCTGGCGCGCCGCCAGCAGCGCTCGCTCGGCGTGGCGCTGATCGGCATCGAGGGGCTGGCCGACATCAACGAGGCCTTCGGCCTCGACGCCGCCGACGAGGTGATCGCCGGGACGGCGCAGCGCCTGCGGGCGGTCATGCGCCGGGGCGACAGCCTGGCGCGCTACTCGGGCAACAAGCTCGCCGTGATCCTGATGGGCTGCGGCGAGGAGCAGATGCCGATCGCGGCGCAGCGCTTCGTCGACGCGGTGCGGGCGGAGCCGATGCCGACGTCGGCCGGGCCGATCGGCGCGTCGGTGCGCATCGGCGGCATCCTGCTGCCGCGCTTCGGGCAGACCGCCGCGCAGGCCATGCAGCATGTCGAGGAGGCGCTGAACGACGCCAAGCTGTCGCCCAGCCGCAACTTCGTGGCCTTCGCGCCGGATCGCCGCCGCGACGCCCGGCGCCAGAGCAACCGCCGCTTCACCGACGAGATCCTGGCCGCGCTCAACGACAGGCGTGTCACCATGGCGCTGCAGCCGATCGTGGAGGCGGGCTCACGCAAGACTGTCTACCACGAGGCGCTGGTGCGGGTGGTGGGACGCGACGGCGCGCTGCTGCCGGCCTCGCAGGTCGTGCCGGTGGCCGAGAAGCTCGGCCTCGTGCAACTGATCGACCACCGGATGCTGGACCTGGTGGTCGCCGAACTGGTCGAGCTGCCGGCCGCGCAACTCTCCCTCAACGTGTCCAGCGCCACGCTGCGCCAGCCCGACTGGGTGGAGGCGCTCTCCGGGCGCCTCTGCTCCGCGCCCGACATCGCCCGCCGCCTGGTGGTGGAGATCACCGAGACCTGCGCGATCGAGGACCTGGAGGCGACGCAGCGCGCCATCGAGGCCATGCGGGCGCTGCAGATCCGGGTGGCGATCGACGATTTCGGCTCGGGTCACACCTCGTTCCGGCATCTGCGCGACCTGAACTTCGATCTGATCAAGATCGACGGCGCGTTCGTGCAGAATCTCGGCCGCTCAACCGACGACCGCTTCTTCGTCCGGACGCTGGTCGATCTCGCCCGCCATCTCGGCGTGCCGACCGTGGCCGAGTGGGTGCAGGACGAGGAAACGGCCCGCATCCTGGAGGGATGGGGCGTGGACTACCTGCAGGGAGAGCTGTTCGGCCAGACGGTCAAGCCCGTCACGCCCGCCGGGCCGGCCCTGACCGCGGCGCTGATATGACGCGCCGCCGGAGCGGGTCAGCCCGAAAGCTTGTCGAGGCGCTTCTGCACGTCTGAGAGCTGCCGCTTCAGCTGCTCGAGCTCGCCGGCTTCGGTCTCCGCGGACTTCGCCGCCGGCGCGCCCGGCTGGGCGGCGGCGTCCTCGCCGGGGATCGGGAAGGGCGTGAACATCTTCAGCGCGTCCCGGAACACCGTCATGTTCTTCTGGACCTGCTCCTCCATCGCGCTGAACGCGGCGGAGCCGAACGTATTCGGGCCGAAGGTCGTCGACAGGTGATCGCGGAATTTCTGCTGGTTCTGGGTCAGCATCTGGATGGAATGCTCCAGGTAACTGGGCACCAGGGCCTGCATGCTGTCGCCGTAATACCGGATCAGTTGGCGCAGGAATGCGATCGGAAGCAGGTTTTGCCCGCTCTTTCCTTCCTGCTCGAAGATGATCTGGGTCAGAACGGAGCGGGTGATGTCCTCGCCGGTCTTGGCGTCGAAAACAACGAAGTCTTCGCCCTTCTTCACCATGCCGGCCAGGTCGTCGAGCGTGACGTAAGTGCTCGTGCCGGTGTGGTATAGACGCCGATTGGCGTATTTCTTGATGACGGTCGGTTGCTTTTCGGTGGCCATTGTCTTCGCTGAACAAACGCCTCGGACGGAGGCCGGCGATCTATCCCAGACGATAAGCCGTTCTGCGCAGCGCACAACCCGTATAATGAGACTTTGGTCAATAGAGAGGCGAATCCGCCACCAAAGGCTGAGACGCCGGGCCCTTGCGCGTCTTGACGCTGCGCAAAGCGCGTCGGAAAGATGCCATTAACATCCGGACGAGAGCGAACATGCGCTCCCGCAGGCGGACGTCACATCCAGGAGGAAGCAACATGGCGGCAACCGACATCGTGATCGTGAGCGCGGCGCGCACGGCCGTGGGTTCATTCAACGGCGCCTTCGCGAACACGCCCGCCCACGAGCTGGGCGCGGCGGCCGTCAAGGCGGCCATCGAGCGCGCCGGCGTCGCCGCCGACGAGGTGGACGAGGTCATCCTCGGCCAGATCCTCGCAGCCGGCCAGGGCCAGAACCCGGCCCGCCAGGCCGCCATGAAGGCCGGCGTGCCGCAGGAGAAGACCGCCTGGGGCCTCAACCAGCTCTGCGGCTCGGGCCTGCGCGCCGTCGCCATCGGCATGCAGCAGATCGCCAACGGCGACGCCCGCGTCATCGTGGCCGGCGGCCAGGAATCGATGTCGCAGGCGCAGCACGCGGCCCACCTGCGCAACGGCCAGAAGATGGGCGAGCTCAAGCTCGTCGACACGATGCTGAAGGACGGCCTGCTGGACGCGTTCCACGGCTACCACATGGGCAACACGGCCGAGAACGTCGCCACCAAGTGGCAGCTGACCCGCGAGGAGCAGGACCGCTTCGCCACGGCCTCGCAGAACAAGGCCGAGGCGGCCCAGTCCGGCGGCAAGTTCAAGGACGAGATCGTCCCCTTCACGGTGGCGTCCCGCAAGGGCGACATCATCGTCGACCAGGACGAGTATATCCGCCCCGGCACCACCTACGAGGCGGTCGCCAAGCTGCGGCCGGCCTTCTCCAAAGACGGCACCGTGACGGCCGGCAACGCCTCCGGCATCAATGACGGCGCGGCCGCGCTGGTGATCATGACGGCCGCCGAGGCGCAGCGCCGCGGGCTGACGCCGCTGGCCCGCATCGCCTCCTGGGCGACGGCCGGCGTCGATCCGGCCGTGATGGGGACCGGGCCGATCCCGTCCTCCCGCAAGGCGCTCGAGAAGGCCGGCTGGAAGGTCGGCGACCTCGACCTGATCGAAGCCAACGAGGCCTTCGCCGCGCAAGCCATCGCGGTCAACAAGGACATGGGCTGGGACACCGACAAGGTGAACGTCAACGGCGGCGCGATCGCGATCGGCCATCCGATCGGCGCCTCGGGAGCCCGCGTGCTCGTCACCCTGCTGCACGAGATGAACCGCCGCGACGCCAAGAAGGGCCTGGCGACGCTGTGCATCGGCGGCGGCATGGGCATCGCCATGTGCCTGGAGCGCTAAGCTCCGGCTCGACGGCTCGACGGACCGGGGGAAACCCCCGGCCCGCGGCTGAACCAGGCCGCAGACGGGCGCTAGTCCCGCATCGCGGACCCATCAGGGAGAGGATGACGCCATGGCCAGAGTTGCACTGGTTACGGGAGGCACGCGCGGCATCGGCGCGGCCATCAGCAAGGGGCTGAAGGCGGCCGGCTTCAACGTCGCGGCGAACTACGCCGGAAACGACGAGGCCGCGCAGGCCTTCAAGGCCGAGACCGGCATCCCGGTGTTCAAGTGGGACGTCGGCGACTTCGACGCGAGCGCGGCCGGCGTCGCCAAGGTGGAGGCCGAACTCGGCCCGGTCGACGTGCTGGTCAACAACGCCGGCATCACCCGGGACGGCTTCTTCCACAAGATGACCAAGGACCAGTGGTCGGCCGTCATCCGCACCAACCTGGACAGCCTGTTCAACGTCACCCGCCCGGTCTGGGAGGGGATGCGCAACCGCAGCTTCGGGCGCGTGATCGTGATCTCGTCGATCAACGGCCAGAAGGGCCAGATGGGCCAGGTGAACTATTCGGCCTCCAAGGCGGGCGATCTCGGCTTCGTCAAGGCGCTGGCCCAGGAGGGCGCGGCCAAGAACATCACCGTCAACGCCATCTGCCCCGGCTATATCGGGACCGAGATGGTGCGCGCCATCGACGAGAACGTGCTGAAGACCCGCATCATCCCGCAGATCCCGGTGGGCCGCCTCGGCGAGCCGGAGGAGATCGCCCGGATCGTGGCGTTCCTGGCCTCGGACGACGCCGGCTTCATCACCGGCTCGACCATCTCAGCCAATGGCGGGCAGGCGATGACCTGAGGTCCGCTCCGGCTTCGCATCGGGCGCTCGCGCCCGGTGCGGGCTGGAAGCCCCGCGGGCCAGATCGGCGCTTTTCATGCCGGCGCGGAATGGCTAGACCTGCGCGGTGAACGCGCCGTCCCTGATCGCCACTCCCGCACGCTCCTCCTTCGCCGCGACCCTGTCCGGTTTCGGGGCCATCCTGCTGTGGTCGTCGCTGGCCCTGATGACGGCGGCGTCCGGGACGGCTCCGCCCTTCCAGCTGGCCGCCATGACGTTCGCGATCGGGGGCGCGATGGGGGCGCTGAGCTGGGTCGCGCGGCCCGCCGCGGCGCGCAGCCTAGCGCAGCCCTGGCCGGTCTGGCTGCTCGGGGTCGGGGGCCTCTTCGGCTATCACGCGCTCTATTTCGCCGCGCTGCGCTTGGCCCCGCCGGCCGAGGCCGGGCTGGTCGCCTATCTGTGGCCGCTGCTCATCGTGCTGTTCTCCGCCCTCTTGCCGGGGGAACGGCTGAAGCCGGTCCACGTGGCCGGGGCCCTGATGGGCCTCGCCGGCGTGGCGGTGCTGATCGCCGGCCGCACGGGCGGGCTGTCGCTCGATCCGCGCTACGCGCCCGGCTACGGGCTCGCCTTGGCCTGCGCCTTCGTGTGGTCGGGCTATTCTGTGCTGTCGCGGCGCTTCGGCGCGGTGCCGACCGACGCGGTGGTGGGCTTTTGCCTCGTGACGGCGGCGCTGTCGCTGGCGTGCCATCTCGCCTTCGAGACCACGGTCTGGCCGACGGGCGCGACGCAATGGCTCGCTATCGTCGGGCTCGGCCTCGGCCCGGTCGGGGCGGCGTTCTACCTGTGGGACCACGGCGTGAAGCACGGCGACATCCGGCTCCTCGGCGTCGCCTCCTACGCCGCGCCGGTGCTGTCCACCATCATCCTGGTCGCGGCGGGCTTCGCTTCGGCGACCTGGTCGCTGGCCGCCGCGACCGGGCTGATCGTCGCCGGCGCGCTGCTGGCCAGCCTGGACGCGCTGCGCCGGCGCTGAGCGGCTTTCAGAGCGTCACATAGGAGTAGCGGTAGGCCTCGCGGAAGCCGAAGTCCCGGTAGAGCGCCACCGCCGGCGCGTTGGCGGCGACGACCTGCAGATAGGCGCGCATCGCGCCCTGCGCCCTGGCCCAGGCGAGCAGCGCCTCCATGAGGGCGCGGCCGTGGCCCTGCCGGCGCGACGCCGGGTTGGTGCAGACATGGAAGATCCCGGCGACGCCCCTCTCGCATGCGACGCGGCCGAAGGCGGCGGGCCCGTCCTGCGCGAAGGCCGTGGCGAAGCCCTGGGGCATCCGCACGGCGTCCACCAGCCGCCCGATCAGCAGGCGCTCGTCCGGGCTCGCTCCCGAGGCCGCCATGCCGTCGAGCCAGCCCTCGGTGACGCAGTCCAGGATCGAGACCGACGCGGGCGGCTCGAAGCGGCCCACCGGAGCGACCATCACCGAGGTGGCGTCCTGGTCGATGTCGAACCCCATCCCGGCCAGCTCGCGCGCCGGCTCCTCGCCGGCGAGCGGGGTGAGCCGCACGGTGCAGGGAACGTCGCGCTGGGCGCACAGCTTGCGGGCGAGCGCGAGCGTCTCGCCGAAACGCCCGGGCTCGGGCTTGACGGCGGTCAGCGAGTTGACCCGGCGGGACCGCGAGCCCGGCGCGAAGCGCAGCTCCCAGCCATGCACGGCGACATATTCGGGCGCCGGCCAGGCGCGGGCGCTGTGGCGCTCCAGCGCGGCCGTCAGGGCCAGCGCGGGGTCGGGACGGGTTTCGGCGGTCATGTCCGCCATGGGCGGCTCCTTGCGATGCAGGCTCAGGCGCGCCGCGGCGTCGGACGCCAGTCCGGCGGGGCGAGCTCGAAGCCGGAGAACTCGAAACCGGGCGCGACCGTGCAGCCGACCAGCGTCCAGGCCCCCAGGCTGACGGCGGTCTGCCAGCAGCCGGCCGGAACGACGATCTGCGGCCGCTGGCCGACGCGCAGATGCGGGCCGAGATGATGCGCGGACGCGTCATGGCCGTTGGGCGACAGGGTGATGACCAGCGGCGCCCCGGCGTAATAGTGCCAGGTCTCGACCGCGTCCACCCGATGCCACTCCGACACGTCTTCGGCGCGCAGCAGGAAGTAGATGAGCGTGGAGGCGGCGCGCCCGTCGGGGCCGCGCATCGGGTCGCGGAAGGTCTCGCGGAAGAAGCCGCCCTCAAGGTGCGGCTCCAGGCCGAGCAGGGCGACGATCTCGGCCGCCGTCATGGACGGGTCTTCGCCGCTCACGGTCACGCCCGGTTCTTGCGCTCGCGCAGCTCCGTGAAGACCTCCAGCGGGCTGCGGCCCGCCATGCCGACGGCCGCGGCCACCGCCGGGTCTGCGGCGCGCAGGAACGGGTTGGTGGCCTTCTCGCGGCCGATGGTGGTCGGCAGCGTGAAGGCGCCGGCGGCGCGCAGCTGCTCCACCTCGGCGGCCCGGGCCCTGAGGGCGGCGTTGTCCGGATCCACGGTCAGCGCGAAGCGGGCGTTGGACAGGGTATATTCGTGCCCGCAATAGACGCGGGTCTCGTCCGGCAGGGCCGCGAGCTTGCCCAGCGACTTGAACATGTCGGCGGGCGAGCCCTCAAACAGCCTGCCGCAGCCGAGCGAGAACAGCGTGTCGCCGGAGAACAGCAGCCGCTCCTCCGGGAAGTGATAGTTGATGTGGTTGCGGGTGTGCCCGGGCGTCTCGATGACGGTCGCGCCGAGCGACCCGACGATGACGGCGTCGCCCTCGCTGAGCCCGCGGTCCATGCCGGGGATGCGGTCCTGGTCCTTGGCGGGACCGATCACGCGGGCGCCGGTGCGCGCCTTCAGGCCCGGGATGCCGGCGATGTGGTCGTCATGGTGATGGGTCACCAGGATGTGGGTCAGCGTCCACCCGGCCTCGTTCAGGGCGTTCAGGATAGGCTCCTCCTGGCAGGCGTCGATGGACGCCGTCGCCCCGGTCGAGGGATCATGCAGCAGCACTCCGAAATTGTCGGATGCGATGATGAACTGGCGGATCTCGGCGGGCATGGGTCACCTGTGGGGGATCGGGCCGCCCGCGGGCGGCCCTGGAACGGGCGTGTCAGGCGCTTATTGTCGGGTGGCGCCTTGCATCCGGCAATGGCGTTCTGCTTCATGGCTGCCGCCCACCGGAGCGCAAGCGCGCATGACGCCATCGTCCATCATCGGTCCGCCATGAGTCTCGACGTCGTCGACCTGCGCACCTTCTACTCCGGCCCGCTCGGCGCCGTGGCCCGGCGCCTGCTCGGCCGCGCCATCCGGGCGCGATGGGAGAACGTGTCCGGCATGGCGGTGCTGGGGATCGGCTACGCCACGCCCTATCTGGACGCCTTCACGCATGAGGCGGAGCGGACCATCGCCGTGATGGGCGCGGCGCAGGGCGTGGTGAACTGGCCGCCCAACGGGCTGTCGGCGACCGCGCTGGCGGAACTGGACATGATGCCCCTGCCGGACGCGTCCATGGACCGGATCCTGGTCGTGCACGCGCTGGAGACGGGCGAGAGCCCACGCGAGCTGCTGACGGAGATGTGGCGCATCCTCAACCCCGGCGGGCGGCTCATCATCGTCGCGCCGAACCGGCGCGGCCTGTGGGCGCGCATGGACACCACGCCGTTTGGGCAGGGCCAGCCCTTCTCGCGCGGCCAGCTCACCGGCGTGCTGCGGGAGGCGCTGTTCTCGCCCGTGCACTGGGCCGAGGCGCTCTATGTGCCGCCGATTCCCCGCCGGGCTTTCCTGAAGTCGGCCATCGCGTGGGAGCGCGTGGGGGTGACGCTGGCGCTGCCTTTCGCCGGCGTCCACATCATCGAGGCGACCAAAACGCTGTACCGGCCGGTGGCGGTGCGGCAGGCCCGGCGCGTCGCGACGCGGATGCGGCCGGTGCTGGCGCCCGCGCCCGCGTCCCGGCTCCCGGACCCGGCGCGCATGGCGTCGCTTGACTAACAGGGCGCGGCGGGCCACTTATCCGCCGCCCAGGCTCCCCCCATGCGGGGCTTGTTTTCACCGGGCGGATCACCTCCGCCCCCAGCGACAGGCGCCGACATTCGCCCGATGCGAAGCTATCTCGACTTTGAAAAGCCCGTCGCGGAGCTCGAGGCCAAGGCCGACGAGTTGCGCAGCGTCGCCGAAAGCAGCGGCTCGCCCGCGCTGGCCAAGGAGATCGAGCAGCTCGAGGCGAAGGCCGGGGCCCAGCTGAAGGACCTCTACGCAGCCCTGACCCCGTGGCAGAAGACCATGGTGGCGCGCCATCCGCTGCGGCCGCATTTCGTCGATTACCTGTCGGCCCTGATCGAGGACTTCACGCCGCTGGCCGGCGACCGGGTGTTCGGCGAGGACGAGGCCATCATCGGCGGCTTCGGGCGGTTCCGCGGCCAGTCGGTCTGCGTCATCGGCCAGGAGAAGGGCGCCGACACCGAGACCCGCCTCAAGCACAATTTCGGGATGGCCATGCCGGAGGGCTACCGCAAGGCCGCCCGGCTGATGGAGCTCGCCGACCGCTTCGGCCTGCCGGTGCTTAGCTTCGTCGACACCGCCGGCGCTTATCCGGGCATCGGTGCGGAGGAGCGCGGCCAGGCCGAGGCCATCGCCCGGTCCACGGACGCGTGCCTGGCGCTGGGAGCGCCCAATGTCGCGCTGGTGATCGGCGAGGGCGGATCGGGCGGCGCGGTGGCGATCGCCAGCTGCAACACGGTGCTGATGCTGGAGCACGCCATCTACACGGTGGCGTCGCCGGAGGCCTCGGCGTCCATCCTGTGGCGCGACAGCGCGCGGGCGCAGGACGCCGCCACCAACATGAAGATCACCGCGCAGGACCTGCTGAAGTTCGGCGTCATCGACGGCATCGTGCCCGAGCCGGCCGGCGGGGCGCACCGCGATCCCGATGCGGCCGTGCAGGCGGCCGGCCAGGCGCTCGAAGCCGAGCTGGCGCAGCTCACGGGCTTTTCGCGGGACGAGATTCGTGCCAAACGTGCTGAGAAGTTTTTGGCCGTAGGCCGGAAGCTCTAGCCAAGGCGCGACAGACGCCAGGCTGTTAAGACTCGGTTCACCACGCTGGCGCAAGCCTGCGACCGCCGGTAAGGTTCCGTAAAGGTTGACGGTTCTAATCGAGCGCAGGGGTCGCAACGACGATCTCGAGGATTGCCTGATGTCGATGACGCTGTCCCAGATATCGAAGCTTCGGGCGTCTTTCGCCCGCGCTCCGCTCGCCCGCCTCGCCGTCCTGGGCATGGCAGGAGCGTTCCTGGCGGGCTGCAACGCCGAGTCCGGACGTTACCCGGCGCGCGCGTACGCGCCGATCCCGTCCGACACGCTGGCCCTCATGGCGAGCCAGGGCGCGACGCGCAGTTCTCCGGTCCTGATCCGCGCCTACAAGAAGGAGTCCGAGATCGAGGTCTGGAAGCAGAACTCGACCGGCCAGTACGCGCTCATCAAGACCTACCCGATCTGCCGCTGGTCGGGGCAGCTCGGTCCCAAGAAACGCGAAGGGGACCGTCAGGTTCCCGAGGGCTTCTACCAGGTCACCTCGGCCCAGATGAATCCGAACTCGGCCTACTGGCTGAGCTTCAATGTCGGATATCCGAACCCGATGGAACGCGCCATGGGCCGCAACGGCGGCGACATCATGGTGCACGGGACCTGCTCGTCGCGTGGCTGCTTCGCGATGACGAACGAGCAGATCGAGGAGATCTACGCCGTCATGCGCGAGTCCCTGAACGGGGGCCAGAAGGCGGTTCAGTTCCAGTCCTACCCGTTCCGGATGACGGCGGAGAACCTCGCCAAGTTCCGCCACGACCCGAACATGCCCTTCTGGAAGAACCTGAAGGAAGGCAGCGATCATTTCGAGGTCACCAAGCAAGAGCCGAAGGTGGCCTATTGCGGCGGCAAATACGTGTTCGACGCCGACGGCGCCCAGCGCCTCGACCCGACCGGCGCCTGCCCGGCCATCAAGACGGACGAGAGCATCGCCCAGGCGGTGGCCGCCAAGGACCGGCAGGACCAGGAGAAGGTCGCCGAGCTCGTCAGCAAGGGCGTGGCGGCGGTCCGCGTGCAATACGCCGACGGCGGCCAGCACATGTCCTACCGCACCGGCCGCTACGCCGCCTCCGCCAGCTCCGACGACCGCTATGCGGCCGCCGCGATGACGCCGGTCAAGATGGCGTCGATGGGCGACATCAGCCGACCCGAGGCGGTCGACGCGGTCGAGGAATACGCTGTCGACGAGCGCGGGCAGCGCAAGCAGGCCCCGGTCGCGGTGGCGCAGGCCGAGCCGGCGCCCTTGAAGGCGCCCGTCGAGAAGAGCGCGGTCGCCAAGGCGGCCCCGGCCAAGAGCGAACCCGCCAAGGCCGTCGCGTCGCACGAGGCCGGCAAGGCCCCGCGGATGGTGGCGACAGCCCAGCCGGCGGCCCCCGTCGCCGCAGCGGCCCCGGTCTCCGCAGCGGCGCTCGCGCCGGCCCCGGCTCCGTCGGGCGCCTTCAGCGCCATCGGCTCGCTGTTCGGATCCCGGTCCGAAGGCGGCGTCGCGTCCGCCTCCGCCGCGCCGGCCAAGGCGGGCGAGAGCGAGGGACGGCCCTTCTACAAGCGCTGGCTCGGCGTCGGCGCCGACGAGCAGGCCTCCGCGCCGGTTTCCAGCGAGCCCGCCCAGCCGCAGCCCATCAAGGCCCCGCTGCCGCCCCGTCGGCAGGCCAAGGCTCCCGACGCGCCGCCCCAGCGGCAGGCCTCGCTGCAGCAGTAAGGTCCGGGCGACCCCGACACAGCAAAAAGGCCGGCTTCGCGCCGGCCTTTTTCATGTCTGGAGCGACGAGGCGAAGCGGGCCCGCAGGCCCGCGCCGCGGGTCAGGCGATGGCGCCGTGGCAGTGCTTGTACTTCTTGCCCGAGCCGCAGGGGCAGGGCTCGTTGCGGCCGACGCGGCCCCAGGTCGACGGGTCGTTCGGATCGCGCTGCGCCGCCGGGACCGGCTCGTCCGCCTGGAAACCAAGCTGCATGGCCGCCCGCGTGTGCACGTCCATGGGGGCCATCTCGTTCTCGCCCGTCAGCGGGTCGAGATGGGTGGCCTGCATGGGCGGCAGCTCCTGCTGCGGCGGGGCGTCGAACATCACCTCCACCCGCATCAGCTGGGCGGTGACCTGCTCGCGCAGATGCGTGATCAGGCCGTCGAACAGCTCGAAGGCTTCCTGCTTGTACTCGTTCAGCGGGTCGCGCTGGGCCATCGAGCGCCAGCCGATGACCTGCCGGAGGTGGTCCAGCGTGACGAGATGCTCGCGCCACAGGTGATCGAGCATCTGGAGCAGCACCTGCTTCTCCACATAGGTCATCACCTCGGCGGTGTTCTTCTCGATGCGCCCCTCATAGGCCTCGTCGGCGGCGGCCTTGATGCGCTCGCGGATCTCCTCGTCGGCGATCCCCTCCTCCTTGGCCCAGTCGCTGACCGGGACCTCCAGGTTGAGCAGGCGCTGCACGTCCTCGTCGAGGCCGGCGACGTCCCACTGCTCGGGATAGGCGGCCTCGGGGATGTGGCGGGCGACGAGGTCGTCGACGACGCCGTGGCGCATGTCGTCGATGGTGGCCCGCACGGTCTCCTCGGCCATGAACTCGCGGCGCTGCTCGAACACGACCTTGCGCTGGTCGTTCATGACGTCGTCGTATTTCAGGATGTTCTTGCGCATGTCGAAGTTGCGGGCTTCGACCTTCTGCTGCGCCTTCTCGATGGCCTTGTTGATCCAGGGATGGATGATCGCCTCATCCTCCTTCAGGCCCAGCTTCTGCAGCATGCCGTCCATGCGCTCGGACCCGAAGATGCGCATCAGGTCGTCCTGCAGCGACAGGAAGAACTTCGAGCGCCCGGGATCGCCCTGGCGGCCCGAGCGGCCGCGCAGCTGGTTGTCGATGCGCCGGCTCTCGTGCCGCTCGGTGCCGACCACGTAGAGGCCGCCGGCGGCGAGCGCCTTCTGCTTGAGCTCGGCGACCTCCGCCCGGATGGCCTCGATCCGGCCGTCGCGCTCCTCGCCCTCGGGCAGGTCGACCAGTTCGTGGCGGATGCGCATGTCGGCGTTGCCGCCGAGCTGGATGTCGGTGCCGCGGCCCGCCATGTTGGTGGCGATCGTGACCGCGCCGGGCACCCCGGCCTGGGCGACGATGAAGGCCTCCTGCTCGTGGAAGCGGGCGTTCAGGACCGCGAAGGTCCGGGCCGGCTTGCCGTCGCGGGCGGCGCGGTAGAGCGGCTCCAGGGCGGCCGGATTGGAGAAGTCGATCAGCGTATAGCCCTGCTCGACCATGAAGTCGGCGAGCTGCTCGGACTTTTCGATGGAGGTGGTGCCGACCAGGATGGGCTGGCCCTTCTCGGCTGCGGCCTCGATCTCGCGCACGATCGCCTTCACCTTCTCGGCGGCGGTGCGATAGACCTCGTCATCCTCGTCGAGGCGGCTGACCGCCAGGTTGGTCGGGATCTCGACGACCTCGAGCCTGTAGATGTCGAGGAACTCGTCCGCCTCGGTGGCGGCCGTGCCGGTCATGCCGGCGAGCTTCTTGTAGAGACGGAAATAGTTCTGGAACGTGATCGAGGCCAGCGTCTGGTTCTCGGGCTGGACCTGGACGCGCTCCTTGGCCTCGAGCGCCTGGTGGAGGCCTTCCGAATAGCGGCGGCCCGGCATCATGCGGCCGGTGAACTCGTCGATGATGACGACCTCGCCGTTGCGCACGATGTAGTCCTTGTCGCGCTGGAACAGCGTGTGCGCGCGCAGCGCCTGGTTGACGTGATGCACCAGGGTGGCGTTGGCGGCGTCGTAGAGCGAGCCTTCCTTCAGCAGGCCTGCGCCCTCCAGCAGCTCCTCGATGTGCTCGTTGCCGGCCTCCGTCAGGGACACGGCGCGCTGCTTCTCGTCGACATCGTAGTCGCCCTTCACCAGCCGGGGCAGCAGGGCGTCGATGGAGTTGTAGAGCTCGGACCGGTCGTCCAGCGGGCCGGAGATGATCAGCGGCGTGCGCGCCTCGTCGACCAGGATGGAGTCCACCTCGTCGACGATCGCGAAGTTGTGTCCGCGCTGGACCATCTGGTTCAGCTCGTACTTCATGTTGTCGCGCAGGTAGTCGAAGCCGAACTCGTTGTTGGTGCCGTAGGTGATGTCGCAGGCGTAGGCTTCGGCCCGCTCCATGTCGTCCAAGCCATGCACGATGATGCCGACGCTGAGGCCCAGGAAGCGGTAGACCTGCCCCATCCACTCCGCGTCGCGGCGGGCCAGATAGTCGTTCACGGTGACGACGTGGACGCCCTTGCCGCTGAGGGCGTTCAGATAGGTCGGCAGGGTGGCGACGAGCGTCTTGCCTTCGCCGGTCTTCATCTCGGCGATCGAGCCTTCGTGAAGCACCATGCCGCCGATGAGCTGCACGTCGAAATGGCGCTGGCCGAGCACGCGCTTGGCCGCTTCGCGCACCGTCGCGAAGGCAGGCTCCAGGATGTCGTCGAGACTCTTGCCGTCGGCCACCTGCCGCTTGAAGTCGTCCGTACGGGCGCGAAGCTGCTCGTCCGTGAGGGCGGAGACCTCCGCCTCCAGCGCATTGATGGCCGCGATCCGGGGACGGTACGTCTTCAGCCGTCGGTCGTTGGCCGAGCCGAACACCTTCTTGGCAAGTGCGCCGAACATCGAAGACCCTTCTAACGTCGAAAGCCGGCGAGACGGTCGGGACCGGTCGCCGGGGAGGGATTGTCGGAGGGGCTTATAGCGCCATCCGCGTCGAGACGCACGGCCCTTTAAGCTTTCAGGCGGAACGCCGGGGTCCGCCCGAGCGGCGCCGCGGCTTCGTCAAGATGGTGTCACGTTGCGGGTTTTTCAAACAGGGAGAGGGTTCGGCGCGACAACACGACTTGCAAGCCGTTGCGCCATGCTCCACTTCTGCGCAGCGAAGCGCGACCACCTGCGCTCCCGAGCGCCGAACCGGAATCGACACTGATGATTGACGCGAAGCACGCATTCCGCCCCACCCCGTTCACCAGTTCGGCCAGGATCCTGACACTCGCGGCCGTCGCGCTCGGGCTGGGGCTCGTGGCCGCGCAGGCCCAGACGGCCCCCGCCCCCGCCTCCGACAAGGTCGTGGCCACGGTGGACGGCATCAAGATCACCGAGCGGGACCTGGAGTTGGCCTCCGAGGATCTCGGCGCCAGCATGCCGCAGATGCCCGAGCCGGCGAAGCGCGACTATCTGGTCGGCTACCTGTCCGACCTGAAGCTCGGCGCCCGCGCCGCCCGCGACGCCAAGGTGGGGTCGAACCCCGACTTCGAGACGAGGCTCGCCTACCAGCGCGACAAGCTCCTGCTCGACGAATATCTCGGCCAGGAGGCCAAGAAGGCCGTCAGCGAAGACAAGATGAAGGCGCTCTACGCCGACACCGTGAAGGACCTGAAGCCGGAGCCGGAGATCCACGCGCGCCACATCCTGGTGGAGAAGGAGGAGGACGCCAAGGCGGCCGCCGAGCGCGTCAAGAAGGGCGAGGACTTCGCCAAGGTGGCGGCCGAACTCTCCAAGGACCCGGGTTCGGGCAAGGAGGGCGGCGACCTCGGCTGGTTCGCGAAGGACCGGATGGTGCCGGAATTCGCCGACGCGGCCTTCAAGATGGAGCCCGGCCAGGTCTCCGACCCGGTGAAGAGCCAGTTCGGCTGGCACGTCATCAAGGTGGAGGAGAAGCGGAACAAGCCGGTTCCCCCCTTCGACGAGGTCAAGGACCAGATCCAGCAATACCTGACCCGCAAGGCCCAGACCGACATCGTCCTGGCGCTGCGCTCGAAGGGCAAGGTCGAACGTCTCGACAAGCCCGCCGAAGCGGCCAAGCCCGCCGAAGCGGCCAAGCCGGCCGATGCGGCCAAGCCCGCCGACGCCGCGAAGCCGGCCGAGCCCAAGAAGCCCTGATCCCAGCCTGTCCACAGGACCGGGGGCGGTCGTCCCCCGGTTCTCCACAGCTTTTCCCCATCCGGCTCCGCCCCGCTTCGGACCCGCCGCCGGCCCGGCGGCCCTCCCGCTCCCCATCGCCCCATCGAGGCCCGTCATGGCGACCGCCGTCTCTCCGCTCGCCCCTGCGTCCTTCCCGGACCTGCCGCCCGTCGAAGGCGTGGCCTTCGCCACCGCGGCCGCCGGGATCCGCTACAAGGGACGCACCGACGTCCTCCTGCTGCGCCTGGCCGAGGGCACGACGGCGGCGGGCGTGTTCACCCGCTCCAAGTGCCCCTCCGCGCCGGTCGACTGGTGCCGCAAGGCGCTGACCGGCGGCAAGGCCCGCGGCCTGGTGGTCAATTCGGGCAACGCCAACGCGTTCACGGGCAAGACCGGCGCCGCCGCCGTGAAGCTCACCGCTGACATCGCCGCGAAGGCGCTGGGCTGCGCGCCGGACGAGATCTTCCTGGCGTCGACGGGCGTCATCGGCGAGCCGCTGGACGCCACCAAGTTCGAGGGCGTGCTGCAGGACTGCGCCGGCCGCGCCGCCGACGCGCCCTGGCTGGAGCCCGCCAAGGCGATCATGACGACCGACACCTATCCGAAGGGCGCGACCGCGAAGGCCAGCATCGGCGGCGTCGAGGTCGTGATCTGCGGCATCGCCAAGGGCGCGGGCATGATCGCGCCCGACATGGCCACCATGCTGTCCTTCGTGTTCACGGACGCGCCGATCGCCGCCGAGGCCCTGCAGGCGATGCTGTCGCGCTCGGTGAAGGGCTCGTTCAACGCCATCACGGTCGACAGCGACACCTCCACCTCCGACACGCTGATGCTGTTCGCCACCGGGGCCGCCGCGGCCAAGGGCTGCCCGCGCATCGACGAGGCCTCGGACCGGCGGCTCGCCGGCTTCCGCAAGGCGCTGGACGGCGTGCTCCTGGACCTCGCCCACCAGGTGGTGAAGGACGGCGAGGGCGCGCGCCACTTCGTCGGCGTCACCGTGGAGGGCGCGGTGAGCGCCTCCTCGGCGCGCCGCATCGCCAAGTCGATCGCGGACTCGCCGCTGGTGAAGACCGCCATTGCGGGCGCGGACGCCAATTGGGGCCGGGTGGTGATGGCCGTCGGCAAGGCGGGCGAACCGGCCGACCGCGACAGGCTCGCGATCTCCTTCGGCCCACATCGCGTGGCGGTGAACGGCGCTCGCGACATGGCCTATGACGAGGAGAAGGTCTCCGCGTATATGGAGGGGCAGAACATCGACATCCGGGTCGACATCGGGCTGGGGAGCGGCAGGGCGACGGTGTGGACCTGCGACCTCACCAAGGAGTATGTCGAGATCAACGGCGACTACCGCAGCTGAGGCGGCGGGCGCAACCCGGCTAGCGCCAAGCTTGTGTTGTCCTCGCCGGAGAGTCCGCCCAAGCTCCCGTCGAGGAGCCTGGCATGTCGAAACTTCCGGTGATCTTCTGCGCAGTCGCCCTGCTGCTGGGCGGCTGCATGGCCCAGCAGCCGATCGAGACGTCCTTCGACGACGCCATGGCGGCGCAGGCCAAGGCGCAACTCGCGCCGGGGACCGGGACGGTCAAAGGCAGCGCCTTCCTGCGCAAGCCGAACGGGAATTTCGTCACCGCCGGCGGCGAGTGGGTCTACCTCATCCCGGCCACGCCTTACGCGAGGGAGCGTTTCGGCAAGCTGTTCGGCGAAAAACACTATAACCGCGCTTTCCTGGGACGGTCGGTGGCGCCGGCCGACCCTGTCTACGCCGAGCTCATGCGCAAGCAGAAGGCCCACAAGGACGGGTCCTTCAAGTTCGAGGACGTCAAGGCGGGCCGCTACATCGTCTCCACGACGCTCGTCTGGCTGCCGGAGGACGAGTATTTCCTGCGCGGCGGGGCCATGTATGACGAGGTGACCGTCAAGGAGGACGAGACGGTCGAGGCGATCCTCTCGGGCAAATAGGCGCGGGCTCCGGCCTGCGCCGTACGGGACGCCACGGCGCGAAAAATGCCCTATAAGCGCGCGGCGAAACCCGCCTGGAGCCGCCGCCGTGAAGATCGTCCTCGTCGCCGCCTGCGCCCTCATCGACGCCGATGGGCGCGTCCTGATCGCCCAGCGGCCCGAAGGCAAGCAGCTCGCCGGCCTGTGGGAATTCCCGGGCGGCAAGGTCGAGCCCGGCGAGCGCCCCGAGGAAACGCTGATCCGCGAACTGAACGAGGAGCTCGGGATCGCCGTGAAGGAGGCCTGCCTCGCGCCGCTGACCTTCGCGAGCCACACCTACGAGACGTTCCAGCTGCTGATGCCGCTCTGGGCGTGCAAGCGGTGGGAGGGGCTGGTGATCCAGAAGGAGCACCAGGCCCTCAAATGGGTGCGGCCGAACAGGCTGCGCGACTACCCGATGCCGCCCGCCGACGAGCCGCTGATCCCGGCCCTGATCGACCTGGTCGGCGCCTGACGTGGCCGCCGTCGCGCCGCTGTCCAACGCCTCCCTGATCGGGCGATTGCTGGCCTGCTCGCTGCTGTGGTCCTCGGGCTTCCTGTTCATGAAGCTCGCGGTCGGGGTGCACCCGTTCGTGGTCGCCGCGAGCCGGGCCGGGGTGGCGGCCCTGGCGCTCTCGGCGTGGTTCGTGCTGCGGGGCCAGAGCCCCGTTCCGCGGCGCAACGAGATGGCGCCCTGGCTGATGCTGGGCACCCTCAACGGGTGGCTGCCCAACGTGCTCACCGCCTATGCGCTGGCGCAGATCACGGCCGGGCTGAGCTCCATGATCCAGGCCTCCGGCCCCCTGATGGTGGCGGTGATCTCGCATTTCGCCTTCGCGGAGGAGCGGCTCACGGTGCGGCGGATGGTGGGCGTCGCCATCGGCTTCGTCGGCATGGCGGTGCTGATCGGGCCCGCCGCCTTCCTGGACGCCGACGCCGGCGCGCTCGGCATGCTGGCGATGGCGGCGGTGTCGCTCAGCTACGCCATCGGCAATGTCTACGCCCGGACCGTGCGGGACGTGGAGCCGGCCCGGATGGCGCTCGGGCAGCAGACCGTCTCGGCGCTGGCGGCGACCTCGCTCGCGCTGGCCTTCACGCGCGACGCGGCGGCGGGCCAGATCGCCGCGAACCTGCCGTCCTTGCTGGCGCTAGGGCTCGTGGCCACCGCCATCCCGATCACCATCTTCATGACGCTCATCCGCCGGGCGGGGCCGACCCGCGCGGCCATGATCGGCTATCTGCTGCCGGTCTGGGCGACGCTGCTGGCCGTGATCTTCATCGGCGAGACCGTGAGCCTGCGCGACCTGGCGGGAGCCGCCGTGATCCTGGCGGGCGTCTGGATCGTCACCACGGCGCCGCGGCCGGAGGCGGATGCGCCCTAGACGCGCAGCTCTTCCAGGGCCTCCCGCATCGGGGCGGGGATCGGGACGGGGCGCTGCGTGGCGCGGTCGACCGCGACATGGACGAATCGCCCATGCGCGGAGGCGACCTCCTGGCCGGCGCGGAACACGCCCAGCCCGTAGGTGACCGAACTGGTCCCGAGCTTTTCGACCGAAAACCCGATCTCCACGCTGTCCGGGAAAGCGACGCTCTCGAAATAGCGGCAGCCGGTCTCCACCACGAGGTTGATGATCGCGCCCCCGGCGATGTCCAGGAATCCGCGCTCCACCAGCCAGCCGTTCACGGCCGTGTCGAACCAAGCGTAATAGACGACATTGTTGACGTGGCCGTAGACGTCGTTGTCGGCCCAGCGGGTCGGGATCGTGGCGAAGCGGCGGAAATGCGACCGGGTCGGGCGCGCCGGGCGCGCAGGGGCGGGAGCAGTCACGGAGGTCACCAGGCCTGCCTGTAGATCGAGAGCGCGTCCGCCTCGGTGAGGGGGCGCGGATTGTTGACCAGCAGGCGCGTCTGGCGCATGGCGTCGGCGGCCAGCGTCGGCAGGGCCTCCTGCGGGATCCCGACGTCGCGCAGGCGCGACTCCAGGCGGCAGGCCGGGGCCAGCCCGCCGAGCGCCTCCGCGAAGGCGTCGGCCCGCGCCGCTTCGGGGACCTCGGCCAGCTCGGGGAAGAGGTCCGCGGCGATCTCGGCGTAGAGGGGCGCGGCCGCGGGCGCGTTGAAGCGGATCACGTGGGGCAGCACGAGCGCGTTGGAGAGCCCGTGTGGCACGTGGTAGCGCCCGCCAATCGGATAGGCGAGGGCGTGCACGGCCGCCACCGGCGAGTTGGCGAAGGCCTGGCCGGCCAGCATGGCCCCCAGCAGCATGTTGCCGCGCGCCGCGGCGTCTGCGCCGTCCTGCACGGCGGCCAGCAGGGATCGGCCGAGCAATTGCAGCGCCTGGCGGGCGAGCATGCGCGACAGCGGATTGTTGTTGGGGGACGCCGACGCATAGGCCTCGATCGCATGCACCATGGCGTCGATGCCGGTGGCGGCGGTGACGTGGGGCGGCAGGCCGAAGGTCAGCTCGGGATCCAGCAGCGCCACGTCGGGCAGAATCGCCGGGGAGACCACGCCCTTCTTCTCGTTCTCGCCCGTGGTGACGATCGAGATGGGGGTGACCTCCGAGCCCGTGCCGGAGGTGGTCGGGACGAGGATCAGGGGCAGGCGCGGCCCGCGGGCGAGGCCGACGCCGTAGATGTCGGCGAGGCTCTCGCCGCCGCCCGCCAGCAGGGCGACCAGCTTGGCCACGTCCATCGACGATCCGCCGCCGAGCCCGATCACGCCGGTGGCGCCGAAGTCCCGGGCCGCCTCGACGGCGGCGAGGACGACGTCCTCGGGCGGGTCGGCCACGACCGCGTCGAACACGCTCGCCTCGACGCCGGCCGCCCGCAGGGGCGCCAGCGCCCTCTCGATCAGGCCGGAGCGCATGATCCCCGCATCGGTGACGAGCGCGACGCGCCGGCCCGCCTCCCGGGCGGCGATGTCGCCCAGCCTGGCGATGACGCCGTCGCCGAAGACGATGGACTTGGCCGTGTTGAACGTGAACGGCGACATCGGACGCTCTCCAGAACCTGACCGGGGCACGGTAGCGGCGGCCGGCGGCCGCGCAAAGGGGGCGGCTCAGGCGGCGGGCGTGCGCCCCGTGAAGGCCTGGGCCAGGAACAGCCCGCCATGCCGCAGGCCCTCCTGGTCGATGCTGTGCTCGAGCCCGAAGGACAGGTGCCATTGGCAGGGCAGCCGGGCCTTGGCCATCCCGATCGCGGAGGCGAACAGCGCCTGGACCGGGATCACGGGGTCCTGGTCGCCGTGAACGAGCAGGACGGGCGGCGCGCAGGCGGCCTCCTCGGCCAGCCGCTCCGGGCCGACCAGCATGCCGGAATAGCCCACGATGGCGGCCGGCGCCCGGGGCCGGCGCAGGCCGGCATGCAGCGCCATCATGGTCCCCTGGCTGAATCCGACGAGGGCGAGCCGCGAATCGTCCAGCCCGCAGCGGGCCAGCTCGGCGTCGAGGAAATCGTCCAGCGCCGGCCTGGCGCCGCAGACGCCGGCCCAGAGCTCATGCGGATCGCGCCGCGAGAGGGGAAACCACTGGCGCCCGGTCGGGGCCTCGCCGCACGGCTCCGGCGCATGCGGGGAGGCGAAGGCCGCGTCCGGCAGCCAGCCGCGCCATTCGTCGGCGATGTCGATCAGGTCCCGCCCGTCCGCCCCGTAGCCGTGCAGCAGTACGACGAGTTGCCTGGAGATCCCCGAGAGCGGCGGCAGCCGCGGTCCGTCGATCCTGGTCGGCATCGTGCATCCTTTCAGCCGCCGGCCCCGAGCCGGTCGCGGTCGCCGGGCGGGGCAACGTCGCGCCCTCTCGTCACCCGATAATAGGCCCAGAGCAGCGTCGCGGCCGCGCCCCGCAGGGGACGCCAGCGCTCCGCCAGCGCAGCAAGGTCGGCCGGACCCGGCCGGATGGCAAGGCCGAAGCCCAGTCGCGCGGCCTCCTGCAAGGCGAGGTCTCCGGCCGGAAAGGCGTCGGGATGGCCAAGGCAGAACAGCAGGTAGACGTCCGCCGTCCAGGGGCCGACGCCCTTCACCGAACACAGCAGCGCATGCGCCTCGTCCGCCGCCATGTCGCCCAGGGCGTCCAGGGGAAGCCGGCCGCCCAGCGCCGCCTCGGCGATGGCCCGCACGGTCCGGATCTTGGCGGCCGAGAACCCGCAGGCGCGCAGGTCCTCGTCGCTCGCCTCCAGGATCGGGCCGGGGGCCGGCGGGTCGAAGCGGGCCGAAAAGCGCGTCCAGATCGCCGCCGCGCTGGCGGTGGAGACCTGCTGGCCGATCACGATGGCGCAGAGCCCGCCGAAGCCGGGCGGCCGCCGGCGGGGCGACACGGGGCCGACCGCCGCTCGCAGCGGCGCCAAAGCCGGGTCGGCCTCGACCAGAGCGTCCAGGGCCGTCGCGAGCGTCTCGGGCGTGTCGATCATGCGCATGGCGGGGCGACTCGGTTTTGCGTTTCCGGGCGAGGCGTCCTGGGGCCTTCTGTGTTTCGGGGACAACACAGCATGCCCCCGTCTCCTGGCGCTCGCATGCTGTGGTGCGAAAAGCCGGTTTCCACCTTTTCGCAGCATGCTCTAGGTCTGGTCGACGCTTCGTCGCGCATGGGAGAACGCCGCTGGCCGGCCCGCAACCCGTATTCCGCTTCGCCCCCAGCCCGAACGGGCTGCTGCATCTCGGCCATGCGGCCTCCGCGCTGCTGAACGCGCAGCTCGCCTCCCGCCTCGGCGGACGCCTGCTGCTTCGGATCGAGGACATCGACCCGGGCCGGTCCCGGCCGGAGTTCGAGCGCGCCATCCGGGAGGACCTGGCCTGGCTGGGCCTCGACTTCGCCGAGCCGCCGCGGCGCCAGTCGGAGCACATCGCCGACTACGCCGCCGTGCTCGCGACCTTGCAGCGGGAGGGTCTCGCTTATCCGTGCTTCTGCACGCGGGGCCTCACGGCGCGCCTTGTCGCCGAGCGCGAGGCGGGCGGCGCGGCGTGGCCGCGCGATCCCGACGGCGCGCCGCTGCACGCCGGGCCGTGCCGCCAGCTCTCCGACGCGGAGCGGCGCCGACGCGTCGCCGCGGGCGAGCCGCACGCCCTCCGCCTGGCCACGGACGAGGCGCTCCGGCGCATCCTGGCGCGAGGCGGCGGGGCGGCGCCGGGGTGGGACGCATGGGATCCGGCGGCCGGAGACCAGCGCCGCGTTCCCGCCGATCCGGCGCGCTGGGGAGACGTCGTGATCGGCCGCAAGGACGTGGCGGCCAGCTACCATGTGGCGGTCACGCATGACGACGCCCTGCAGGGCGTCACCCATGTGGTGCGGGGAGAGGACCTGCGCGAGGCGACGCACGCGCACGCCCTCCTGCAGGCTCTGCTGGGCTGGCCGACGCCTGTCTACCACCATCACGCCCTGCTGCTCGGGCCGGACGGGCGCAAGCTCTCCAAGTCGCTGGGCTCCACCGCCCTGCGGGCGCTTCGGGCCGAGGGGGTGAGCGCAAGGGAGGTCCGGCGCCGGCTCGGCTTCACCGGATCCCCATGACGGCCAGCCAGAAGGCGGAGCTCAGCACGCACAGCGCCGTCGAGATCGCGATCGCGCCGGACGAGATGGCCACGCCGGTGCGATAGCGCTCGGCGAACAGATAGGCGTTCACCCCGCACGGCATGGCGGCGAAGAGCACCGCCACCCCCGCCCAGACATTCGGCATCGTGAACACGCGCGTCGCCAGCACCAGCACGACCAGCGGGTGGACGATGAGCTTCAGCGCCGTCAGCGCCACCGAGAGCAGCGGCTCGTCGCCCGCGCCGTAGCGTCGGAGCGCGATCCCCATGGCGAAGAGCGCGCAAGGGCCGGCCGCCGCGCCCAGCATGTCGACGATGGTCTTCAACGCGCCCGGGAGGGGAGCCCCGACCTGGCGGGCGAGGACGCTGACCGCGATGGCGATCAGGAGCGGGTTCATGACGAGCTGGCGGACGATGCGGCGCAGCGGCACGCCGCGTCCCTCCGCCAGCACGGTCGCGGTCGTCATCATGATCGGCAGGTGGATGGCGACCAGCAGGAAGAGCGGCACGGCCCCTTCCGGCCCATAGGCCTCCAGGATCAGCGGGATCCCGACCAGCACCGTGTTGGACTGGGCCGCCGTGAAGCCGGCCACCACGCCCTCCACATGCGACACGGCGAAGAACCGCCGCGCGATTTGCGCGCCGAGCGTCCACACCACAACGACGCCGCCGAAATAGGACAGCCAATAGCCCCAGGGCTGCGCCTCGGGAAGCTGGGCCGCGGTCAGCGTCTTGAAGATCAGCGCCGGGATCGCAATGGCGAAGACGAAGTCCGACAGGCCCTCGCCGGCCCGGTCCCCCAGATAGCCCGTGGCGCGCGAGACGTAGCCGAGGCCCAGAAGGCCGAAGACGGGCAGGACGACGGTGAGGACGTGCAGCATCGGGGGCCTTCGCGCCGCCCCGCGCCGCGCGGCGCCGACCGGTGGGGATCAGCGCTGCGCGCGCTCGGCGACCCGCGTGGCGCCCGGCGCCTTGCGGATGAGCTCGTCTATCCGCTCGCGTTCGCGTTGGAAAGCGCTGAGCTGCTGCGCGTCCAGCTCACGGTTGCGCGGCAGCTTGATGGTGAGCGGGTCGACCAGGTTCTCGTTGATCATCACCTCGTAGTGGAGGTGGGGCCCGGTGGAGAGGCCGGTGCTGCCCAGGAAGCCGATCACCTGGCCCTGGCGCACCCGCACGCCCTCCTTGATGCCCTTGCCGAAGCCCGACATGTGATTGTAGGTCGTCACGAACCCGTATTGATGCTCGATCTCGACCCGGCGCCCGTAGCCCGACTCCCAGCCGGCCAGCCGCACCCGGCCGTCGCCCGCGGCGACGATCGGGGTGCCGACCTTGTTGGCCCAGTCGACGCCGTTGTGCATGCGCGAATAGCGCAGGATGGGGTGGTAGCGCATGCCGAAGGTGGAGCGCAGCACGCCCTCGGCGATCGGCTTGCGGACCAGGAACTTGCGGTTCGACTTGCCCTGCTCGTCGAAGAAATCGACGACGTTCTGGTCGCCGAGCTGGAAGCGGTAATAGCGCTTCTGCTGGCCCGACACCGAAAGCGAAGCGTAGAGCACCTCCGGCTTGCCCTCGTTCTCCTCGTCCTCGGAGTAGAACACCTCGAAGCTGTCGCCGCCCGACACCCGGCGCTGCAGGTCGAAGTCGTAGAACGAGATCTTGACGAACTGGTCGACGACCGCGCGCGGGATGTCGTGCTTGAGCGCCGTCTCGTAAAGGCTGTCATAGAGGCGGATCCCGCCCGGCTGGTCCTCGGTCTCGTCGTCCTCGCTGGAGACGGGCGTCTCGGCCTGCGGCGGGGCGACGGAGACGAAGTCGTTGCGGTCGCTCAGCGCCGCGATGGCCACGATGGTCTCGCCGTCATAGATCATCACGCGCAGCACGGGAGCGACGCCCTTGGCGGCGGGCGCGAACAGGATTTTCAGCCGCTGGCCTTCCTTGACCGGCGCCTCCCTGAGGCGGGACGCGAGCGCGAGCTGGATGGACCGGACCTCCGCCAGGGTCGCCCCGTTGGCGCGCAGGACCTGCTCCAGCGTCTCGCCGCGCTTGACGGTGACGAGCCTCTCTTCCTGGGGCGGGGCCGCCTGGCGGGCGGTCGCGGCCGTCTTTGGCCGGGTGGTGACGTTCTCGGGGACGAAGGTCACCTGCATGGTGGAG